>JBDRCA010000068.1:0-14812 GCA_043822165.1 Candidatus Altarchaeota archaeon
GTCAACAAGGTTTACGAGGAGGCTAAAGCCAATGGTTGATTTTTCAAAGATTACGGAAAAAATCGGGGACACTGAAATCACGTTGGGTGCGGTTCTCCCAAGCAACGGCTCCTCGGCTAACACGAAGACCGGCGGGTGGAAGAGCATGCGCCCGATTACTGATCACGCCAAGTGCACGGCCTGCGGGACGTGCTGGGTGTTTTGCCCTGAAGGCTGCATACACAAGAGGGAGGAAGACGGCAAGTTCCAGGCGGACTATGATTATTGCAAGGGCTGCGGCATATGCCCTAACGTCTGCCCGGTAAAGTGCATTGAAATGGTGCCGGAGGAGAAATGAAGCACGTACTGGAGGCATCCCATGCAATCGCAGAGGCTGTGAAGGCTGTTCGACCGGACGTTATCGCAGCATACCCGATAACTCCTCAGACTCACGTCGTCGAGAAACTATCCGACTTCGTCGCAGACGGCGAACTAAAAACAGAATACGTAAACGTTGAAAGCGAGTTCTCCGCGATATCAGCCTGCCTGGGCGCATCGGCAACAGGAGTCCGAGCATACACTGCAACGTCCTCGCAGGGACTGGCGCTCATGGACGAGATACTCTACATAGTATCTGGGATGAGGCTGCCGATTTGCATGACAATCGTGAACCGCGCCCTTTCTGCGCCAATCAACATTTGGAACGACCACCAGGACTCGATTTCAGCCCGCGACGCGGGATGGCTCCAAGTATACGGGGAAACAGCCCAAGAAGCATACGACCTCACGATAATGCAATTCGCGATGAGCGAAAACCATAAGGTTCTGCTACCATCAATGATGTGCATCGACGGATTCACACTCTCACACGTATACGAGCCGGTAAACACTCTCACTGAAGAGGAAGTGCAAGAGTATCTTCCGGCTTATAAGCCGCTTCACGCAGTGCTCGACCCCAATGAGCCTCTCACGCAGGGACCCATTGGTTTTCCGTCGCATTACATGGAGTTTCGGTACAGCCAGGAAAAAGCCATGAAAAACGCCCTAGAAGTCATCGGAGACGTCTACAAGGATTTCTCCAAGAAATTCGCGGTCGAAATACCAAACTCAAGACCCAAAGAATACGGGCACATCGAAGAATACGAGACCGAAGACGCTGAAATCCTCCTGGTCGCCATGGGTTCCGTTTGCGGCACAATAAAAGATGTGATAGACGCCCAAAGAAAAAACGGCGTCAAAGTAGGGCTCGTGAAACTAATAACGTTTAGGCCGTTCCCCGCGCAGGTGCTTAAAAAAGCGCTCAAAAATGCCGCCAAAGTCGCCGTAATCGAAAAAGCAATATCTCCCGGAATGGGCGGCCCACTATACAGTGAAATAGCATCCGCATTATACGAGCTAGACGAGCGCCCCAAGTTGCGAAACTTCATAGTGGGCTTGGGTGGAAGAGACGTAATGCTTAGTCACGTAGAAAAGATGATCTCCATGACCAGAGAAGACAAGGGGGAAAAAGAGGAGTGGATGTTTTGAACCCTTTCTTTCTTCTAAAGAAAGAAAGTGTTTCATCCCAAAGAAAGAAATGACTGAGGTGGAAGACAAAAATAAAGGTAAGATCCATCGAGCGAGCAAAACGAGTGAAGATGGATCCTTTGATCAACCTTTATTAAAGGTTGTAAGATGGCGATAGCTGGACTACCCGAGGAAGAATACTTTGCGCCAGGGCACAGGGCGTGCGCAGGATGCGGAGCAGCAGTAGCGCTTAGGCTTATCACGAAGGCCGCTGGAAAAAACACTATACTTGTGGAGTCGACAGGCTGCATGGAAGTAGTTTCTACTCCGTACCCTGAGACTGCGTGGAAGCTTCCGTGGATACACGGGGCGTTCGAAAACAACTCGTCCATAGGTTCAGGTGTCGAGTGTGCGCTCAAGGCGTTGGGCAAGGATGATGTTAATGTCGTGGTCTTCGGCGGGGACGGCGGAACATACGATATTGGATTCGGGGCGATATCCGGAACCTTTGAGCGCGGCCATAACTTGACTTACATTTGCTACGACAACGAAGCCTACATGAACACCGGAATTCAGCGTTCTAGTTCGACGCCGTTCGGCGCATCCACCACGACTTCGCCGGCAGGCAAGGAGAGCTTCGGCAAACACGAGTGGAAGAAGGATATAGTCCACATAATGGCGATGCACGGGAGTCCCTACTGCGCGCAAACGAGCATCGGGTTTCCGCAGGACGCGTTCAAAAAGATTAAGACTGCGATTGAAACCAAGGGTCCGACGTACGTTAACCTTTACGCGCCGTGCCCGACTGGGTGGAGGCACGCAAGCGACATAACAGTCGAAATCGCAAAGCTTGCAGTGGACACTGGAGTATACCCGATATATGAGATAATAGAGGGAAAACACAAGATTACGAGGCCTGCAAAGCTTGACTCATTAAAACCCGTCGAAGAATACTTGAAGCTTCAGGGCAGATTCAGGCATCTTTTCAAGCCGCAGAGAAACGAGGAAGTGATAAACAGGATACAGGAACAAGCCAGGAAAAACCTGGAATACATCCTAAAGTGCCAGGAAACTGGGATTTAGAGCCTACACACGCCTTTTTATATAGGAGTTCCAAATAATAATTCCAATTTTTCAGGCAAGCATTTTTTGCTACAATAAAAAAAATTAGGTGAGGGTGATGGATTCAATAGTATCAGATGCAATTCAAAGGGCTAATACAGGAGAAGACAAGCCAGAGTTCTCCCCAAAAGGGGGGTCAGACGTAACAACAGACGAGGAACTAAGAAGAATAGTCGAAGGCATAAAAACCGCGATTAAAGTCGTTGGAGCGGGCGGAGCCGGCTCTAACACCGTGGAGCGCCTAATGGAGATGGGTGTTGAAGGAGGCGACGTAATCGCAGTCAACACTGACGCGCTCGACTTGTTGAACACTCCAGTGCCGACCAAAGTCTTAATCGGCACCAGCATTACCGGCGGAATAGGAGCCGGAAACAACCCTGAAGTCGGCGAGGAATGCGCTGAAGCAGACCTGGAAAAAATTTCTCACGCACTATCAGGCTCAGACCTAGTCTTCGTAACCTGCGGATTGGGCGGCGGAACCGGAACAGGGTCCGCGCCAGTAATCTGCGAGGTCGCCAAAGACCTTCAGGCACTGACAATCGGCATAGTCACACTACCGTTTAGCGTGGAAGGGAAAATAAGAGCCCAAAACGCTCTTCGGGGCCTTAAAAAACTCAGGAAATATGCTGACACCACAATCGTCATACCAAACGACAGACTACTCGACATCGCGCCAAACCTGCCGATAAACGCGGCATTCAAGGTCGCGGACGAGCTTCTCGCAAACGCCGTGAAAGGCATAACCGAGATGGTCACCAAGCCAGGGCTCGTCAACCTCGACTTCGCAGACGTGCGCGCAGTCATGAAAGACGGCGGCTCCGCGATGATAGGATTAGGCTCATCCACCAAGGAGACGCCTATGGGCGAACGCTCAAAAGAGTCAGTGGAGAAGGCGCTGCAGTCTCCGCTTCTCGACACCGACATATCAACGGCGACCGGGGCGCTTATAAACGTCATCGGCTCAAGAGACATGACACTTGAGGAAGCCGAAGACATCGTGCGCCGCGTAGCGGACAGAATCGACCCGAACGCCCAGATAATTTGGGGGGCGCTAATCGACGAAACACTCGACCGAAACGTCATAAAGACTCTCGTAATCCTCTCAGGAGTCAGAATCCCAGGATACGAAGAAGAACTCGAGGAGCGGGTTGAAAAAGCAGCCACAGAAGACCAGTTCGAGATAGGGTTGAAGAGCATTTAAAATGGGATTACCCAACGTAGGACAAGCGTTAAGCGAAACCAAGAGGATTTTGCGGTTGACGAGGAAGCCTAAGAAGGCGGAATACGGAGAAACCGCGAAAATCACGGGACTGGGTATAATAGTAATCGGGGCTATGGGATTCATCGTGTTCTTGATAGCTCAGTTGACTTTGAACATACTTTGAAGATGGGAATATACGTTGTGCGGGCGACCGCTGGACAGGAACGCGTTGTAGCGGAAATCATGTACCGTGAAGCCCAAAGCCAGCGAGAAGAGCTTGCAAAACTGGGTAAAGCAGTCTACGGCGTGCTTTACACGACGGGTTTGAAGGGATACCTCCTCGTCGAAGCCGACAGCCCAGGTACCGTAGAGGACCTAGCCAGGAACGTTCCAAAAACCAAGGGCCTACTGCTTAAGAAACGCGGGGACTTATCTTCCGCAGGCATGGTCTCTATAAGCGAACTGGAGGAGATCCTAGACCCGACCCCAATCGTCACTGAAGTCAACAAAGGAGACCTGGTAGAGCTTATCGCAGGACCGTTCAAGAACGAGAAGGCTCGCGTAGCCCGTATCGACGAGGACAAGAACGAGATTACAGTCGAGCTTATCGAGGCTGCGGTCCCGATTCCGGTCATCGTCAGGGGCGATGACATAAAGATTGTTCGACAGGAAGAGGAGGAGAAAATTGAGTAAAAAAGAGGTTGACGCGCTCGTTGACGGAGGTAGTGCGACTCCCGGCCCGCCTTTGGGTCCGAGTCTCGGATCGCTTGGAGTCAACACTGGAAAGGTCGTCGCGGAGATAAACGAGAAGACTAAGGGATACAAGGGAATGAAGATTCCCGTGAAAATCATCGTCGACGAGAAAACCAAGGAATTCGAGGTAAAAATCGGGAGCCCTCCAGCTTCTGCATTAATCAAGAAAGAGCTTGGAATCGAGAGGGGAACGCAGAAGGGCGAGGTTGTCGGAAACCTGACTTTCGCCCAGCTTAAGGAAATCTCTACAGCCAAAAAGGACTCGCTTCTCGCCAACGACTTGAAGGCCGCGATTAAGGAAGTAGCAGGAGTATGCCAAGGCCTTGGAGTAACCGTTGAAGGCCGGCGCATAAAAGAACTCACACTAGAGTTGAACGACGGAGTCTTCGATGACGTGATATCCGGAAAAACCGACGCCATCCCGGAGCGCACTCACATAAAAGAAGACAAGAAACTAAAGCTCGTAATCGAAGAACAAAAGGCAGCGACCGTAGAAGATGCGGCAGCTGTGGTAACAGAGCAACCCAAGGAAGAAAAGCCCAAGGAGAAGAAGGATAGGGGAGACAAATGAGCCTGAGACTTAGCTCCCAGCCTCTTTATTTTTAATTCTTGCGTTCCTCGATTAGTTTCTCGACCACGCCTGGATCTGCAAGCGTAGTAGTGTCCCCAACGTCTTGTGCGCCCTCCGCAATCTTTCGGAGTATCCGGCGCATTATTTTTCCGCTGCGCGTCTTCGGGAGCGCGTCGGCAAACTGGATGACATCAGGCTTGGCAATCGGGCCTATAACCTCCCGGACCTGGTCGAAAAGCTCTTTTTTGAGTTCCTTTGATGGTTCGTTTCCTTTCTTGAGAATCACGAAAGCGTATAAACCCTGACCCTTGATTTCATGAGGTATCGGCACGACCGCTGCTTCCGCCACCTTCTTGTGGCTGACGAGCGCGGACTCCACTTCCGCGGTACCGATACGGTGGCCTGAAATATTTATGACGTCGTCAATACGGCCCATGAGCCAGAAGTCGCCGTCCTCGTCGACTCTGGCGCCGTCACCAGTGAAATAATACGGCGGAAACCTGCTCCAATAAGTCTCTATGAAACGCTCGTGGTGTCCATACACCGTGCGCATCATGCCCGGCCACGGCTTTTTAATGCACAAGAAGCCTCCCTCGTTAACATCAGCCTCGGAGCCGTCTTCCTTGAGTATTACCGGCTCAACGCCCGGGAAAGGCTTGTTGGCTGACGCGGGTTTTAGCGTGCTAACCCCGGGCAGAGGTGTTATGAGTATCCCGCCCGTCTCGGTCTGCCACCAAGTGTCCACTATCGGGCACTTTTCATCGCCTATCACGCGATAATACCACATCCACGCTTCAGGATTAATCGGCTCGCCTACCGAGCCAAGAAGCCGCAGAGACGATAAATCCTTGTTCTTGGGCCAGTGGTCGCCCTCCTTGGCGATGGCGCGAATCGCAGTCGGCGCAGTATAGAATATGTTTACTTTATGTTTTTCGACGACATCCCAGAACCTGTCGGCTTTAGGCCAGTTAGGAACGCCCTCGAACATGACGGACGTCGCACCGTTTGCCAGAGGCCCGTATACTATGTAACTGTGACCTGTAATCCAGCCTATGTCAGCGGTGCACCAGTAAGTATCCTCTTCGCGTATGTCGAAAACCCACTTAAAAGTCTGATACGTATACAAGAGATAACCCCCAGTAGTGTGCAAAACACCCTTAGGCTTGCCCGTCGTCCCGCTTGTGTAGAGTATGAACAACGGGTCTTCAGCGTCCACGTGCTCTGGCTCGCAGTAGTTTTCGATGTCTTCTGCAAGTGTTTCATCATGCCACCACGTGTCGCGTCCGTCCTTCATGCCTACTTCGTGAGTGTGGGTGCGTCTCACGACGATTACCGACTCCACGTTCGGGCAATCATCCACTGCTTCGTCTACACTAGATTTCAAGTGGATGATTTTACCCCTCCGGTAGCTTCCGTCGGATGTTACGACCATCTTCGCGCCGGAGTCTAGCACCCTGTCTTTCAGTGACTCGGCGGAGAATCCTCCGAATACGACACTGTGCACTGCCCCGATTCTGGCGCATGCGAGCATTGCTATTGTGAGTTCGGGTATCATGGGCAGGTACATGATTACGCGGTCTCCTTTTTGGATTCCTTTTTTCTTGAGTACGTTTGAGAATCTGCATACTTCGCGGTGTAGTTCCTGGTAGGTGTAGATTTTTGTTTCTCCTGCTGGTTCTCCTTCCCAGATTATGGCGGCCTTGTTTTTTCGGCTGCCGGTTAAGTGTCTGTCGAGGCAGTTGTAGGATACGTTTATTTTTCCTCCTTCGAACCACCTGCAGACTGCAGTCTTGGGGTCCCAGTAAAGGGTGTTGTCCCATTTCTTGAACCAGTCGAGTTGTTCTGCTTTTTGGGCCCAGAATTTTTCCGGGTTTTGGATGGATTTCTTGTAGATTTTCTTGTATTCTTCTTCGTCTTTCAGGTATGCGTTTTCAAGGACGTAGTCTTTTGGACTGAATTTTCGTTTCTCATCCATTAGAGAATGAATTGTTTTTCCGTCAGTTTCTTTCTGGGTTACGTGAACGTCTACTGAAGCCATGAATCATCACTTCCCCGCAAAACGAGGATTTAGTTATTGGAAGAATGGTTTAAAAAAGACCGGCTCTGGGAGTTATTTTAGAAACGGTTTAAGTTATTGTTTTTTCTTTTCTACGGCGGGCTTATCCTCTGGTTCGCCTTTTTCAGCTGCTTTGTCTGCAGTTTTAGTCTCTTCGGCTGGGTTGTCTTTTTTTGGTTTTTTCTCTTTGGAGGGTTTTTCTTTCTTGTCTTCGGGGGCAGCTGCCTCTTCTTTGGTTGGTTTGTCTTCCGCTTTTTCAGGTTCGTCTTCCTTGGATTCCCCGGCTTTTTCTTCTGGAGACGGCTCTTTGACTGCCTCCTTTTTTTTGTCGTCCTTTACAGCCGGCTCAGGTATCCGAGACTTTAAAGCCTTTGCCTCGCATTCAGCCTTGCCTATCATGAATTCTAGAGTCTGCTTCGTGTAGATGCCTGCATTGAACGCAAGGTTAACCGCTTTGACGTGCATGTCGCGTATGAAGTGCGGGATTGTTACTGAATTTATTATCCCCGCGTTCAAGGAAAGATTCAATGCACCAGCGTAAGCGGTCGTAATCCTTGCAAGAGTCTCCGCCTCGTCTATGTGCAAGACATCGCCGGGGTAAACAACTCCAGCCTCAATCGCCGCCTGAAGTTTAAGACCGATTTCGACTGGTTCAATGCCGAAACGGGCTAAAACGCCCGCAAGCTGCGGAGAAACCTCTTCTCCCGCAGACACGACCTTTGAGTCAGACAATACGACGATTTTACCGCCCTGAATCTTGGCTTTGATGCCGACTGCCTGAAGCTCGCCTATTATGGGGCCCGGCGCGAACGGAGTATCCCCTTTCGGAATCACGATGTCGTTTGGCGCAGTAGAGCCTGCCTTAGCAGGCGCCTTCGTCTTGTTGTCTGATATGAGCTTGTCTAATTTGAATGGTGAGATTTCAGTGAAAACAAGTGCTGAAGGACCTTTCAGGTATCCGCCGAGTTCTTCCGGGATTTTGGCTTTTTTGATTGCGTGTTTTATGACGTTGTTTCTTGCAATGCGCATCTCAAGCTGGCTTCCGAACTGTTTGCGCATTTTTTGGAGTTGCCGTGAGGGTATTGATTCTACTCCGACCAATCCTACTACAGGGGCTTTAGCCAGTTTCTTGGCGAGTTCATCGACTTCTTTTTTCTTCCACGGCGCTACCATAGTTTGACTGCCTCACCCATTGTTGTCTTGACGTAGACGGATTTTATCTTGTCTTTCGGGATTACGCGCTCGATTGCGTTGTAGACTGCCAGGTAGTTTTCGTATAAGTCTTCAGGGTTCATGGATTCTACCCCAATTGGCACGTGTATGGCGGGGTTTTTCTTCGAGCGTACTCGGACGCTGTTTTTGGTGCGGTTCATGATGCCTGTAAGGTCTGCGTTTGGGGGCACTGGTTGGGGCATTTTGCCGCGGGATCCGAGCACTATTCCCCAGTTTTTCCCGATGAGCGTCATAAGGTCGGGTTGAGCGATGAATGAGTAGCAGTCTGACGCGATTTTGCGCATTTTGCGGCGGTCTTTAGAAAGAGTTTCTATTTCGGCTTTGTTGTAGATGTTTTTCGAGACTTTTTTGGCTCTGACCGCCATGTCTCCGTCGGCGAAGACTCCGATGTCTATGTCGCGTCCCCTGCCTTTGGGTAGGTATACGTTAAGGTTTAGTTTGTGTTGTGTTGAATCCAAGTCCACGTCCGTGAAGATGAATCCTGCTTCCACTGTCTGCACGAACTTGCGTTTCTTGGATTTGCCTAACGCATCCGTTATAGCGTCAACAATCGTTTTCTTGTCCATTGTGTTTTTTTTCCCTCCTACCTGAAGAGAGACCAGGTAGTGAAGCGGGTGACAATTATATGGGATATTAGACTATAAAAATGGATAAAACATTGAATACGTAGCCTATAATGATTATTCCCGCGGCAACCGTTGCGAAGAAGAGACCGATTAACGACGCCTTCATGACTCTTTTTAGTATCACGGCTTCAGGTAGGCTTAATGCCGCGGTCGCCATCATGAACGCCAGTGCCGTCCCCAGTGGAACCCCTTTTTGGAACAATACTAGCGCTATCGGGACGACCGCGCTGCAGTTTGCGTAAATCGGCACTCCAACAAGTACTGCAAACGGCACCGAGAAAAACCCGGTCTTGTCAAGGAGCGCGTGTATGCTCTCTTCCGGTATGAAGCCGTGGATTACGGCGCCCACTCCCACTCCAAGGACCACCCAGACCCAGAGTTTTTTCACGATGAATACCGCTTCATCGAAGCCGTATTCAAGACGCTGCCTGAAATCCGTGAATTCGTCCTCGTCTTCATCTTCATCCACTATGAAATCATCCTGGATGAAGCGTTCAACGCCGATTCTTCCGAGCAGGAAACCGGCGAGGCTTCCGAGGCTAAGGCCCACGATGATGTAGGCTAACGTGACTTTTAGTCCGAAGAAGCCCAGCATCAAGACCGCCAGGTACTCGTTTATGAGTGGGGAAGTCACTAGAAAAGATAGACTCGGGCCTAAAGGTACGCCGGCGCGTATGAAACTCATAAAGATTGGGATGGAGGAGCAGCTGCAAAACGGGGTTATTGCACCGGCGATGGATGCTGTTACGTAGCTTAATGCTTTTCCTTTTGAGGTGAGTATGTCCTTGATTTTTTTAGGGGACATGTAGGTTCTGCCGACTCCTACGAGGAATATCATGGCTGCCAGTAAAACCAGGATTTTCACGGTGTCGTATATGAAGAAATGCAGTGTTTGGGCAAGGGGTGATTGCGGGGAGGCGCCAGCCACTTCGTATACCAGCCAGTCGCATATTCCTGAAAGCATGGTTTAGTTAATACCTCGTTGCTTTTTAAATGTAGATTTCCTGGGCGGGGTCGGGAGTTTTTGTGTTTTCCCGCATGTGTTTGGCAGTCCTGTATGCGTCTGTCGCAGCCCAGATGCTCGCGAGGAAATTCAGGGCGTAGCCTATGTTTCTCGAGAATTCGATGTGTATTATCGCGGTCAGGAATTCAAGCGCCAAGAAGAATAGTCCGCGCTTGGCTTGCCCGAGATAGAATTGTCCGAAGCCTGCGATTATGACGGATAAGGCTGCCGCAAGAATTGGGTTTTTAGCCATATGTATAAGTATTGGTTCCCATGAATTTATGAGTGATGGATGCGAGACTAGACGTGAGGAAAACCCTCCCGGAAAACGCCCAAGACTATTACGGGCGCTCTAAGAAGGCTAAAGCCAAGATTCCAGGCCTCGAAAAGGCGATTGAGGACACGCGGGCTCAAATCGAGCGCCTCACGGACAAGATTTTGGCGGAAGGCCGGGAGCGGGAGCAGAAGGCTGCGAAGTCTACCAGGAAAATCAAGTGGTTTGAGAAGTTCAGGTGGTTTGTAAGCTCTGACGGGTTTCTGGTAATCGGGGGCAGGGACGCAACATCCAACGAGATTGTCATTAAAAAGCACACTGATGCAAGCGACCTGGTGTTTCACGCTGACGTTCAGGGCGCGCCTTTTTTCGTGGTGAAGAACCCGGATAAGAACGAGTTGCCTGAGGACACGGTACGTGAGGCGGCTGAGGCTGCGGCGTCTTATTCCAGCGGGTGGAAGAAGGGTGTTGGGGAACTTGACGTCTATTATATCATGCCTGAGCAGGTTTCGAAGACTCCTGAGAGCGGCGAGTATTTGGCGAAAGGCGCTTTCGTGATTAGGGGCAAGAGGAATTGGATGAGGAAGACCAGCCTCAGGCTCGCGGTCGGTGTTGGGGAAGACGATGCGGTTTTGGGCGGGCCTGTTTCAGCAATCGAGAAGGCGTGCAGTGTTTTAGCGGTTATTGCTCCCGGTGATTTGAAGCAGGGGGAGGCTGTTAAGAGGGTTAGCGAGATTCTGGGATGTGCTTTGTTGTCTGATGTTCAGAGGTTTGTTCCGGGGGGTAAAACACGCATTATTAAATGAGAAACTTGAAATTGTTAATACGGGAGGTGGCGTTTTATGCCTTTTTTGTATAAGCTTATCAGGGAGGAAAGATGCTTGTCCAGGTGGATGGAGAGGCAGATTACTGGGTTTAACAGCAGGCACTCGTGGAATCTGCACAGGATAAGCCATATGCTGGTCAACGGCGCGATAATAGGCTCTGGTGCCGCGATGGTTCTCATCTTCCTTCTGATTTTAGGGGCAGTATGAAGGCGGGTTTTTTTTTAGTCATTGTTTGCGCCGTCTTAGTGAGCGGCTGCATTTTAAAGTCTGAGTGCAGGATTGTCAACCAGAGCCTGAATGTGAGCGAAGTCTGGTTTGAGCGTGTTCCGAGGAATGTGAGCGAACAGTACGAGGGTAATGAGGTGTATCTGGTGCGGCAGTACAGTGATGTTCCTTTGACTTATCAGGTTGTTCAGGGTGCGCGGGTTTCGATGGTCAAAGAGAGCGACGAGTACGGGACTTGGCTTCAGTACGGGACGCTTGACCCGAAGCTTAATGGAACGGTTTACATAACTCTTGTGAACAATGATTCTATCGGGGGTTTGTTCCAGATTGATCTTCGTTTGTTCAAGGATTTGAGCAACATTAGCAGGAGCAGGGAGGCTTATTTGGAGCCTAATGAGAGCAAGGTTTTTTCCTTTGATTTTGATTTGGCTTACGGGGGGGGTTGGAGTTATAGTTTCGACGTTGTTGCGCCGGTGAGGAAAGTCGAGGTTAAGCGCCCCGGCTTCAGGGAGATTAATGAGACCCGGGTGAGGACGGTATACGACAACATAAAGCACGAGGAAGTAAAGACCGTCATCAAGCAAATCCAGGTCTGTTAGGCGTGGAACAGGTGCTGTTTCTTGAAGTAGAATATAAGTGATGCGAACGCGAGCAAAGCCAGGGCCACCGACTTTCCGGTAGAAAGCCCGATGGCGACAGACGAGACCAGGTACACGAGGACGGAGGCCATCACGGTCACGAACCGCTCCGAGAATTTTATTTCAACGAACTTGTCGCCGACGTACGCAAGCGGTATCGAACACGCCAGAACCGTTATGGAGTAGGCAAGGATTAGTATGGCGGACGCGAGAAGAGTCAGCACCACGTCTTGCGGGGACACGCCGTAGATTTCCGAGGTGCTCTCGGATACTATGAGCAGGCAATACGAGAGCAATAGTATGAAGACCGTGCTCACTGGATGTTTTACGAGAGAGGTCAGGAATATTTTTATGTCTTGCGTGCTTGACGCTGAACCCAAAGCAAAGCAGAACTGAAGGTAAAGAATAATCCACAAGAGCGGGTTAGGGATGACGTACAGGATTATCTTCCCGAGGTAATCCAAGCCAAGCCCGTAGAAGACTGTGTATATCGACGCATACGAGTCCACGTGAACCGCGTTTAAGTCAGGCAGCTGGCCGCCGCTCATAAAGTAGCTTAACGCGATGAGGATTGTCCCGCAGCCGAAGAAGGGCGCGAACCCTACTATCAGGTTTCTTAGTACAATCCACTTGTCTTTGGGCTGCGTGTATCCTACGTAGCCAAGAAGCCCGCTTCGCGGATTGTATTTGAACAGGGAGACGTCTGTTACGTAGCAGCCGGTCAATACGGCGGAGAAAAGATGGGATAGTTCGTGGAGTATGGTGCCGGGGGCTATCAGGAGGCTGAACCATCTTCTGCCGACGTCCACCTCGTATGCGAGGTAAAGGTGCAGGAAGTCATTCAAAAAGATTTGGACTGCGACAAGTGCGGGAAGCACCGAGACGTAGTTTCGTATAGCATAGTCTTCTGTCACGATCCAGAGAGCGTATGATGCCGCGAAAAAGAAGGCTATGACGGGGATCCTAGTCTTAAATACCAGCCCTAACGTTTTTCCCGCGGCTTTAGAGCTCATTAAGCTAATATTAATGTTTGATACAAAAAAGGTAAGATGGCATCAATCGAGGACAAGATCGCCGAAATCGAGGAGGAGATAGAGAAGACCTCCTACAACAAGGCGACGCAACACCACATCGGGAAGCTTAAGGCAAAGCTTGCGAAGCTTAGGGAAGACCAGCTGAAGCGCTCAAGCAAGGGGGGCAGGGGATACGGCTTCGGCATCCGCAAGGAAGGCCATGCAACAGTTGTCATAATGGGCTACCCTTCAGCTGGAAAATCGACTCTTTTAAACAAGCTGACGAACGCGTCCTCTCCCGTCGGAGCATACGACTTCACGACTATTGACGTGATACCGGGGATGATGGAGTATAAGGGGGTTAATATACAGCTTTTGGACGTTCCGGGAATCATAGGGGGTGCCGCCAAGGGCAAGGGGAGGGGCAAGGAGGTGTTGGCTGTAGCCAGGATTGCGGACTTGATTGTGCTTCTCTCGGATGTTACCCGCAAAAACATGGTCGAAGAAATCATATGTGAGCTTGAGGATGCTGGCGTGCGCGTTAACAAGGCGCCTCCGAACGTCACGGTGAGGAGAACGCAAGGAGGTGGAGTGCACATATTCTCCAACATAAAGCTTACGAGAATCAACCAGGAAACGGCCAGGGAAATCGCAAACGCCTATGGAATCCACAACGCAGAGATTAGCGTAAGAGAGAACATAACCGATGACGAGCTCGTTGACGTCTTCCAAGGCAACCGCGTTTATACGCCCCTGCTGGTCGTGTTCAACAAGATTGATGCCATCGACGAAAACGCTTTAGCCCGTCTTAAGGCAATGTACCGGAACGCCTCATTTATTTCAGCGGACGCGGACGTTGGTCTAGAGGAGCTTCGCGAGCGGATTTTCTCCAGTCTCGGGTTCATGCGGATTTTCATGAAGCCGCAGGGTGGGAAAGCGGATTTGGAGGAGCCTTTGGTGATAAAGAAGGATTCGAGCATAAGGGACGTGTGCGAGATGCTGCACAAGCAATTCCTTGAAGGATTCCGTTACGCAGTAGTCTGGGGGAAATCGGTGAAACATGAGGGACAACGCGTCGGCTTATCCCACGTGCTAGCAGACCGGGACGTTGCCTCAATAATCAAGAAATAATTTACTCTAGGAAATGGTTGCAGCCTGAGCAGAACCAGCGTGATTGTAGGCTGTCGTTTACTATGATGCCGGCCCCCACTTGGTCGTTTCCGCACTTGTCTCCGACGCGCCAGCGGCATCGTTGGTTGTTTTCGTTTTCAATGGGAACCATCTTCGGTTAGTTATTGTTTCGCGGACTTAAATACTTTTCCAGTCAATATGATTTCCATGGCTGAGCGAGAGGTCGTAGTCGAAGCGAATGGTAAGAAAATCATTCTCGTAGGCACCGCCCATGTCTCGAAGAAAAGCGTCGAACAAGTAGGCAAAGTAATAGAGACGGAGAAACCGGACGTCGTCTGCGTCGAGCTTTGCAGCGACCGCAAGCACGCCTTGCTTGAGCAGAAGAAGTGGGATTCAACCGACATCGAGAAGGTCATCAAGGAAGGTAAGATTTACTTGTTTTTGATTCAGGTGCTGCTTGCGAATTTTCAGCGCCGCGTCGGCGAGGAGCTCGGCGTGAAACCGGGCTCTGAGATGCTTGAGGCATTAAAGAAGGCGGGGGAAGCAGGCATCCCGGTCGAGCTTGTCGACAGGGACGTGCGGGTGACGCTTAAGAGGGCTTTTTTGAAGACGAGCTTCAGGGAGAAGATGCGTCTTGGCGGCAGCTTCCTGTCG
>JBDRCA010000069.1:0-6266 GCA_043822165.1 Candidatus Altarchaeota archaeon
GGTGTAGAGGATAAGACCAAAAGCCAGCCTGACGAGATTACGAATGACAAGGAATCTCGAGACGAAAGTCGAGTCTAGCGAACCCCGAAGCCTCCTTAATGGGGGCTCGGGCTGATGGAAAAGCTACCCCGGGGATAACTGAGTGGTATCGGGCAAGAGTACACATCGACCCCGATGCTTGCTACTTCGCTGTCGGCTCATTCCATCCTGGCCGTGCAGAAGCGGCCAAGGGTGGGGTTGTTCGCCCATTAAAGGGATACGTGAGCTGGGTTTAGAACGTCGCGAGACAGTTTGGCGGCATCTACTGGAGGTGTTGGTTTCCTGAGGGGAAGGGTTATCTAGTACGAGAGGAACGATGGTCCGGAGTCTCTGGTTTACCGGTTGTCTGACAAGGCATTGCCGGGTAGCTACGCTCTTATCCGATAAAGGCTGAAAGCATCTAAGCCTGAAGCGGCCCCCGAAAAAGAGGAAACTTGTTGGCTCCCGTAAAAGACGGGTTTGATAGGCGGCGGGTGCAAGCACGAAGGCTCACGCCGACGTGTTCAGCCCAGCCGTACTAACCGCCACACCAAAACCTGCATACTCTCTGGCGACAAGATCGTCTTCTTTGCGTATCGTAAATCCTTTTTCTTCTATTCTTGCATTTTTATTCGTATCTCTCCTCATATCTTTCTTGGGGAGCGGTTTAGTGAGCTTCGGGAGCTTTCATTTGATGGTTTCGTTTGGGTCATCGAGTGGCGTAAGCCACGAAGATGGCCCATTTGATGAAACTTTCTTAAAGTTTCTGAGGAAGTTCCGTCCACTCCGTTTTAATGGTCTGCATTATTTGGGAGGCGAGAGTCTTCCGGCGGGCGTTACAGAGACGAGATGCCAGGGAACTCGTTCGACTGATGAGGCATTTGCCTGATGGGAGAGTCCCCGGCTGTTTGAAACGAACAGTATCCGCCAAAAGCAGATTGGAGTGAAACCCGTAAAACCGGGGAACAGAAGAATGCTCACCCGGCAGTAGTGCGCGCACTGGCGCGCGGAAAGCCGACAGAAGACGGACTATAAACCGCACCCCACCAACCCCTTTTCTTTTTTAATAGCGTATGCTATATCTTTTAGAATAAAATGATTGTGATGAAATTCGGGGGCTCCTCCGTAGGCGACGGCGTCCGAATCCGGAACGTTGCGAAGCTCGTGAAAGACACGAAGGCTCCAAGAGTAGTGGTCGTGTCCGCCGTAGGCGGAGTGACGGACAAGCTCATAAACATCGCCAACAAAGTCGTTGACGTGCCGACGCTGGTCGTGGAAAAGGAAGTCGACTTATTTTACAGGGAAATCCTGATTCAACACAGGGAAGCCCTCGAAGACGCGGTATCAGACAGGAAAATCTTGAGCGAGCTTTTACCTGAGATCATCTCGCTTTTAGACCAACTGAAAGTTGCGTTGCTGGGTGTAGGATACTTGGAGGATTTGACGCCCAAGAGCCTTGACTACATCATGAGTTTCGGTGAGAGATTATCCATCGTGCTTGTTTCGGGAGCGCTTCGTTCGATGGGCGTTGACGCGGTCCCGTTGACCGGCTTTGAAGCAGGGTTGATTACAGACAATAATTACGGGTGCGCGCACCCAGACCACAAGGCTTCTAAAGCCAAGGCAGTGAAGGTTATCACGGCGTTGAGTAAGCAGGGTAAGACTCCCGTAGTCACTGGATTTGTCGCAGGCAACAGGAACGGCAAAATCACAACGCTCGGGCGAGGCGGCTCGGATTATACTGCATCTCTTTTAGGCAATTATCTTTCCGCGAAGGAAGTGCAGATTTGGACTGACGTGGACGGCATCATGACCACGGACCCGAGGATTGCTAAAGACGCGAAGCTGATAGACAAACTCTCTTACGTCGAGGCCATGGATTTGGCTTACTTCGGGGCGAAAGTCATCCACTCCAAGATGATTGAGCCGGCGATGATTGCCAACATCCCGGTTTGGGTGAGAAACACATTCAAACCTGATTGTGAGGGTACTGTAATCCTCAGAGATCAGAAGAAGATAAAGCAGGTTATAAAGTCCGTTACTGTGAAGAATGATGTTGCCTTGTTGACTGTTCAGGGTGTGGGGATGGCTGAGACGCCGAATATCGCGGGCAAGATTTTCTCGGTGTTGGGTACAAACGGGATAACCATTCCGATGATTTCGGGCTCAAGTGAGTCTAACCTGTCGTTTATAGTAAACAAAGGCGACTTGACTGCTGCTGTTGGATTGATTGAGGAGGAGATGGTTAACGACGGATTCAGGGGCGTTTCCGTGGAGGAGAACACGAGCATCATAACCGTTGTGGGTGCGGGAATGCAGGGCACGAAGGGTATTGCAGCCAAGGTTTTCTCGACTGTTTCGACTGCTGGAGTCAACATCATCATGATTGCGCAGGGTTCTTCTGAGGTGAACATTTCTTTTGTTGTGAAAGACGCTGACGCCAAGAAGGCTATTGTTGCGTTACACAAGAAGTTTATTGAGTAGATGAAGATGAGTTCGCTTTCCTCTGAGGTCGCGCGCGTCTTCAGCAAGGCAGGCTATCAGACAGTGCTTTGTGAGGGCATCCAGTCGAGTTTCGACATCCTCGCAAAGGGTTGCGGAGGATTATTTCTCGTTAAAGTATTGTCAAACATCGAGGGTTTAACGCCGAATAAGGCTTCTGAGTTGAGGAAGGTTTCCGCTATTCTTGACGGAGTGCCGATTATAGTCGGCAGGAGATTGAAGAGTGCGGTCTTGGATAGTGGAGTCGTCTATGAACGTTATGGCGTCCATGTCGTTGCTGTTGATACTTTAGGCCAGATTCTCGGCGACAACGCACCTACCACGTATACTATAAGAGGCAATTACTGCATGCGGCTCAATCCTGAGCGCTTGTCTATGGCTCGCAGGAGTAGGGGTTTGACGCAGGAGGGGCTCGCTGAGCTTTTGGGGGTGTCTAAGCAGAGTGTGTACAGGTATGAGCGGGATGGTAGGGTTTCGAGTCTTGTCGCCGAGCGGATGAGCGAGTTGTTTGGGTGTGTTGAGGACTTGTTTTTGCCGAGTGATGTTTTTCATGCTGAAGCTTTTTCGCATGAAGAGGAGTTTAGGGGTTATGTGAGCGAGTTGAAGAAGAGAACCATGGATTTTTTCAGGGAGATGGGTTTCGACGCGTCTTTGACTAAGGCGCCGTTCGATATAGTCTTGAAGGATGAGGAGACCGTGTTCACGACTGTTTCGAATGACTGGCGCAGGCTTGAGCGCAAGATTCACGTCGTCGAGGAAATCTCGGAGACCATAGGAGGCTACGGAGTCTGCATAACAGAGCGCACCCGGAAGGCGTCTGGAATAGTACTAAAGCCTGAAGACTTGAAGGATATTAAAACCTCGAAGGAGTTCATCGAGCTTTTCTCTTGATTCAAGAACCGAAAAGTTTTTATATACGTCTGAACCCATATATTATCCCAATTTTTATGTGAGGTGATTTAGTAAAATGTTTCCAGGAAGGCGAAGGAGAAAGGATTTTTTCGGTGACTTTTTCACTGACTTTGACGAGGAATTCAAGCAAATGGAGGAGAACATGGCCCGAATATTCGAGGAAGCCATGAAAGCATCAAGCGAAAAAGAGGGCGGCCAAAACCCGTTCGTCTACGGGTTCTCGATGCGCGTCGGCCCGGATGGTAAGCCGAAGATTGAGGAATTCGGAAACGTACCCAACAAAAGAATGCTCGGCGAGGAAGAACTCGGGGAAGGCCGTGAACCCCTGACAGACGTAATCGACGGGGACAAAGAAGTAACAGTCATCGCGGAACTGCCCGGAATAGAGAAAAAAGACATTAAACTCGAAGTAGACGAGAAAAACATGACGATAGACGTGGATACAACAGAGAGGAAATACCACAAGGAACTCAAACTCCCAAGCGAAGTTAAAGCCGGCTCAAGCAAAGCATCCTACAAAAACGGAGTACTAGAAGTGAAAATCACCAAAGCAGCGCCAAAGAAAAAGGATAAGAAAGGCTTCAACGTCAGAATCGAGTAGAAAACGAAACGTTTTTATATACATCCAAACCTATAGGTTAGCTCATAATTTTATTGAGGAGAAGAAAAATGGCACAAGGACAAGGACCACAGATAATAGTGCTCCCTGAAGGGGCATTAAGGACACAGGGACGAGACGCGCAGCGGTCAAACATAATGGCTGCGAAAATCGTCGCAGAAACAGTGCGGACCACACTCGGACCGCGCGGAATGGACAAGATGCTGGTCGACGACCTGGGAGACATCGTCATAACAAACGACGGAGCAACCATAGTCGACGAGATGAACGTAGAGCACCCGGCAGCCAAAATGGTCGTCGAAGTGGCTAAAACACAAGACGACGAAGTAGGAGACGGAACGACGACTGCAGTCGTCCTCACCGGAGAACTGCTCGGAAACGCTGAACAACTCCTGGACCAGAGAGTACACCCGACAATCATAGCCAGGGGATACAGGATGGCAGCAGACAAAGCACAGGAAGTACTCCAGAAAATCGGGAGAACCATAACGCTTAAAGACGATAAAGTGCTCGAACAGATAGCGCAAACAGCCATGACCGGCAAAGGAGCTGAATCAAGCAAGGAAATGCTCTCGAAGATGAGCGTTAAGGCAGTCAAGATGGTCGCCGAGGAAAACGACGGAAAAATAAAAGTTGACCTCGACAACATCCAGCTCGAGAAGAAGGAAGGCGCGAGCATCGGCGCAACCGAGCTCATCGAAGGGATTGTAATCGACAAGGAGCGCGTGCACACAGGGATGCCGAGGAAAGTGGAGAACGCGAAAATCGCGCTCCTAGACGTTGCGATAGAAGTCAAGGACACTGAAACAGACGCTGAAATATCCATTACTTCCCCAGACCAGCTCCAAGCCTTCATCGACCAAGAAGAGAAGATGCTGAAAGACATGGTGGACGTAGTCGTCAAATCCGGGGCAAACGTATTGTTCTGCCAAAAAGGAATAGACGACCTCGCGCAACACTACCTGTCCAAGGAAGGCATACTGGCAGTAAGACGCGTCAAAAAATCCGACATGGAAAAACTCGGCAAAGCAACCGGCGCAAACGTTGCCACAAACCTGAAAGACCTTGAAAAACAAGACCTCGGAGCCGCGAAACTCGTCGAAGAGGAAAAAATCTCAGGCGACGAAATGATCTTCGTGCGCGGATGCAAAAACCCGAAAGCAGTAAGCATACTCGTGCGCGGCGGAACAGAACACGTCGTAGACGAAGTAGAACGCTCCCTAAAAGACGCTATCGGAGGAGTAGCCGCAGCCCTTGAAATAGGCAAAGTAGTAGCAGGCGGCGGATCCCCTGAAATAGAGGTCGCAAAGGAACTTAGGGTTTACGCAGAATCAGTAGGCGGGCGCGAACAACTCGCAGTAAACGCGTTCGCAGACACCTTAGAGGTAATCCCGAGAACGCTTGCCGAATCAGCGGGAATGGACGCAATCGACACCCTAGTAAGCCTTAGAGCCAAACACGACAAAGGCGGCAAAGACGTGGGCGTCATGGTCATGAAAGGGAAAATCGACGACATGTGGAAAAACGGCGTCATCGAACCCCTGAAAATCAAGACCCAAGCCATAAAAAGCGCCAGCGAAGCAGCTGAAATGCTCCTGCGAATAGACGACGTCATCTCCGGAGGCAAGAAATCCGGACCCCCAATGCCACCAGGAGGCATGGGCGATATGGGCGGCATGGACATGATGTAACGGCGGCACTCTAATAGATACTGGGGGTCGAAAAAGACCCCCAGACACATATTTTAATATGAATGATTTACCCGAATCAAGAGTTGGCCTAGTTTATGACGATTTCTACAAATTCAGCACATCACTGGGGGTTATACTAATAATACTCTCAGTTTACATAGTCGCTGACTTGATACCCAGAGCCACATACCCTTCCCCGTTTGTATTCAATGCGAATACGATACTTATCACCATCATTGCGTTCACATTACTTGTTTTGATTGTAGTAGGCATAATTATTGGTGGTTATGGGTTTTTTCAATGGAAAAAGAGGGACGAAGAGAGAGATGATTGGATAAGGGAAAAACGCCAAATGGAGAGAGAAAAACACCAGATGGAGAAAGAGAAACATCAGGATTCAATGTATTCTAGCCGTAGGCCTCAAATGAAAAAAGAGGGTGAGGAGTTGGAAGAAACATTCATAAAAGAGTTGTAGTTTATCACAAATCAAAAGATATGGAAAAAAAGGACTTGAATACGGTTAT
>JBDRCA010000070.1:0-6100 GCA_043822165.1 Candidatus Altarchaeota archaeon
CCCCGCTAGGGGGCGCGCCGCCTCGGTAAACAAATTACGCTCAAAACAAGAAAGGAGGCAAAAGCAAGAGAAATATGGAATCAAAAAGCGCAATTCCTCTGCGGGCTAAAGCCCGCAGTATCCTTGCGAGGTTGTAATGAATTCAATCGGTGCTCTGGACATATTTTTTGCGGCCGCGGCCATCGCATTCTACCTGCATTACCTGTACTTTAAGAAACAGAACACCTTGAGGATAGCCTTGAACGGGTTAAGCTATGACCGGGGATCCGGCAGGCTTGAGCTTTGCGTTGAGAATACTGGAGACAAAACGTATTTCATAAAGCCTGAGCTTCGTCTTGCGAGGCTGACGCCTGCGGACGAGTGGAAGGAGCAGACGACGAACGGTAACGGCTTGGAGATGATGGAGGGTAAGGCCGGGAACGGTTACAGTGTTATTAAGGGTTATGATTTGCTGGGTTATCATGAGAGTCCCGTGCCTGTTTCGCCAGGTGAGTCCAAGAAGCTTGTTTATTTCGTGACCCGTGACGTTGACATTAACACTTGCGACAACGTCAAGGTTGACTTGAGTTATGGTTTGGAGTCTGCGCTTATGGACAATACTGTTGAATGCAACATGACAGTCAAGTTCAATGACGTGGAGGCAGATGATGCTCCTTTGGATTCTGCCGGTGACTTTTTGGATGACATACTGGAGATAGAGGATGATTTCATCGACCACGACCTGATTCCGGACGTGCCCTTGGACGGCGGCTTTGACGAGCCGGCGGTGGAGGCTGCCTTGGATGGCGGAATCGTGGAGCAGGTTATCGAGGTCCCTTTGGACGGAAGCCTGGATGATGAACCGTCGGTCAAAAAGGAGTTGAAGCAGAGCAGTTTTCCGATTGAGGCTACTTGTTTCTGCTGCGGGAAGAAGCAGTGGCTGAAATGGGTTTTCGAGAGCCAGCACGTGTGCGAGGAATGCAAGGTTTTCTTGAGTGATAAATACGGTATCGCAGAGTCGGAGAGGCTTGAGCTTTCCGCGGGCCAGCTCGAGATCGTGCATCTTTTGAGGAGGGACGGCGGAGTGGGCTTGACGGCGATTGCAGGCAAGCTGGGTAGGAGCAAGTATGTTGTCGACAAGAACATTAAGGTTCTGCTTGATGGTAGCCACGTTGTCAGGGAGAAGTCTGGCAGAGGCTATATTTATTACTTGAACGAGTAAGTTTTTGTTTGATGAGGATTCTGGTTACTGCAGGGCCGACTCAGGAGCCTGTTGATTCCGTGCGTTTCATAACTAACGCGAGCACTGGGAAGATGGGTTTTGCTGTTGCGAGCCGTGCTTTGTCCCGCGGACATGACGTGTGCGTTGTTTTCGGTCCGACACATGTTCCTCCCCTGGAGGGTGTTAAGGCGATAGGCGTGCGCACTGCAGAGGAGATGACCGAGGCCTGCCTTGGAGAGCTAGAGAGCGGTTATGACGCGTTCGTGTGCGCTGCGGCGATTGCAGACTACACGCCTGCAAGTGTCGAGAAAGGAAAGATAAAGTCCGGTCGAGAGATGACTTTGACTCTTAAGCCCACGAGAAAGTTGACGAAGGCTTCCAGAGAAAAATTCAGGGACCTTGTGATTGTAGGATTCAAGGCGGAATACGACGTCAGCGAAGACGAACTAATAGAGTCGGCCCGCAAAAAGCTCGTCGGCGACAGTCTTAACGTAATAGTTGCCAACGACATAGGGAAACACGTGTTCGGTTCCAACGACACTGAAGTGTTCTTCGTAGGAGAGGCTGGTTTGTTAGAGAGAATGGAAGGCTCTAAGGGGGATATCGCAGAGCGGATAGTCTCGATTATCGAGGGTTTAAAGTGATTTTTCGCCTTTTTCTTTCTTGCGCACGAGTTTTGCCAGCGCATCAAGGCGGAAATAGGATTCTTTTATCTTGAGGTAGAGCAGCAGTGTTATTCCGGCCAGGATGTCGAATACTCTTACTTTGGCTGTGAAGTATTCCGTGAATCCTGTGAACCCGAATATTATGAGGAGTGCGTAGATTGTGAGGATTATCCCCAGATACATTCTTCCGAGTATGCGCTTGTTTCCTCTGCGGGTGTATGCGAACGGGATGAAGGAGAAGCATATGACGGCTTCCACGAGGTAGATGAGTTTTCTGACTATCAGGAATCTTCCGACAAGATACATTACACCCACGAAAAGAGCGAATGCGAGGACATGGCGTTTATGAACTTTGAATGCCAGCAGGATGGATAGGATTGCATTCCACAGCTTTACTATAATTGAGCGCGCTTTTGAGTGCTGCGCCTTTCTTTGGTAGATTATAACCGAGAAAACAATCAGCAGGATCCCGAATAATAGTAGCATGGTTTGTGTTGTGTCTTCGCTGAATCGCTTGAACATGACTGCCGAGAGTATCACTGACAAGAACACTAGGGCGTCCACAAGCGTTAATGTTTTATGCGGTGGCGCAGTCTTTCTAGCATCCCTTGTTTTAACCTCTTGCTTAGTCTTCTCCTCCCTTGATGCTTCCTCCTCGACTTTATCGAAGAAATCCCGTTCAAGATTCCTGAGCTTCTTCAACGCAGCATCCGAAAGCTCTATCATGTAGTCGCCTAGGTCACGGTCTATGTGATTGAGCCAGCCGTCTTTTTCGAGTTTAAGGCACCACACGTCTATTACGTTTTCCGGAACCCTGAGGCTTCTCGAGGCTGCGGAACGCGGTATCCTACCGGTCTCGAGAACAAGAGACAGGAGGTCTTCTCCCTCGTCAGGCTTTTTTTTTAGGAACTCCTTTAAGACATGTGAGGATTCGTCCTCTTTCTTTTCTTTTTCGTCCCGCATTTTAAGGCAAAAGCTTGCCTGCCTTTATTTTCTGAGGTAGGTAATCCTCAGCAACAAACTCCAGCGACTTAGACGCGAGAGCCTGCTGCTCTATCCTGACGCCCTTCTCAGCCATAAGGAGTAGCTGCGTGCGCCAGTCCTTTTTCTGGAACCAAGGATACTGTAAGAGCTCGTTAATCCTTTTCTTATCGACGTCCTTAAGTTTCTCAGTCACCTTCTCCAGGCCGTACTCGTCTACGTCCGTCATAGTCATCCCGACGAACTGTATGCTCGGCGTCCCAAGACGCTCTGACTCGTGGGCCAGAGCCATTGAACCCGCCTTCATGACGGAGTAGATGTAGTATCCCCAAGGGTCCCCGTCCGTGAACATGATGGCTGGGAGCTTTTTTTCGGTTGAGAGGCGGTTTACGAGCCGCCTGCATCCGCGGGCTGCCTGGCCCTTGGTGGAGACCATGATGCAGTTGTTGTTTATGTGGAATTTCTCTTCGACTAGGCGGTCGAACATGGCGCCGGTTTCTATGACCAGTATGTAGTCCGCCTTCACCTGCTTGAACTTGTAGTGCTCGACGATGGAGGGTATCGAGAGCCCGCTTCTGCCGAGCTTTGAGCAGTCTATCGTGTCGCCTGAGTCCTCGATTATGATGTTTCCTATAAGCGTTCCCTTGTCGTCGGCTTTAAGATGCAGTTCTTCGCGCAGCACTCCAAGGCTTGTTTCCAAGTCCACTATCAGAGGGTCTGACTCTGACTGGTCATCGAACGTGTTCTCCTTGGTGTCGGCTATCGTGTGCTTTAGTTGATAGTATAGCTCTCTTATGCTCGCGGTTTTGCCGCGGGATACGAATTCCCTGCATTTCCCGGCAATAAGCGCTGTCTGCATGAACTTTCTCGCGTGCGCTATGTTTAGGAACGAGCGTTTGCTCGTCTTACGGCCCATGCGCAGTAGATTGCTCGTTTTGTCGAAGTGGACGTTGGAAAGCCCTCTTACAGGCAACGTTATCTGGGGTGACTGGCCTTTTGTGATGTTTTTTTCGAGTGAGTGGCCGAGTTCTGTGATTTTGTCCGCTACTTCCTTGTCTTTAGTCTTCATTGTCCATCCTCCTCGGAGACGTCGGCTTCGTCAACAGGTATTTCCTCGTCTTCCTCTTCTTCCTCTTCTTCCAAGACCTCGTATTTCAGCTTCTTTCTTATGAGGTCTTCAAGCTTTACTAGAAGCTTTTTGTCGTCTGAACCGGTTATCACCGATATCGCGGGCGCAAGCTCTGTCGCGTATTTCAGGAGAGTGTTAAGTTTGGCTTCCCGCTCTATGTCTCTTCGTTTCTTGGAGTGGTATCTCTGGAATTTCCTGCCCGCGTCCATTAAGGCGAATCTAATCTCTTTTGTGACTTCTTCAAGGTCTGCTACGCTCTGCTTTCCAGCGGACGTGTAGGGAACGTAAGTCGAAACCAGGTTTACGAAAATCGTCGCAGGAGCGTGCTCGAAGTCCCTGAATCCGTATCGCTTCCAGTCAACGCTTGATACTGCCTTTGAGAGTGCGCATTCGCCTGGGTCGAACAGGAGAGGAGCCCGGTTCGCGAAACGCATTATTTCTGAGCGGGTTTCTTCGCCTACTTTGCGTCCGGCACTGCCTCCGTAGGCGACCGCGACTTCCACTTGGAAGGGTACGCCGCCGGAGTAAGTTGTGGGGCTTCTTGACACAACGGTCTCGAATTCCGGTTTGAGGACGTTTATGACGGCCTTCCTGACCTGGTTTTCGCCTATGGGGGAGAGGCCCTCCGTTGGCGGAGCCATGAAATCCATCTTTTCTATGGCTGCGACAATCTCTTCGGCTTCCGCCCACGTAAGTTTGCGGGGATTCTTCTTCAAGTCGAAGGATACGAGCTTTTGAATCTCATCGACTTTTGAGTTGCTCATCCTGGAGAAAGACGTCGTTAGAAACGAGCCTACGTGGCGTCCAATGCTCATCTTCGCCATCTTAAGAAGGTCATCTGTATCCATTCCCTTGGGGTGGCGCTTCATCTCCTTGGGGCGGGCGGGGATTTTGTCGCTTGCACGATCAAACACTGTTTTCCTGCCTTCAGGGTCGATAAACGTTATTTTAAGGTGAGGATTCGCGATAGCAGTGCGCCGGATATACTCGTAGGGCCCCTTGTCGCTCAAGTTGAATTGAACGCCCTTTACTTCCCCGATTATCTCCGTGCCCCTCCAAGCCTGCTCGTACTGGTTAGTCTCGACGATGTCCGCCTTGTTTTTCATGACATCCAAGAGAAGCTTTACTTCATTGACTTTGTTGTTTCCAGTGCACGTCCTGATAGTCATAGGCTGACCAGTAGTCATCTGAGAAAACAAGGTGACGCCCGCAACGCCGATACCCTGCTGTCCGCGAAGCTGGACGTTTCTGTGGAACTTGGTTCCAGCAAGCATCTTGCCGAACACGTCCGGGATGTGCTTTATGGGAATGCCCGGCCCGTTATCCCTGGCCAGAAACTTGTAGTGATTATTTCCAAGCTGCTTGAGCTCGATGTGAAAATCCGGTAGAATGCCCGCCTCCTCGCACGCATCCAGTGAATTAGTGACAAGCTCGTGTATTATCGTCGTCAGAGACCTGACTTTTCCAGAATAGCCCAGGTGAGCCTTGTTTTTCCTGAAAAACTCGGTTATGGAAACCTCCTTGAACTCCTTGAAAAGATCATCCGCATGCCTTTCAGTCACCTGTTTTTCTTCCGTTTGTACCATGTTTATTCCTCCCAATAGATTAGATTTCCAAGAATAAAAAACAAAGTAATGGGCCCTTATTTAGCGTATTTGACCCATCTTACGCTGTCTTTCCAGGAACCTGTAAACAGAGCTGTGCGGGCTGCCGGATATGATCCTTGTTATAGCATCCAATGCTAGAGGCGCGTCCTCGAGCGAACCTATTATGCCCACTGTCTTGCCGTAAACTGAGATGTATGAGTCCGTAAGAGCCTCGATTCGCTCCCTGACTTTCCCGTTAGTCCCGATTAATCTGCCTTTTACTCTCGCAAGCGTCTTCTCCGAGCCACCGACTGCTTCAGTGAGATCTATTAGCTCGAAGAGCATGTTGTCCTGAGTCAGATAAAGGGCTTTTTCGGGTGAGAAACCCCTGCCGATGGCGTGCAGGCGTTGCTTTAGAATTGAGGCACATGGCCGCTTTCTCGGATAATATATTTTTATCGGAAATGATCCGTGACATGTTTTCGCCTTTGGTTGTCGTAGAAAGTAAGCTTGACAGGATTATTGCCTTATTGAAAAA
>JBDRCA010000071.1:0-6323 GCA_043822165.1 Candidatus Altarchaeota archaeon
GTGCTCCCGGGCGCCTTTTACTATTATGCTTGACTTGCTCATCTTGTTTTACAGGTAAATTTTTGCGGCATAACCCCTAAATATTCGGGCCGGCCGTGCATGCATATTAAATGTAGTAGGCGCATAAAAGCAAGAAGGTTACCTGAGAGTAACGGAAAAATATTTTTTATCCCTGAATGCCAAATCTTTACTGGGATGATAGGTAACATAGAGTTTTTGTTCGTATTGTTTTTGTTTCTAGTCTTGTTCGGGGGCAAAAGGCTTCCAGAGTTTGCGAAAGCGTTAGGGGAGGCGGTCGCGGAATTCAGAAAGGCGAGCCAGGATTTGACGAGGCCGAAGAAGTCGGGCAGGCTCGCAGGCTGATTTTATTTTCTCGCGAATCTTGCGGCGATTATGCCGGCTTCATACAAGAGGAGCATCGGAATGCCCAAGAGGAGTTGGGTTACGAGGCTCGGGTCGGTTATGATGGCTGCTAGTATGAATATCGCGAGTATTGCGTATCTTCTTTTATCTGCGAATTGTGCGGGTGAGACAATCCTCGTGTAGGATAGGAGTCCTGCTATCAGCGGCCACTCGAATACTGCGCCTGAGACGAGAATCAGGGTTAGAGACAAGTCTATGAATTTTTCCAGCGAGAACATTGGGTATGCGACAGGTTCCGCGAAGCCTATCAGAATCCTGTATGAAACAGGGAGCAAGAGAAGGTATGCGAACAGGCATCCTAAAGCAAAAAGTAATACTGCTAAACCGAGACTTGCGAGGAAAAGGTTTTTCTCTTTTCTGGAGAGTGCGGGAAAAAGGAACATGAAGGCGTGATAGAGTATTAGCGGCGACGCAACAACCGATGCCAGCAGAATTGATGTCTTAACCCTCACAGCAACAGCCTCGATCGGAGTCAAGACGACGACGTTTCGATGATACATGCCGAGCAGATCCCTTTTAAATTGTGCTAACGCGTCGTCGGAAAACGGATAAAGCAGGATGGAGAGGAAGGAAACCACTGCCAGGACGACAAGCACTCTGCTTCTTAGTTCTTCCAGATGATCCAGTATCCTCTTCTTCGCAGCCATATTTTGTTTTGTTTTTAAACTCTCTTTCTATTTTAAAATACATGTTGAAACTGACGCGAAACGAGAAAACCGTCTTGAAAGCCCTCATAGCGAACGGCCGGATCTCGGACAGCGAAGTAGCCAAGAAAATCGGGGTCACAGCCCAGGCAGTCGGGAAAATAAGGAGGAAACTCGAAAAACTGGGCATAATAAAAGGATACACAACGCTCGTCGACTACGACCAACTCGGCATAAAAGCGTTCGCAGTAGCGCTATTCAAATACAGCCACGAATTCCTAGGCCAGCTCGGAGACGACGACATCCGCGAACGAATCCAAGGCCCCCACATCATAAACTTCTACCGCGTACCCGAAGGAGACGTAACCCACATCGTCGTGTACGGCTTCAGAAGCCTGGATGAACTAGACCACTACTTCCACGCACTCCAGACAGAGCGAGGACACATAAGCGAAATACGCAAACTCTACGTCTTCTCAGCCAAAAGCCTCATGAAATCAAGCCCCCAGGAACTGCTCATAAAAATCATAGACGAAATGGGGAGGGAAACACTGGCAAGACCATTAAAACCCAAACCATTAAAACAGACTACTTTGACTCGATAAGGGCGCGAACCCGCTGACCCGCCTCAACAACCCTCTCGTTTCGCTCAACAACCGCGTCAGAAACCTTCTTTGGAATGCATATCAAACAAATATTCTCGGAAGACCCGACAATAGAAGACAACCTCTTCTCCAGGAAACCCGCCTTGAATTCAACGCCAACACCCCCAAGCAACCTGATAGTCTCCTCGAGACGCACCAAAGAAGACTCGATGTTAGCCAACAACACCTCGATGCTCGCATCATCAAGAGTCAACACGAACTCGTAGTTCTCACCCCTGGACAAAAGCCTGCGCACCCGAGACATCGTAGCATCCAAAGACATCAAGTTAGCGTCCAATACGTCCAACGCCTCCTCGCGCCCCATAGCCTCGTCCCTTATCTTCCTCTGAAGCCGCATGTTCTGAACCCTGAAATCCATAAGCTTCCTGTTTATGCGGTCATAATTCTCCTGAAAATTAATGCCATAGACTTCCTCCAAAATCACCTCCTGCTTAATCGACACAAGCTTCGAAATCACTATCCCGAAAATAAGAAGAGACACCACAGACTCCACAATCGCAATAACCCTTGAAACCCCGACCGGCGTAATATCACCGTAGCCGAGAGACGTCGCAGTAATGAAACTAAAATAAACGCTCGCGTAAAACCCTGCAAGACCCTGCGTGTTCTGGGCGACACCGCCCGAAACAAGCACGCCGCCCGCAAAACCGACCAGATAATACGTAAAACCGAAGACTACCACCACTGCAAGCCACGCCACAAGAATGTCCCTGAACCCTATGCGCACATAATAACTTTGCAGCCGCTCCTTCATCGCCTATTTAACGAATTAGAGTATAAAATTAAATGCAATGACAAAGCCCACTCCCCCAACACTTAGAGAGAGAAACCGCTACATCGTAATCGAGCTCTCATCGAAGGGGAGGCTCGCCCGCGAAGACGTGGTCAAATCAGCGTGGAACACGATACTGCGGTTCCTCGGCGAATGGCACGCAGGCGAGACAGGATTCAACTTTATGGACTGGGACGCGGAAAAAGGCAGGGGAATAATCAGAGTAAACCACAAAAACGTGAAACCCGTTCACGCAGCACTAACACTCGTTAAGGAAGCGGGGAAAACGCCTGTTCGGCCGAGAATACTAGGAGTTGCCGGAACGCTGAAGAAAGCAAGAACCAAGTGGATGTAAGTCACCCGTTTTTCCGCAAGACGCCTTCCGCTTCAGTCTCCATCTCCAAGTCCCCCCTGCAGACATCACATACGACGCCAATCATCGGGTTATCAGGAAAAAACCTCCTGTGAATTCGCATGACATTGTCGGCATCCTCCGGCCTCTTTATGTAGACTATAAGATGCGTCAAATCATTGAATGTAGCCTCGCCCGCAACACCGTTTTGCTCAAGATTATCCTTGTGAATCAAAGCCGCAATATTATCTATTGTGACGAAACTCTGCGCCTCCACCGCGGAATCCGCGCGAAGCCTAAGCCTGTGATGATCATCCTCCATGACGTTTCCTGCCCCGAACATGGCCTCAAGCCCGTCTTTCCCACCCACCATCTTCGCGGCATTCCCAACGTCAACCCACTCAGGACCGTGAAAATCCTCAAGCTTGTAGATCGTGCCCGCGCCCCTGATAGACGCGGTACCCGCAACATAAATACGCTCATTGTCGTAGACGACAAGACGGGAAAAATAAGGCGGCCTCTTCAAAGACTCGCCCGGCGCAGCCTCCGACGCATCAGGCGGAGGCGAAACACCTCCTTTCTCCCCCGTCGGAAGCGACGCACCAACCAGTATAGGCTGGTCATAAGCGTGCGCGTCAGTCTGCATGGGATTGCCGAATGCATTTCTCTCCCCGGTGCCCAACGTCACGACAAAAACGACGCCGTCCCAGTCATTAGCCCCAATACCCGTAGCAGTCGGGGGCCTCTCTTGCGGAAAATCCTCCAACAGCCCATAATGATGAGCACGAGGATCATTCAAGACAACCTGATACGCCTGCAACGTCTTCCCGGAGGCGGAAACCTCCTCGCGGATAATCTCGCCCACATAATTCCTGGAACACACAATATCATGAAACGACAAACCATTAGGCATCAGAACATCCCGCTCAAACTGCCCGTAAGCCTCCTCAACGCGCACAGCACGCTCAAGAATCGTGGAACGCTCAGTCAAACCCTCAGTATAGACGCCTGGCACCAACTGCATGACCTGGTAGTCAGTGACATCCTCATGATAAATGATTGCATACTGTATCCCGAACCTTTCCGAAACACGATGCCTGATATCCATAAGCTTGCCGTCCTTGGGATATCTCGCCTCAAAAAAAACGCCGACGTCACCCTCAACAGGCGGCGCAGGAATGAAAACCGTACGCCCCGCAACATCACCCAAACCCGCATCCACCATCTGCTCCCTGAAACCCGCAACATCAGCTGCATAATCCCCTCCGCCACAGAAAAACACCCTCGGAGAAAGAAGATTATCAGAAGAAACACTCTGATGACCCCCGATACGGCCCGCATCCCTCAAAGTCTTCTCCTGAGCCGCGAAAATGTCCTTGACCTGGGAGAGACAGTCAGCGAATTGAACACCCCGGGAAACACCCTCAGTCTCGGATGGAATCACGCAACCATGCAGTAGATGATAATTCTCAAGCTCGCGCAGATCACCCCGCAAGGAAACATCCCTAGCATCGGGCGAGAGCCTAACACGCTTCAACATGATGAACCAGATATAGGAGACAAACACATAAATAGCCACGATATTTAAAAAACAGGCTACATATTCTTACCAACAAAAAAACGGTCCCGTGGCTCATGGTCGGAATTTCCCGACGAGAAAGGAGCCATCTTCGAAAGCCCATCTGGCTTTCTCGATGACTCAAAACAAACCACTGGCAAAAAGAAAAAAACGGTCCCGTGGCTCAGGTTGGTTAGAGCGCTCGACTGATAATCGAGAGGTCGCGAGTTCAAATCTCGCCGGGACCAAACGAACCTTATTTTTATTTACCCAGATTTTTAACGTACACTACGTTTTCAACTAGCTTTGATGGAGTCAGCGTGAATCCTTTGCCTTCGAAGAAACGCCTAGCCTTGGCGTTGTTCCTGTGGGTCACGCAGATTACTGCGTCATAGCCAGCGGATGCGGCAGACAATTCATTGTAGAGATTAGAGCCCACTGCAGACCGGTGGAGGCTTGAGTCAACGAAAAAAGAGTACTCTACGACCCTGGAACCCACCAAATCCTCTAAGCCGATACGCTGCTTGTCCGCTGAATCCATGGAGACCGCGAAAGCCAAACCCAATAAGGCACCGTCACCCGACCTAGCAGCAAGCAAAGAATCATACCCCACAGCATCAAACACACCCAAAAGAGACTCCATGCTCTCAGTCGTGAATAAGCCACCAGTAGCATCCCTGGCCGCAGAAAGCATGCCTTCCACAACACCCCTGTCCAAATCCGCCCCAGAAGAAATACTATACTTTAAATCCTGCGAAGACTCCGGAGGATGGCTCTTACGCCGAACAACAAACTTAGACACAAAAAAAATATAGCAAGATAAAAATAAAAACTACTTTTCCAAGACGCCGTACTTCAAAGTCAAACGCTCCTGCGCCTCTTTAACCCTCTTGTCTGCGACAGAACCCTCAAGTTTCTCGGCGTACTGGAATAGGCGGTTGAACATGTGTTTCGCCGACTTAGCCGGTTCTCCCGCTTTCACGTGTACGCCACCCATGATGTTCTTGTGTTCGTCGCGCGTGAAAATCACGAACTCAACAGGCTCATCCAATCTGCCCTCCGGAATCGCAACGTCCAAGCCGTGCGGGTCCTCATGAAACCGGACGTCGATATTCCCTGAAAGCTCAAGCATGTTCCTGAATTGCTTGAGCATGAGCTGGCATTCATTGTATGCTTTTACGGGGTCTCCGAGTGTCATGAAGGCGTGGTTGAACACGTAGTCGACGTCCAAGTCCGTGAGAACGCATAACCTGAGTTTTTTTCCCTTGATTGTCTTCTCCAGGAGTGTTTCTTGGTATTGGCTTCTTCCAAGCCCCGAGTATACCGGATACGTGTATGCGATTGAAGGAAAGTTTTCCACGATATGGTACGCGGTCGAATTAGCAAGTCTTTCCCCGAGTTTCCCGAAGACTTCGTGTTGGGCCAGATAATGAACCGTCGGCTGCTCGATGGGTTTTAATTGTTTTCTGAAGTAGTTCTCTGTTTCATCAACGATCCTGGAAAGCTGATTTAATTCTTTTTGTTTGTCTTCTTTTTTCTTGGCGAGTAGTTCTTGTATGCCGGTCAGGTTAACGTCGTATTCGCCTTGCCCGGTTTTAGTCACCAGATTTTTGTCTGACAGCAACTTAATGATTGTGAAAAGGTTAGGTTTCTGGATGAGTTTTCCGGATAATTTCTTGTATTCCAAGACGATGTTTTTTGGGCTTGGTGTTTCTTTCCCGAGGCGCAGTTTGTGTATGGCAGTCAGGATGTCGAATTGTTGTTCAGTAAGGCTTAGCCATTCACCGATTCTCTGGAACTCTGAGTCCATCTTTATGCGTCAATAAGTGCCTTTTTATGTTGCTTTTTGATGATTTCTTCGTAAAAAGTTAGTATAGAGTAGTATATACTATTTTACTATACATACTTT
>JBDRCA010000072.1:0-8274 GCA_043822165.1 Candidatus Altarchaeota archaeon
AGGCCTTGCCGCATATGGGCTAAAAGAGGTTTCTGAGGCTGCATCGTACGGGTCAGTGGAAAAGCTTCTAGTCTCAGACCGCCTGTTTCTCGCAGAAAGAGAGAGAATCGAGCCTCTTATGGATGAGGTGAAGAATAAAAACGGTTTCGTGCACTTGGTAAACCATGACTCAGAGGCGGGCGAGCAACTCGACTCACTGGGTGGCGTAGCCGCAGTACTGCGCTTCCCAATTCAATGAACAGTGATACCCGTCACACTATAATGACTATTCGTGGAATCTCCAATATCAAGAAACCATTATATCATATATATCCAACTCCTCAAAACAATCCACAATTAATTCATAAAACATGACAGCTAAACTAACAATAGGAGATATGCAGGCTATCGCCAAAGAACGTGGCGGAAAATGCTTGTCAAAAGAGTATATCAATAATCACACAAAACTAAGCTGGCAGTGTAAAAAAGGACACGTGTGGGGAGCTATTCCTAATTCAATAAAGTTGGGTCACTGGTGTCCAGAATGCGCGTTAGAAGTTATAGGCAATAAAAAAAGGTTACACACCATCGAGGAGATGCGGGAGATAGCAAAATCCAGAGGGGGTGGTGTTTATCCAAGAGATATGTTAACACTAAAAACCAACTCAAGTGGCAGTGCAAAAAAGGACATGTATGGTGGTCTAGACCAAATGATATCCAAAGCGGCTACTGGTGCCCTCATTGCGCAGGTTCCATGAAACATAGCATTGAGGAGATGCGAGATATGGCCAAGAAGAAAGGTGGTAAATGTCTTTCCAAGAGATACGTTAACAACAAGACCAAACTGAAATGGCAGTGTAGTAAAGGTCATATATTCAAAAAAAGATACAATGACATACAAAGCCAAGGGCAATGGTGTCCCTATTGTGTATAACAGTAAGAGATAACATATTAATAATAAATTTTTTCCAGAGCAGCTAAGCGAGCAAGGCGAGCGCACGCTGCTCGTTTGATAAACCTTTATTAAAGGTTTCAGTAGAACCATTCAAGGCTTGCGTGTTTCTTCTTCATGTATTTTTCGCCTTTACCCAACTCGACCATGAGGCGCGCGATTACTCCGTCGAAGAATATCATGACTGTGTCTTCGAACAGGGTGCCAAGGGGTGTCATGGATGCGAATTCTCCTTTAAGCTGGCTTTCAGTGTAGCTTTCTTCTATGTCCACCTTGGTTCTTCCCGGTATTTTTACGATGTGGTCTGAGAGCTTTCCCATCGCTTCTTTAGGATACGATGTTATGGCCAGTACTTTCACGCCGATTTCTTTCGCGACTTTTGCGACGTTGACGACTTGTTTGGTGCGCCCTGAACCTGAAACGCCTATGAGCAGGTCTTTTTTGGTGATGGTGGGGGTAGTCGTCTCCCCGACGACGTGGGCGTCAAGTCCTAATTGTACCAGCCTCATTGCGAATGCTTTGGCTACTAGCCCGGACCTTCCTGCCCCGACGACGAAGACTTCGTCGGCCTTGATTATTTCCTTGACCATCTGGTCTACTTCCTTGTCGTCGAGTTCGTCCACTGTCTTGTGGATGTGTTCGGCGATTCTCTTCATCGCGGATTTAACTGGCATCGTATATCATTTGTGCATGAATCTATTTTATACTGAATTCCTTCTGGAATACATAGCCTTTTTTCCCGAATCCCAGCTTCTCGTAGAACTCGTGAGCTTTCTCCCGGTTAAAGCCTGACGGCACTATAAGCTTGTATGAGCCTGCGTTTTCTGCAAGTCTCGTGCACTCATCCATGAGGGCTCTCCCGACGCCCATACCCCTTAAGTTTTCGTCCACGATAACGTGTTCCGCGTAAGAGATGCTCCTAAGATTGTGGCCGAAGCTGGGGAGCTTGTAGAGGATGCATGTTCCCGCTATCTTCCCGTCGCATTCGGCGACGAGGAGGGCAGTGTCACTTTGCGAGTCGATATCGTTGAAGGCGCTAATCCACTGTTCTTCGTCGCCTCCAACTTGTATGAAGCCTTCGTACAGTCTCCGAATCCCTGGAAGATCATCTGCCTGGGCGCGTCTTATGCGGACGTTCATCATTGAAGATATTTAATTTTCGATGGTTTTTATAAGGCTTGACCCTTATTTATTAACGTGCTTTATCGCCTCGGTGGCACAGTAGGTAGAGCGATGCCTTGGTAAGGCATAAGTCGCGGGTTCGATTCCCGCCCGAGGCTAACGGCTCGCTTTTTTTACGCCATTGTTTTCCCGAAGAAGAAGGCGGCGAGGCTCAGGATCATCCCGATTATCATCATTCTCTGGGATAGTGACGGGAACATGGTTAGTGCTGAAAGGAATATGAGGTCTGCGACCCCGACTATTGTGCCGTATATCCTAAGGTTCAGGTTCGGGAACGAGAGTGCTATGGGCGTTGTGCTGACCAGTATCGCGATTACTGCGAAAAGTATTGCGGTGTTTTTCGCTTTTTTGGCGCCGTAGACAAGCGGCAGGGTCTTGGAGTACATTTTCCTGTCTCCGTCCATGTCTTCGACGTCCTTTATTATTTCTCTTGCAAGAGTCATGAAGAAGGCGCAGACTGTGATTACGGAGGCCAGCTTTATCTTCTCAAGGTTGAGGGTGCTTGCAGCGTCTATCGTGGAGAATGCCCCGAATATGAACACTGAGGCTACAAGGTAGCTTACACCCAGGTTTGCTACGAAAAGCATTTTCTTGGAGTAGGCCGCGTATGCTATGAGTATGATGGTGTTTGCGGCTGCGATTACAAGGCAGTATTCGTTGACTGTCTTGGCAAGCCCCATGCCTATAAGCAGCAGCCCTGCCGCGAGCATGAGGGCGTCTGATCTCGGTATTTTTCCGGAGGGTATGGGGCGGTCTGGCTTGTTTGTTTTGTCTATTGTGTGGTCGAAGTAGTCGTTTAGGGCGTTTCCGCCGGCTGTTATTACGGCGGCTGTGAGGGCTGCGATGTAGGTTTTGGCTCCCATGTATTGCGGGTTCTGGGCTACGAGCAGTGCGCCGACGAGTACGCCGAAGAAGGCTATGAGACAGTTTCGTATTCTCACAAGCTTTAGTATTACGAGGATGATGTTCAGGGTCTTGTTTTCCCTTGTCTTGTCAATAGAACCTGTAGCCATGTGTATCCCTCTCCCTCGGCACTGTGGATTTATAGTGTTTTCCGAATAAATACCCTGCCAGCAAGCCCCCCAGGTGTGCGTTGTGGGCTATGTTCCCGACTCCTGCAAACATCGCAGGAACGCTGTATATGACATAGAATATAGCGAGCAGGTAAAGCGGCATGGGTATGAAGAAGTAAAGTAGAACCTTCATGTTAGGGCGAAGAACAAGGAGAGCGCCCATGACTGCGAATATGGCGCCTGAGGCGCCCATGCTCATGGTTTTGACGCTGGGTATCCCAAGTAGGAGGGAGGTTGCAACGTAGCACACGCTTGCGAAGAAACCACCGATAAAGTACACTTTCAGGAATTTTTTCTCGCCGATAAGCCTTTCAAGGTAGAGCCCGAAGAAGAAGAGGGCTATCATGTTAAATACGATGTGGTTGTGGAAGTCACCCCAGTTGTGTATGAACATGCTGGTTACAAGCGTCCAGGGTTTCACGAAAACTTTTATGGCCTGAAGGGCTAAGTTCCGGTAGAGCCACCACCTGGCCTCTTCCGCCCACTCGAGAACGTATATCATAACGTTGACGGCAATCAATACCTCAGTGGCTCCCTTGTGGACTCCAAGTATCTTCATGGTTTCAGTTGTATTCAGCGTTTACTTTCACGTAGCCTAGCGTCAGGTCGCAGCCCCACCCCACTGCCTTAGCCTTCCCTGACTTCAAGTCGACGACAATCTTTATTTCCCCGGACTTTAGTATCCGCTCAAGTTTCGCGAGATTCCCGCGTTTCCCGCCGGCTTTCAAGGCGTATTCTCGCGTCCGGCCGTCAGAGAACAAGACACTGACTTTGCGGTAGTCTACCTTGACCACTGACCCGAGCTTTGATAGTATCCGCCCCCAATTCGGGTTTTCACCGTAGACTGCGGTTTTCACGAGCGGTGAAGACAAGATGGCTTTCACAGCCTTGCGGGCTTGTTTCTCGTCTTTAGCGTTTACGACGGATAATTCGATGCCTTTAGTCGCTCCTTCCCCGTCATAGGCGATTTTCTTAGCGACTGCCTTCGTGACGTAGTCCAACACTTTCCTAAAATCGGAGACGGAACAGTCTTTTGTTTTGTTTGACATGAGAAGCACAGTGTCGTTCGTGCTCTCGTCGCCGTCCACGACTATCATGTTAAAGCTTTCTTTGATTGATTCCGTGAGGGCGCCTTGTAGTTTTGTCTGCGTGAGGTTGGCGTTTGTCGTTATCATGCAGAGCATCGTCGCCATGTTGGGTGCTATCATGCCGGCGCCTTTGGCTATTGCGCCGACTTCGATTCCCTTGTATTTTGCGGAAACCGTCTTGGCTTTGCTGTCTGTAGTCATGATGGCTTTGGCTGCGTCAAGGCTTTTTTCTGGTGAGCATCCCAGTTGTTTGGCTGTTTTGGTTATGAGTTTTTTTATTTCGGCTGTGTTTAAGCGGCGTCCGATGATTCCAGTGGATGCGATGCCTATGTTTTCCGGTTTTATGCCGAGGGTTTCTGCGGTGTGCGTGCACATTTCTTCGGCGTCTTTTACTCCTTCTGCGACGCACGCGTTCGCGTTCCCGGAGTTTACGACGACCGCATTTATTCCCTTCTTGACTTTTTTCTTTGTGAGTATTACGGGGGCTGCTTTGACGCTGTTTGTCGTGAACACTCCAGCACTCTCGCAAACGGTTTCAGAGGCGATTATCGCGACTCCGGTCTTGCCTTCCCTTACTCCCGCGGCCTTGAATCCTCTGATGCAGACGCCATTGTTTGTTTTCGAAACCGTCATCCTACTTATTTAAAGTATTTATGGAATAATATTACTCTCTCTGGTTAAAACATGGCGAAAGAAAAGTGCGCTGTCTTCGGAATCAGGTCCGACAAGGACGTATTTGACTCCATATACTACGGCTTATACTCCATGCAGCACAGGGGCCAAGAGTCAGCAGGACTCGCAGTATGCTCCAACGGGATTCGTGTCCACAAGGCGATGGGGCTTGTATCCGAGGTCTTCAAAAACGTGTATTTGTCAGGCAAAACAGGCATAGGGCACGTCCGGTACTCTACCACAGGCGAATCACGGATTGAGAACGCGCAGCCGCTTCTCATAAACTACTCACAGGGAAGCTTTGCGATAGCCCACAACGGAAACGTCTTCAACTCCGAGGAACTCAGGGAAAACATGGAGTCCCGCGGAGGAGTATTCTCAACGACATCCGACACCGAAGTCATAGCCCACTTAATCGTGCAAGAACACCTCAAAACCGGAGACTTCATAAAAGGCATAAAAAACTCGATGAACCAGCTCCTCGGCGCATACTCCCTCATAATACTCACCGAAGACGAACTAATCGCCGTCAGAGACCCCAAGGGCGTGCGCCCGCTCGTCCTCGGCAAAAAAGGGGATTCACACGTCATAGCATCTGAAAGCTGTGCACTGGATGTCTTGGATTATACGCTTGTCAGGGATGTTAAGCCCTCGGAAATCCTGGTCATAGGAGACAAAATAAAATCCTTTTTCGGCCCCCGCGACAAACCGTCCCACTGCATGTTCGAGTACGTCTACTTTGCGCGGCCTGATTCCATCCTAAACGGCGTCTCAGTATACGCGGTCCGTAAAAATCTGGGAGCCACGCTTGCAAGGGAGGGGAAAGTCGACGCCGACATCGTTACTGCAGTCCCCGACTCAGGCGTCACGTCCGCGGTCGGATACGCCATTGAATCAAACATCTCCTACACCGAAGGTCTTATGAAAAACCGCTACATCGGCCGCACATTCATACTCCCAGAGCAGAATCAGCGCGACTTGGGCGTTAAAGTAAAGCTTAATCCGATACGAAGCGAGGTTGAGGGTAAGCGTCTTATCCTGGTCGATGATTCCATTGTGAGGGGTACGACGTTGAAGAGGATTATCGAGCTTCTTAAGGGTGCTGGTGCTAGTGAGGTTCACGTTAGGATTTCGTCGCCTCCGATTAGGCATCCTTGTCTTTACGGTATTGACATGCAAACGAGCAAGGAGTTCATAGCCTCTAATAAGACTGTCGAGGAAATATGTAAGAGAATCGGGGCTGACTCCCTGGTTTATACGAGCATTGAGGGTCTCGTGAAAGCTATTGGTCTTCCAAGGGATAAGCTTTGTCTGGCGTGTCTTAACGGGGATTATCCCATAAAGGACACTCAGACGCGCCTTGAGATGAATGAGGTACTTGATTGTAGGAGTTGACGTCGGGACGACTAGTGCGGCAGCCGTTTTAGGCTTTGATGGTCAGGTGGCCGGCTTGAAGAGTGCCAGGGGTTTCGGAGTAGATGATATCGTCGCTTTTATAAGGGATTATGGGATTCCTGCTGTAGTGGCCTGTGATGTTTCTCCACCGCCTAAGGCGGTATCCCGGGTTGCGTCAAGTTTCGGGGCGAACCTTTTTGAGCCTGACGTGTCGCTTTCAGTCGACGAGAAGCTTGTTTTGACTCGCCAGCACACCTGTGGGAACCCTCATGAGCGAGACGCGCTGGCTGCCGCATTGAACGCGTACCGGAAGCTTAAGAATCTTCTGATAAAGGCGGATTCCCTGGGTCTTTCTCCCGCAAAAAAATACGATATACTAAAAGGCGGTAGAATAAAGGATAGGCTGGAGAGGAAGGTTAAAGAAAAAGTTGAAAAACCGGCTCAAAAGCCCCGGTTTCAGTCTCCTGAAGAGAAAAAAACGAGGATTCTCGAAAAACGAGTCAAGACCCTGAAAAAGGAGCTTGAAGACAAAAACGCGGAAACTACGCGTCTCATGGAGGAGCTTCGTCTCGCTCAAAGAAGCGTTTCCGCGGAGATTGCAAGGGATGCTGAGTTGTCCCGGGTCAGGAAGGCATACAATGCTAGAGGCAATAGAATAAGACAGCTTGAGGCGGAACTCGCAAAGTCCTCTCAATTCACTGCATTGTGGAACAGGCTTTTAGCAGGCGAAGTGGTTCCGGTCCCTGTTTTCCCACAAGTGAAAGACGGATTCTCCTATATGCCGAACAAAATCAGGGATTCCGACAAAGCGTTTCTCAAGGATGCGAGGCTCGTCTTCACAGACAACAAGTCAAACAAGAAAATACTGGATGACGCAGGAATACCATATGCAAGCGAACAAAACGTGAAAAGATTCCGCGGCTGCCTATACGCCAAATCTCGGGCATTAACCGAGGCAAAGGAAATAAAGCTTGAAAACCTAGTCGAAGAATACCGCAGCAAAAGAAAAACGCAAGTCACTTAAAAGAAATACTCCTGTCCTGCACATACTTCAAATCCTTCTTCAGGCAGACCTCAGCCTTCATAAGCTCTCTGCCCAAATACGCGGCGTGAGACGCATCCCCCACCAAACCCTTTCTAATGATTGTGTCGCACAAGCCCTTTGCGGAAGCTCCTGAAAACTTGTCTTTCACCTTCCGGTCATAAGAATAATGCTCGACCACGATTCTCTTAGACCTGCCGTCGACGTGAATAACGAAGAAGCCCTTGCCGTCAAGACGAACACCATCCGCCTCAGATACGGCATGCTCAACCTCCTGGAAACCACCCAAAACTTTACCCGCCTTATCAGCAATCCTTTTCATTTCAAAAGCAAACCCGAAGGATGCTCATCCGAAACATCCAAGCCAAACTCCTGGCTCATCTCACCCAACAAACACTCCGCCAAAGAAACAGTCGAAAAAACATGGGAAGCCCTCTCAATCGGCCCGTACAAGAGAAAGTCGGCGCCAACCATGCGCGCCATGGCATTCGAGGCAGCGTCTGCGTAAAGCTTCTCTTTCTTATCAGGCCACCTCCACGCTAACACTGCATTGTGTATTCCGCAGCCAACCGGCAGACCATACTTTGCCTTTACCAGGGAAAGCCCCCTGACCGCTGAGGAAGCGCCTTCTCCTAACGGCGTTATCCCTGTGTCTACGAGAGGCTTAACGATTCCGCAATCACCCGCAACCTCCAAAAGACCTTTCTTAAGCGTTCCCCCACCCTCCTCAAGAACCCTGATTTTACCCTCAAGAGAACTTGACAGGGGATTAAACGCCAGCAAGATAGCGCTTGAAAGAGACGACTCCTTGATGGCCTCCAACTCCTCCGGGGGAGTCCCAACGTTAATCGAATTATGAGAGAGTCTGTCCACTAAACCCACCTCTTCGGC
>JBDRCA010000073.1:0-2862 GCA_043822165.1 Candidatus Altarchaeota archaeon
GCTAAAGGCATCAAGACCATAGATCTGGTTTGTGTGAATCTTTATCCATTCAAGAAGACAACTGAAAAACCAGGCGCAACACTCGACGAAATAATCGAGGAAATCGACATCGGCGGGCCAACTCTTATACGGGCTGCAGCGAAAAACTTCCGGGACGTGGCAGTAGTCGTAGACCCAAAAGACTACCCTCAAGTCACGGAGGAACTAACGAAAGCAAAAGGAAGCCTCTCGAGACAGACTCTCTCGCGGCTCGCAGTATCCGCGTTCAACCACACCGCAGCATACGACGCATTCATACAGGACTACCTGAAAGACAGGCTCGAAACCGGAGGAATCTTCCCTAAAAAATTAACGCTAACATTCAACAAACTAAAGGACCTACGATACGGCGAAAACCCATACCAAAAAGCAGCATTCTACGCCGAACCCTCAATAAACGGGGTATGCGTGACAAACGCCAAAAAGTTCCACGGAAAAAAGTTATCCTTCAACAACATCCTTGACATCAACGACGCGTTCGAGCTTATAAAGGAGTTCGAGGAGCCGACTGCGGCGGTCATAAAGCATACTAATCCGTGCGGGGTGGCGACTTCTGATTCGATTTATGATGCATACGTGAAGGCGAATGAGGCTGACCCCATGTCTGCTTTTGGCGGCGTAATCGCGTTGAACAGGGAATGTGACTTCGCTACTGCGGAGGCGATAAACGGGGTTTTCGTGGAAGCCGTTATAGCTCCTTCATTCGATGAGAAGGCGCTTGAGTTGTTGAAGACGAAGAAGAACATCAGGCTCCTTGAGACCGGGAATCTTTCAAAGGATGCGTCCGGCTACGACTTAAAGAAAGTTGTCGGAGGCTTGCTGGTCCAAACCAGGGATTACCCCGAGCTTGCGGCCGCTGACTTGAAGACAGTAAGCGAGAAGAAGCCGTCCGGGGATGAGGTGGCGTGGATGCTTTACGCGTGGAGGATTAACCGTCACATAAAGTCTAACTCGATTTTGTTCTGCAAGGGCTTGCAGACGGTCGGCATAGGCGCAGGCCAGATGAGCAGGGTTGACGCTGTGAAGATTGCGTCCTTTAAGGCTGGTGTTAAGGCGCGCGGCGCGGTCATGGCTTCTGACGCGTTCTTCCCGTTCCGTGATGGAATAGACGAGGCGGCTAAGGCGGGTGTTAGCGCGGTGATACAGCCTGGCGGGAGCATCAGGGACCAGGAGGTAATAGATGCCGTGAACGAGCATGGTTTGAGCATGGTTTTTACTGGTGTGCGTTCCTTCAGGCATTGAGTCATGTGATGAGGCTTACGGGGATTACTGAATAGTATGGCTGGTATATGCTTGTCGTGCAGACTTTGAACATAATGATTTGCATAAACAGCAAGACAATAATGAGATAAACCGTTCTCTTGGGTTTTATTGCCATGACTTCTTTGGCTGCCGTCATGCAGACAAACGGGACTAGGTACATCCACATTCTGGCGACTTCGCCGCCTATGATTCCGCTTGAGACCAGCAGTATGAACATGATGATGAAGGGGTTCGTGGTCTCGTTAAGGTTGACGTCTGATAGGCGGGTGAGTATTCTTTTAAAGAAAAGAAGGGAAGTCGGCAATCCAGCGTAAATGAAGAAAAGTATGGGTTGCAGGATAAGCCACTTCCAGTAAGTCCTGGTGGAGCTGAGCACAACCTTGTGCATTCCCAATAGCGTTGTGAAAGTCTCCATCATGTTTAACCCGAAGACCATGTAGATTATCATGTGAACGGCAGCGAATGCGCCGCAGAAAACGATGAAAAGGCTTATGGTGTGTGTGAAATCCTTTTTCTTTTTCACCCGCATAAGCGGCCAGCATAATATGAAGACGATTAGCATGAGCGGTGAAAACGAGAAAAGCGTCACTACCGCGAACAAGATGCCCGCGACCACAGCCTCCTTGACGTCTCTTCGTATCATTCCGCCGTAGGCATAGTACAGGAATATGAAAACCAGGAGCGTGTTAACTTGGTCGTGTGATGGGACAAAGTTTACGAAGCTCGTCGACAGGGCATAGAAGATCGAGGCGTAACCCGCTACTTCATCGTTGTATACTCTGCGTGCGAAATAATAGACTGGAACAACCGACAGGCCGCCTAAGACTACGTAAAATAGGGATCCCATTATGAGTTGTTGGTTTGGTATCGCACTGATACGCCTTATCTTGTAGAAGATATACAGGTAACCCGGAGGAGAACCGTCCGCGTGAAACGTGAAACTCGGCCTCATCTGGTCGTACTCTCTCAGAAGAGACTCGAAGTCGACGATGTGTTTAGTCTGATAGAAAAACCCTGTCGCGCTATTACTGTTCACGGCTCTTACCAGGTACTCTAACACGGGATACTCTATGTTGGTGACAGCCAGCATGATTATTATCGCCATCACGGCAAGGCAAAAAGGTATTATCTTGGCGTCTCTTTCGCGCTTCATCTGAATGCGTTTAACCAACGGAAAACACAGGGCGAAGGCTAAACTGGCGTAAACGGTGCGGCCAATCAAAGGCAACGGAACAGGCCTGTTATAAACCCACTCCCACAGAACGCCTATTGGAGGCGAATACCTGAGCAAGACATAGAGAAACGCTGTCACGGAAAAAACACTGAAATTTAAGAAAACCCGCTGCCCGCCAGTATACCGTCCCCTTGGTATGAAATAAAAGACGAAGTAAAAAAGAGCCGCTAAAAGGAAAAACGAATACAGAATCATGTCCAAAAAAGCGTAATTAACCTCGAACTGCAGCGTATAGTAATCAAAGTTCGAAATAAGCACGTCAACCACGTTCAAACCATCTATCGAATGTTCGGTCACGTCCAAACCAACCCTCCTGAAAGCAGAAC
>JBDRCA010000074.1:0-7498 GCA_043822165.1 Candidatus Altarchaeota archaeon
TACGGTGTGATAAGGCTTGCACCCGTCAGCTTGTCATTCAAGAAGAAAAAAACGGATTGTTTCTTCCTGCTGCCTGAGCGCACTCACCACCGCGAAGACGTGGAATTAATCCACAAGGAAAAATTAAGGGAAAAACTCGGCTTACGCGACGGAGACGAGGTTACAGTATCTTTTACCGTCTAGTCTTCATCTAGTCGCTTCCTGATTCTCCGTTGCTCATGGAACCTGTGGGCTAAACCTAGGTTGGCAATGCTTCGAAGCGCGGCTAATGCAGCTTCCTGGACCTGTGGGTTCGAGTCAATGCTTGCGTCAACCAATGGTGTTGCAACATGCTGGAAAGTATCATATATCGGTTTCGCGGATTCAGCGTCCATGCCTGCTGCAACCTCTGCTACTTGCCCGTAGAATCTTGCACCCTCAATCCGTATAGGGTCCGTTGCGCCCAACACCCCCGCTGAATGAGGTATAGCATCCACTACGCCATACCAGAGTGCATGCCGACCCTTTTCCGGGATGCGCTCTCGCTGTGACACGAGGTTTCCAAGGAAGGCAAGCGCACTGGACTGCTCGAATGCATCGCACCCGCCTTCAGGATAAATGCATTCTCTCACGTGTCCGGCAACCGCGGGTGCCGCCAAAGCCAGACGCGCAAGCATGCTGTCTGCTACTTCCCCGCTGGTATTAGCAGCCATCCCTGAAAGATTCATAAGCGCGTTCATTAAACCCCTACCACCCTGTCTTGTCCCGCAAGCCGATAATATGCTCGTTAAACCCTCCACATGCTCAAGGCTCGACGATAGAACCTGCAGTCGATCCCCCTCTCTGGCACTCCTTATCGTCGAGCCGATGCAGTTCACAAGCTGCTGTTGGACCGGAGGCGAAAGCCTGCCGCCACCTGCAACCAACTCTGCGATGAGGCCTCCCAGTTCTCCCGGTGAAACCCGCAGTGGATAAGGGGATGCTGGGGCGGGTTGGCTTCCAGCAGCATCCGCCATCTTCCAGGCGTCGGCTGGATCAGGTGCGACAAGACTCCTTAATTGTTGGAGTCCTCTCTGGATTCCCGCGACAGTCTCGGGGTCGCTTAAGTTAGCTGGCTTTGTCGCTTTCGCGCCCCGTATCTTATCGTATGTGTAGCCGTAGTCGTGGCGTCTTCCCGGGTTAGTCTCATAAAGCCCCGTCTCCAAGGCAGGCACGGCTTTTGCGTTCAAGACGCTTATCATGTGCTGTTTCTCCCTGAACTCGGTTTCCGCGTCAACTCTCCATCTGAGATCCTTGAACTGGAATCCCCTGCGCGCAAGAATAACATCGAAGTTTTCTGGCATATCCCGCAACGCATTCATGGCCTGTCGGACGAAAGAGTAGTCGCCACACCCAAGATAGCCAACGAGCGCCCCGACCGCGGGCTCGCCGACAAAAGACAAACCGAACATCAAGCCCTCGCGCACGCCCTCGTCAACGTGCAAGTCACCTATCCTGGCAGAGAGCGCGCTCACAGCCTGCTCGGTTGTATTGGTGTCTTGTGTCCCCGCCGACATTCCCGCAAGGCGCATGAAACCAACCATAACGCCCAGGCCTACTCCCGCATCCCTCAAAAGCATCCTCGCCTCCCCGGTCAACGCCTCATTGACGGGCGCTGAAACAATCGAGTAAAGAGGCTGAAAATACGCTTCATCAGGATAATTCGCAAGCTTGGCGACAGCATTAGCCCTGACTCTGACAGGCAGCCTCTCATCTGTTACGTATTCGCCGTAGCTGTCCGGCGGCAAACCAGCAGGATAAACCCTCTTATCAAGCAATACGGCTGCGTCTGGATTTGAGGCGCATAATCCTGCGATCTCCCCCCTTGCGGATGCCCGCTCCTCCCGTTTTCCGGAGGAGAGTCTGTCGACTTGTGCTGAAAGAATACTTTCTGTTTCAGGCTCTCTGGGTGTTTGCCGCAGTACCATGAGAAAATCTAGGTAGGGTTGGCTTATAAAACGAGTTTCTTTTCCACTACTTCACCGTTCGGCGCTTCCTCGGAGAATATCTGGGCGCTGAACTTGTACAGTTGGATGCCGTCTGAAAGCCACGCGTCAGGGGCAAGCCCCGCCTTCTGGCAGATGTATGAAAGGTATTCCTCCACATCCCATCCTTCCTCGACAGGCACCTGCGGGAGCAAAAGCCCTGCCGCCCAGTCTTTGCGTATGATTAATCCGTCTTCCCCGATTTTTATGTGTTTGGGGTAATCCAGTGCTTTATCGACTTTAATTATCTCTGGTTCGGTTAAAACCGACACCTCGAAGATTATGCTGTCTACTTCATCTTTCTTGAGCGGTGGAAAACGGGGGTCGTTGAAGGCAGATGAAATCGAGGCGTTGCGAATCGCCTTGCCCAGGGAGAACATTGGTTCCGGGAAGCCGATGCATCCTCTCAAGCCTCCGTCAGAGTGGGTGTGCAAGGTAACGAAGACGCCTCTCTTCTCCATGAGAAGTTCCGAGATTGTCTCCGGCTCCTTTACGTTGACGCCCTCAAAGTGTTGTTCGACAACGTTCCTTGCGAAAGAGACGACTTCTCTTCCCTCGTCAAGACTCAGTTTCATTCTCCAGGTAAATCTTTATCGCCTGTTTCTCGGTTCCGTCTTGTCCCTTGACTTTGTAGGTGAAAACCAAGTCGACGGTTCCGTCTCCCCTGACTAAGTCCAGCCTGCATTCCCCATCCAAATCAAACGATGCCCGAGGCTTTAACGCGATTGGCGGGGGAATAATACTGCAGTCGCCGGCGATGTCGGTTATGTAGATGCTGTTCTGCGAGTCGCTATTGATCGTGAAGACGACGAACTTGCCCCTAAGGGTCGTAACGTTGGACTCTAATCGAATCCGCCCTTCAAGTGGCAAGTTCTCGGGCTCCAGGAAAACAATTACATACAATCCTGAAATGGTGATTACAAAAGATAAGAACAAGACGAATTTATTCAACTTAACACACCCAAGACTTCCTCAACTATAACATCCTCCCCCGGCAGCTTTGCCTTGTTTTCCGTGATTTCCGGCTCAATGAAGACGACTCCCTGTTTCTTCAGGTTTTTGATGTTTTCCACGACAAACGGGTTATAATACATTGAAATGTGCATGGCGGGCACGATAATCACGGGTATGCCTGAGCCCAATGCAGTTGCCGCGAAAGTCGTAACCGGCGTGTCGTCTATGCCGCAGGCAATCTTCGAAATAGTGTTGGAGGTGGCAGGACAGATGACCAAAGCCTTCGCCTCCCCTTCCACGCCGCACAAGGCAACGTGCTCGCAGGCTCCCGTAAGCCTGGTTATGACTTTGCTCCCCGAAGCCCACTCCAAAACGTTGGGGTGAATAATCTCGGCCGCGGCATCGCTCATCACGCACTCAACATCTAATTCATGGCGTTTGAGTTCGCGCACAAGCTCCGGAACCCTCACCGCCGCGACGCTCCCGCAGACTGCTACGACTATCTTCGCCATTTTCGCCTATTATTAGTTGAAAGACAGTATATTAAAAACAATGCCTGGCGGTTACATATACAAGAAAGGCGCTAATTTCGAGCGCGGTATTGTTTCCTTGTTTTGGGAGAATGGTTGGGCGGCGGTCAGGGCTGCGGGTTCGGGGACGACCAAGTATCCTGTCCCTGATGTTGTTGCGGTAAAGGATTGTGAGGTAGTGCTTGTTGAGTGTAAGACTACTTCTAAGGATAGGATTCACTTGAAGGCGGCGGTCGAGGGCTTTAAGAGGTTTGCTAGGATTTCCGGGGCACGTGCATACATCTCCGTGAAATTCGACCGTGAGAAGCCTAGGTTCTACGACATATGCGAGATTCTGGTTGCCGGTAAATACACGGTCACCAAGAAAACAGAGTACTTGTCTTTTGAGTCTCTTATCGGGCGGCAGAGCAGGCTTTCTTTTTAGCTTTCAAGGTATTCGCAGATTGGGCAGGATAGTTCTGATTCTGTGATGCAGGTGTGGCATTCAAGGATTTTTTTGGGTGTTAACCGGTGCAGTTTCTTTTTACCGCAGAACGGGCATGGCTGGTCTTCGTCTTTGTCTCCTTCAACGCATACTTCGCAGATTATTTTGTTGCATGCCAGGCATTCATAGTAGTCTGCCGCGAATTCGCGGTCGTGGACGTCGTCGGCATAGGATGCTACGCACTCCCACTTGAAGCATTTGTCGCAGTCGGCGCGGATGAAGAAGGTTTTTACGTCCGGGTTTATCCTGAATTTCCCGGAAAGTTTTGATACGTCGACCATCCGGTTTTTCTTGGGCTTCATACTACAATATTATTTAACGCAAACACCATATAAATTTCACATTCTCTCCGGCGCGTCGATGCCCAGCAAGTCAAGGGCTATCTTGATGGTGTTTTTTGCGGCATACACCATGACGAGCCTGCGATTCATTAGTTTCTCGTCTTCGGTCAAGACCTGGCATTCCTTGTAGAAGCGGCTGTACTGGCTTGCAAGCTCAAGCACGTAGGTTGCGATTAAGTGGGGTTTTCTTTCTTGTGCTGCTTTCCCGATGGTTTCGGTAAACTTTGACAGTTCCCGTATCAGTGTTTCTTCTGTTTCGTGTAAGTCGTGAAGGTCGAGTTTTCCTGCTTTTATGTCGTCCGTTTTTACGCCGGCTTTCTCGAGTATTCTCGCCGAGCGCGCGTGCGCGTATTGTATGTATGGTGCGGCGTCGCCTTCGAATGATAGTGCGTCCTCCCACTTAAACGTTATTGGTTTGGATGGCGCGGTTTTTATGATGTGGTATTTCACGGCGCCTGCTCCAATCACGGGTGCTGTGTCTTCTGAGCCGATTCCTCTCTTTCTTATTTCCGCGAGGGCTTTTTCCTCCGCTTCAGCGAGGAGCATGTCTACTGGTAGTGTTTCGCCTCGGCGGGTTGAAAGCTTCTTTCCCTCAAAATTCACGAACGAAAAATGCACTGCCTCGACAGGTGTTGTGTTTTTGAGGATTTTAGTAAGGATTACCATTAATTCCTCGAACTCGAGTTTGTGGTCTTCACCGAGCACGTTTATGAGGATGTCACCGTGCCTGAACTTTTCCAGGTGGTAGGATATGTCGCGGGCAAGATAAACGGTTGTGCCGTCTTCGCGCTCGCACACGGATAGCCCCGAACGTTTCTCGATGCCGAACTCCGACAAATCAAGGCCCGACCCTATACCCTCCTTGCTCGTCCAGTAACTGCTCTTCTTGAGTTTCTCCAAGACTTTGAAGACGCGCCCGGACTCTATTTCCTCGCTCTCGAAATCAAAGGCGTCGAAAACAAAACCAAGACGATCATAAGTTTGTTTTTGACCTTCAAGACATCTTCTTGCAACTTCCTTTAGCTCATGCATTGAACTCTTATTACCTGACTCAACATCATGAATTATACCCTGTACCCGGTTCTGGAAATTCGAATCTTCTTCAAAAAAGGCAGCTGAGGATGCATAGCTAATAAAAACAGGATAATCTTTTTTATCCATATGGTCAGCGTAAATCTCTTCGAGTTCAGAGTTTTTTTTGATTTTCTCGCTCTCACCTAGTGCTATCATAGCGATTTGTTTTCCCACGTCGTTTACCCAGTATCTCGTTTCGACTTCGAATCCCGCGTAAGACAGAATCCTGCGCAGGCTGTCGCCGATGATGCTGTTTCTGAGCCTTCCCACGTGCACGGGCCCGGACGGGTTGACGGAAGTGTGTTCCAGCACGATTTTCGTTTTCTTTGGTTCGCCCTTTCCGTAATCTTTCTTCGCGGCGTCGGCTAGTACTCTTCTGCCGAATTCCGCGTAGTCTATGAAGAAATTCAGGAAACCGTTTTTCGCCTCGCAGCCTTTGATAAGGCCTGAAGGCTTAATCCTGCCTGCAAGCTCTTCGGCAAGCTTTACAGGGGACTTGCCCGCAGCCTTGGCGAGCCTGAAGCACATGTTCGTCGAAAGGTCTGCGTGAGGAGAGTAATCAACGTCTTCCAGAACTATTTTTTCGCCTGTCTCCTCGGCGACGACCTTTATGACTTCTCGTTTGGCCTCCAGCATTTTATAGTCTTTGTATTCAGGTGCTTAAATTTATTTATACGCCTCTGATTATAGTATGTAGACTATGGACTTCCTCGACAAGGCAGCATCTTCCATGAAAGGAGGGAAGGCCGACAAACTCTTCGAGCAAGGCGAATACAAGAAGGCGCTCCAAGCATATCTCCAGGTTCTGAAAGGCAAGATTGAGCGCGGCGAGCCTGTCGAGCTTGCGCCGTGCTACAAGAGGATTGCGGACTGTTACATGAAGATGAAGCCCGCCCTTGACGAGGACAGGCGACATAACACCGAGAAGGCTGCGGAATACTATAAGCGGGCGGGCGAGAAATACGAGGAATTAGATGATGCTCATGGCGCGGGCGTTTCATACGAGTCCGCTGCCAGCTGCTTCGAGATATTGGACCGCCACGACGAGGCCGCGGAATACAATAAATTGTCTGCCCAGCTTTATTCCATGTCCGGGGAGGGTGTGCAGGCAAGCCACACCTTCGAGGGCAGCGCCGATCAGGCGTACTCGGGCGGGGATTACGCAGGGGCTGCGGACTCTTACATAAAGGCTGCGGAGTACGCGCTGGATCTTCGGGACGAGACCAAGGCGAGCGACGAGTACGAGAAGGCAGCCAAGGCTTTTGAGCAGGAGGGTGACTGTCCGAAGGCCATGGAGTATTACCAGCTTGCTGTGGGCTTGTTTGACAAGATAAAGAATTATGAGAAGGCTGCGCTCGCCTACGAGAGCATTGGAAGGTGCAGGGAGAGGGTGGGTGACAAGGAGGCTGCGATACGCAATTATCTTAAGGCATCGCAGATAAACGAGTCGAAGAAGAATCATTCAGGCACCATAGCTGATTTGATGGCGGCAGGCAGGTGCCATGAAGAATTGGGCAAAACAGACGAGGCGGTAGCCAACTACACGCGGGCGTCGGACATTGCATTGAACGCGAAAGACGTAATCTCGCAGGCGACTGCTCTCACGGTCATTGCCAAGTGTCAGGAGTCATTGCATCGCTGCACTGTCTCGGTCTCTAACTACCTGGCTGCGGGAGACGCGTATCTGGCGGCCGGGAAAAGAGTGGAGTCATCCGAATCCTTCAAGAAGGCACTGGAAATCTCCCTGGCAGAGGCGGAGAAGGCGAAGACCCGCGGCGACTTCACGTCTTCATCCGCCTACTACAAGAACGCATCCCGCTGCTATTACATGCTCAAAGACTATGAGCGCGCGGCTGACCTTATGTATGAGCAGGCGACGTCTCTTATCAGTGAAGGGAAGAAGGAGGCTGCGTTTGAGAGGTATGCGGAGGCTGGTGAATCATATGCCAAGTCTAATCTAATCGACAAGGCCGCGGACTCTTATTTCAGGGCTCAGAACTACTCTGAGGCTTCCAAGTACTTTATCCGTCACGCTGAGAAGGCGTCTAAGGCGAAGAAATACTTCGAAGCAGGGAGATTCTATGATTTAGCGTCTTGGTGTCTCAAAAAACT
>JBDRCA010000075.1:0-2443 GCA_043822165.1 Candidatus Altarchaeota archaeon
ACGACTGCTATGGCCCCGACGATAAATACACCCCTGTACGACAAATTCACGTTAAACGGACCCCCTCAATCCGTGCTATAGAAAAACTATTAGATTTAATATAAAATAACGGCGTAAATAAGAATAACGGCGTAAATAAGCGGTTTCTCTAGCATCCAGGATAAGAAAACATCTTACAAACCCTTTTCATGCACCATTGAAGTCTACGGGCAATACAATCCCGGAGGATAAGGAAACACCTTGCATGCCCCCTCTTCAGGAGTTAGCGCCGACGGAACGCACGCACAATACTCACAAACAGGGTCCATAGACGGACAGAACGTTTCAGGCATTATAAAACAGATGTCCTCGCAGCTGCCGCCAACACACGTGCCCTTGCAGAAAAGAATGGCAGGGCAATCACCATCCTCCTCGCACGGGCAAAAACCGAGAGGCTCAAGACACGTGTCTCCACCACCGCCTCCGCCGCCAGAGTGCGAGTCGCTTACGGATGCAATCCTCAAACCCTTACCGCAGACAACATGACTCGAACTCCTGCCGCCCACGATATACGACTCATTCCAGCAGATGAAAAAGGATACTGTACCAGTTGAAACCTCATCGATCATAGACGTTGTCGTCGACGGGAAAGCATCAGCAAGCGAAACCAAAAACATTGACGACTCCATAATCCCTGAAAGAAGATTACTGGCATTAACATTAAAGACTCCGACGTCTCCGCTCCCGATAAGTTCCCCGATGTCAGTGCGCAAAACATCCTCTCGGTCGGCGATAGGCGCGACCTCAACCCACTCCAAACGAATCGGATACGGACGAGTGTTTAAGACAGTGAACACTAAAACACCGTCACTATACAACTGAACCTGCTCGGAAACCGGCTGCACGCCAGAAGACGCCAAACCCTCAAACCTGGGACGCGCCGACGCCTCAAAAACACCAGCATAAAACAAGACCGCACTCACCGACAAAACAACGATAATACTCCACGAATGAGTCAACAACCACTCGATAGCACTCTGACCTCGAGACCTCATAGTCTGTTCAATCGCTACTTCAGGTAGATGCTCCCGTACTCTTTGAGGTACATGAAGTCATCGTCTGTCTTAGCCTCTTTTTTGCGGCTTAGTATGTGAGTTAGCTTTGCATCCAAGTAGTCGGCGTGGTGCACGAGCATGGCTTCCGGGAAGGCGGGTGTTTTGGGGCTGCCCCATTCTAGTTGTCCGTGATGGGATTCTATTATGTGTTTTAGTTTAACTTTAAGTTCTTCGGGCATATCCATGCCTTCAGTCTTGGCGTGCAGCATTTCAACGCCCATGACCACGTGTCCTACTAGCCTGCTCTCAAGCGTCGGCTTTATGCTCGTAGTCACCGTGAATTCCCGGGTCTTCCCGATATCGTGCAGCACTGCTCCGGCAATCACCAGGTCCCGGTCCAGGTCCGGGTAAAGCTCAAGTGATTTCTCGCAGATGCGCACGACCGATAAAGTGTGCTCGAGGAGTCCCCCAATCCAGGCGTGGTGTTTGTACATGGCTGCGGGGTCTGCCTTGAATTTTTTGACGAATTCCGGGTCTGAGAAGAATACGTCCAATACTTTTTTTAGGTCATGGTTTTTCACTGACGAGATGAAGGACGAGAGCTGCCCGTACATTTCGTCGATTTCTTTTTCTGATTCCTTCACGAAATCTGATTTCACGTATTCGACCGGCGAGAGGACGCGGATGCCGTCAAGGTCGTTTACCGCGACTTCCTTTGCGTCATGGTATTCCGCGACTTCGCCGCGCACATGCACGACGTCGTCGACGGAAACCGAATCGTAGAGCTTTTTCACGGCCGCCTCATCGTCCGGGCCCCAGAACTTGAGCATGACTTCACCGGATGAGTCGCCGATGCGCAACTCGAACTTATATCCTTTAACGTACTTTTGCACGGGCTTTTTGAATTTGACGACGTAGTTACCATAGACCTCGTCGTAGACCTCCAAGTCGGCGATTTTTTTCATCTAAAAAAATACTTTACTTTACTCTTATTTAAGAGTCAGATTTTTCCCGCAAGGTGCGCGCCCAGTTCGCTCGGCTCGTTCCGTGAAAGGTTTTCGAGGAAAACCCGGGTGCGCTCCGCAGTCATCATGAAGGGGTCCAATAGTGCCTGTCTTGTAAGATACAGTGCGGCAAGCCATGGGCGCGGCGGCTGTGCCCTGATCTCCTCGAGGGAATCCTTTGACGATCCCGTCCGACGGGGCGTGAAACCGTTTTCTTCGAGCGCGCTGTGGAGTCTGTGCAGTCGTCTTGAATCCATTCCAGATGATATTTCGGAGCCTGTTAGAGACGAGAAAAGCCAGCTTGCCGTCGCCTCAACGCCGGCTGCTGAAACACGCTCGTTTGCTTCAAGCTGTTTTTCCGGCGGCTGAGCGTGCAGGTCGCAGAAGGCCTGTATGAAGACTGCG
>JBDRCA010000076.1:0-19629 GCA_043822165.1 Candidatus Altarchaeota archaeon
CCCAAACAGTAAAGGGGAGACTAAGTATTTTGAAATTATTATTAATAGCCTGCTTAAGTTTTTCTGTTGAGTCAGCACTATAAAAAATCAAAAATAAGAGAGAGAAAAAGCCAGCATTAAGTACTGCTGTGGCTGAATTCCACCAAGTACGTGAATCACCAAATAGTCTTGCATATTTTACATGCGCCCACGCTGAAATTAAGAAAATCAATACAGCCAGAAATATTGCAAATAGTAGCCTATCAAGATTGTTTGAATCTTTATTGTTTTTCATCCTTTACTTACTTTCGTAGATTTTGTCGTGGTGGTCTATGTCGTCGAAGATTATTTTGTCTTTCCCGGCGTCGTGTTGGAAGACCAAGACGAAGCTTTTGTCTACGTGCACTCGTCTTGAGTCTCTCAGGTCGTATCGCAGGTTTTTGTAGTGTGAGACGTCGGGGCATTCAAGTATCTCCCGCATCTTCTTCATTGCCGCAGTAAAGAGTTTCTTGTCTTTCTTTCCGTATTTGCGCAGTTTTTTGGTTAGGTGCTCAGAGACCTCGAATTCACGCATTTTCTATGTGATCTCGCAATTCGTCGAGGCTTTTGAAGTTCAGGTATTTTCCTTTCCGGATCTGCGCGAGCCGGTCCAAGTATTCTTTTTTGATTTCGAGTTCGTCGCTTACTTGAGCCCGCATGAACATCTCGATTTGCTTGCTCATGCTGACTCCCCGAGCCTTGCAGAATTCCAGGAATCTTCCGTAAATGTCCTCGGAGACATTAAAGCTTCTAACAACCATGATATCACCTGTTTATATAATGTTATATAATGTTATATAAATGTCATTTTTTCTTTTTTCTTTCTGAAACTTTGACTTAAATTGTTTTCTTCACATATTTGTAAGATGAGTCTTGAAGACATAAAACGCATCGAGGCTGACGCCAAAAAGAAAGTAGACACCGCCCGAACACAGGCGGACAAGAAGATAGAGAAGGCGCGGGCTCACGGGCCTGGAAAGGTTGCAACAGAGCGTGCTAAGGCTGAGGAGAATGCTAAGCAGATTGTCGCGGACGCCGTGAAGGAAGCTGAAGCTGAGGCGAAACGCATAGCAAAGGATGCAGATGCCAAGGTTTCCGAAGTCGAGGTAAAATTCACGACAGGAAAAAAGAAGGCGCTTGAGCGGATTTTAATGGAGTTAGGTGTTTGAGATGCATTACCCCGCCCGCATGGTTAGACTGGACTGCTACGTCACAGAAGACGTAAAAGCAAGGCTTGCCAGGGCACTGCAGAAGGCGGGGATAGCGGAAGTCGCGTTTCTCGACAACGAGGAACTAGAAGAGGCAGGGATAGAAAGGAGCATACCAGATGCCTGCGTCGACGAGGTATCAAGGCAAATCCTGGAAGTGCAGAGACTCATCGACTTTTACAGTGAATACGACACAAAAGACGTCGGATTTATCGTCGACATACTGGGCATAACCCAGATAGAGCCGTCAGATACGAAACGAGTTAGCGTTGAGAAACTATTGGAGTATTCGCGGGAAGTCGCGGGAAAGATAGGGGAGAGCGTAGCGGATATAGTGGGCAGGCGCGCGCATCTTGACAAGACTGCGGATGAACTGGAGGGTAAGGAAAAATCGCTTGAAGCCTTCAGGGGACTTAACCCGAAGGTAGAGTGGATTGGAGAATCCGAGCACCTTGTAGTTGAAGCAGTGCTTGCAACGCCCCGGGAGTTTGAGAGCCTTCAAGCCGAGCTTGCCGCAAGCTTAGGCGACGGGTTCGGATTAGAGCACTGCACTTGCGGAGACGGTGGAGTGGCAGCCATTGTTTACGCTGGAATAAAAGATAAGGAAGAGCTTGAAAGGATTATCCGAAAAACCGGGTGTGAGAGACTGGCATTTAGCGGAGAAGGCAGAGTCAACGATATTCTCGAGGAAATAGGAGATGAGCTTTCCCGCGTAAAAGCAGGGCAAAGCATGCTTGAAGAGGAGATAAGGGCTTCGTTTAACGCAGACTACCGGCGCCTGCTGGAACTTAAGGAGCAACTCTCAATAGAGAAGAAGCGCTGCGAAGTATTCATACGCTGCGGACAAACAGAGAAGACAATACTTATGAGGCTTTGGATTCCGCTTTCAAGAAAAGAGGAAGCCATAGCGCTCATAAACAGGGAAACCAGTGACGTGAACCTCATCGAAGCCGATGAAAACCCGGCTGATGCGCCAATCATCCTTAAGAACCCGCCAATCATCCGCTCATTTGAAGTGCTCACGAAACTGTTCTCGCCCCCAAGATACGGGGACATAGATCCGACCCCATTAATCGCCCCCACTTTCGCGCTCTTTTTCGGCCTCATGCTAACGGACGCCGTATACGGAATATTGCTCGCCGGCGCAGCATACGCTCTCATGAAAAAATACGGGCGTTACAGCAAGGGACTATACGACCTTTGCACGATACTCGCGGTATGCGGGATATCAGCGGTGCTCTTCGGGATACTAACCGGAAGCTACCTGGGAGACCTCGTCGGCAAATACGTGCTGGGGGGAGTCGGAAGCCAGAGCGTTGCCTTGTGGAAGGACCCGTTATACAAGACGAATTCGATAATATTTCTGGCGGCAGTGTGCATTGCAGGATTCATCCATCTTTTTTTGGGATACTTTATGGGCGCCTACGAGAGCTTGAGGAGAGGCGACGTCAAGGGGGCGCTCATGAATTATGGTTCCTGGTTCATGCTGGCTTGCGGAGCCATAACTGTCGCAGCCGCAGGATACGGGAAGATACCTGCGGGAGCAGCAAGCATCGGGTACGGCTTGTCTTTGCTGGGTCTTGGCTTTTTGTTTGCGGGTTCCGGGCTTATGGCTTTCCTGGAGATTGTGGGCCTTGTCGGAAACACTCTTTCTTATGCGAGGCTTCTCGCATTGGCGTTGACTACCGCAGGGATTGCCATGACGTTTAATTTTCTCGCGCAGATTTCGCTTAAGATACCCTACATCGGCCTCTTCGTCGCGGCAATTGTTTTTATCTTCGGGCACGTAATTAATATCCTCATGAACGCGCTGGGCGGTTTCGTCCACGCGCTCAGACTACACTACGTCGAATTCTTCGGGACATTTTATCCTGGAGGAGGGCGTGAATTCGAACCATTCATGGAAGACAGAATATACACGAAGACAGGTGATTGAGAAAAATGAGTTTTTTGGCTGAAATCCTTTCGTCGGGCGTGCTTGTTGCAAGCGCGGGAGCTATGATGGCAATCGTCGTCGCAGGCATTTCCTCGGCTAAAGGTCTTGGGATATCAGGTAATGCCGCGGCAGGCGTTACCGCAGAGGATGAGAAGAATTTCTCGTCAGCGCTAATACTTGAGGCGCTGCCTCAGACACAGGTCGTCTACGGCTTCATCATAGCAGTACTGATTGTCGTGGGCATAATGGGCGGGGAGATGACGCTCGAAAAAGGGCTTGTCTCCCTTGTCGCAGGGACCATAGTCGGGTTCGCGGGACTGTCTGCGATACCGCAGGGCAAAGTCGCCGCGGCAGCCATCGGAGCGGTCGCGAAGAACGAGAAGGTACGCGGTAAAGTCCTGGTCTTCATAGTTATGCCGGAGATTGCCGCATTGTTCGGATTCGTGATTGCGATACTCCTGCTTGTGTCAGCCAACGTGTTCTAGGTAAAGATGGCGTTAAACGAGCTAAAGGAAAAGATATTGTCCGACGCCGACGCGCAGATTGAGCAAGTCAGGAAGAAAGGAGACGCTGAGTTGGGAGAGGTTAACGAGCGCTTCAAAAAACGCATCGAAGAGGAATCAGCCGAAATAATAGGGAAAGCCCGCAGGAACGCCGAACTATCCCGCAGGGAAATCACAGGCAAGGCAGGCGTCAACGGCAAAGTAATGGTTCTCGAGGCGAAGAGGCGTTTGTTGGATGATCTGTTCAAGGAAGCTGAAGCCAGCGTAGATAAACTTTCGGACGCCGACAAAAAAAAGATTATTGCACGAGTGCTCAAGGATGCGGAAGGTTTTGGCGACTGCATAGTCCACGTTGCAGGAGAGTACAGGAAGCTTGTCCCGCGCAAATTCAAGGTGAAGACTGCGGATTTCACGGACTTCGGCATCGTAATAGCCTCAAGTGACGGGGCGAGAAAGATAGACAACCGTCTGCCGGCAGTGCTCTTGGAAGCAAGACCGCGCATCGAAGCCGAGTTAAACAAAATACTGTGGGGTGGAAAATGACTTCGTTCGCTTCTGCCGGACAGGATTCTGAAAGCTATGCATACCTTTACGGGAGAGTATCCGGGATGATGGGAAAGATACTTTCTAGGAGGGAGATTGAATCCTTGATCCAGGCTCAAAGCGGGGCAGAAGCTCTAGCAAGCCTTGAGGCGACAGATTACGAACCGTATCTGAGCGGGATGAAGCCTGAAGGCTACACCGCCGTCGAAATCCAGGAGAGGTTCATGAAATACTTCAGGGACCTATTCTACGAGATAGTGGATATTTCACCATCCAAGACTGGAGCGTTATTCAATGGGTTTTATGGGGGAGTCTGGGATCACGCAAACAAGAAAACGATTCTGCGGGGAATGCATCATAAGAGCGGGTTCGCCAAGACGAGGAGGCTTATGATACCTGTTGGAAGCATCATTTTAGAGGATGCTGAGAAACTGGCCTCCCTGGATTCTGTGAGACTATTCCTGGAAAAAACAGGCGCTCTTGCAGGAAAAGAAGATGAAAGCGCATATCAGAGCTTTGAGGAAACCGGGAACCTGTCGCTCCTGGAATCCTATCTCGACAAAACCTTCATCACAGGATACGTGGACTCATTCGCAGACACGGCCTTCAGAGACTACGCGCTTTTGTGGGCGGACCTCATGAACGTGAAAAACAGCCTAAGGTGCGCAAGATACGGTATAGACGCGACACCATATCTGGTGGACGAAGGATTAAGCATAAGCCCGGAAACCAGAAAGAAGGCGGCAAAATCAAGACCTGAGGAACTAGAGCAAGTATTCTCGAATACCTCATACCGGAGGCTTGTAGAGACCGCACTCGACAGATTAAAAAACGAGGGAACGCTTTCTTTCATCGAAAACCTTACCGACAACTACCGCATGACGTATTTGATACAAAAATCCAGCATGCAGCCTTTGAGCGTTTACCCCGCAGCATACTTGATAGAGAAGAAATTAAGGGAAATAAAAACGCTTACAGGCATAATCTTATCCAAGAAAGAGGGGTTTTCCCCGGAAGAAACCAGGAAAATAATCTCGGAGGGCTAAGGGTTGGCTGACGGAAAAATCATGTTCATAGGAGCCGAAGACGAGGCCGAAGGCTTCATGCTCGCAGGACTTGGAAGCGTGAAGACGCTAACAGAGGATACCGCAGAAGAGATGATAAGGGAGCTCTCCGATTTCACGGGCCTAATACTATTAACGGATAAAGCCGAGAATTTACTGGGCGATAAAAAAGCCTTGCTCGAATCCGAGGGGAAAATAATCCACAGGATTGCGGGAAAGCCCGGCGGAGAATACGAGACAATAGACCGCATCGTAAGAAACACAATAGGATTCGACTTAAAGAAAAAAAGAAATGGCTGAGATAACAAGAATCACGGGACCGCTCGTCGAAGCCAAAGGCATGCGGGGGCAGAGCATGTACGACGTAGTCTACATAGGCTCTGAAAAACTCATAGGCGAGATAATAAAGATTGAAGGAAACCACGCCTCCATACAAGTCTACGAGGACACAACCGGCATAGCCCCCGGAGAGCCGGTCGAGGGGACAGGAAAACCCCTTTCAGTGGAACTGGGGCCCGGACTCCTCACCATGATATACGACGGAATACAGCGCCCACTAGAAGTCATCAAAAACGACGTCGGAGACTTCATACTAAGAGGAGCCTCGGCGAACGCACTCGACAGGAAAAAGAAGTGGGATTTTACTCCGCTCGTCAAGAAAAACGATCAAGTTTCAGGCGGCATAATCCTCGGGGAAGTAAAGGAAACAGAAGTCATAACCCAGAGGATACTGGTGCCACCAGGCATAACCGGCAAAATCACTGACATACAAGGCGGAAAACACACAGTAGAAGACACTATATGCACTCTAGACAAGAAAACACACCTTAAGCTCTACCACACGTGGCCGGTCAAAAAACCAAGACCGCCCGGAACACGCCTTGACACCAACACGCCGCTAATCACAGGCCAGAGGATACTGGACACCTTCTTCCCGCTCGCCAAAGGAGGAACAGCCGCAATACCCGGCCCATTCGGCTCAGGCAAAACAATAACCCAGCACCAGCTCGCCAAATGGGCGGACGCAGACATAATAGTCTACGTAGGATGCGGGGAACGCGGAAACGAGATGACGGAAGTAATCGACGAATTCCCAAAGCTTATCGACCCGAAGAGCGGGAAAGCCCTGATTGAGCGCACAGTCCTTATCGCCAACACGTCGAACATGCCGGTTGCTGCAAGAGAGGCATCCATTTACACGGGAATAACGATTGCGGAATACTTCAGGGACATGGGATACAACACTGCCATCATGGCGGACTCAACGTCAAGGTGGGCTGAAGCACTCCGCGAAATATCAGGGCGACTCGAGGAGATGCCAGGCGAAGAAGGATACCCCGCGTATTTGTCGGAGAGACTTTCCGCATTCTACGAGCGAGCAGGCAGGATAAAATGCCTCGGGAACGGGCTTGAAGGCTCAGCATCCATCATAGGTGCCGTGTCCCCGCCAGGCGGAGACTTCTCGGAGCCAGTAACGCAAAACACGCTTAGAATCGTTCGCACGTTCTGGGGGCTGGACGCACGCCTTGCAGACCGCCGCCACTTCCCCTCCATAAACTGGTTCAAAAGCTACTCCCTATACTTTGAGCCCCTAAAGCCCTGGTACGACGAAAACATCAATCCCGTCTTCACATTCAAATGAAACGAAGCCTTGGCGCTCCTGCAAAGAGAGGCGGAGCTCATGGAGATAGTGCAGCTCGTGGGCGCCGAATCCCTCCCAGACAACGAACGGATTGTGCTCGAGGTCGCCAAGATGATTCGCGAGGACTTTCTGCAGCAGAACGCATACCATGAAGTCGACACGTACTGCAGCCTCGGCAAGCAGTACAGGATGATTACCGCGATACTCTCATTCCACGAGAAAGCATCAGTAGCCCTCGAAGAGGGGGTTAAAATCGAGGACATTTTAGCGGCACCCGTAATAGAGGACATCGCCAAGATGAAGTACACTGAAGAAGAAAAATTCAAGGCATACGCCGACAAAATCATGGAAAAAATAGGGGAACTGGCAGATGGCAAGGGTTGAGTACTCAACAGTCTCCGACGTGTACGGGCCGCTTCTGGTCGTCGAGAAGACAAAAAACATAAAATACGGGGAAATAGTAAGTATACGCGACGCACGCGGAGAAGAAAAAAGAGGCCAAGTACTAGACACCCTGGAAGACAAGGCCGTCGTGCAAGTATTCGAGGGAACGCAAGGACTCGACTCCAAGAATACGAGAGTAACCTTCCTCGGCGAAACACTCACTATACCCGTGTCAATCGAAGTATTAGGCAGAACATTCGACGGGTCAGGAAGACCCAAAGACGGGAAACCAGACATAATACCCGAAGCCCGCCTAGACGTCAACGGCACACCCATAAACCCGTCATCCCGCGAATACCCGCGAGACTTCATACAAACAGGAGTATCCACCATAGACGGCATGAACACGCTCGTTCGCGGACAAAAACTACCCATATTCTCAGCCGCAGGACTGCCCCACAACAAGCTCGCAGCCCAAATAGCCCGCCAAGCCAAAGTACGCGGAAAAAAAGAGGAATTCGCAGTAGTCTTCGCGGCCATGGGAATCACAAACGACGAAGCATCATTTTTTAGGAGAGAATTCACGAAAAGCGGAGCATCCGAAAACATAGTCTTCTACCTGAACCTGGCCAACGACCCCGCAGTAGAGCGGCTCATAACACCGAGGGTTGCGTTGACTGCGGCAGAGTACTTGGCCCACGAGAAGGACCTGCACGTGCTTGTGATACTAACGGACATGACGAACTACTGCGAGGCCCTGCGGCAAGTGTCCGCAGCCCGCGAGGAAGTGCCGGGAAGACGCGGCTACCCTGGCTACATGTACACGGACCTTGCCTCGATATACGAGCGCGCCGGCAGAATCCGCGGGAGAGGCGGCTCAATAACCCAGATACCGGTGTTGACGATGCCCGACGATGACATAACGCACCCGATACCGGATTTAACGGGATACATAACAGAGGGCCAGTTCGTGTTGTCAAGGGGCCTGCACCAGAAAGGAGTGTATCCACCGGTCGATGTTTTGCCGTCACTTTCAAGGCTTATGGCAAACGGCATCGGAGGGGAGAGAACCCGCGAAGACCACAGGGGAGTCTCAGACCAGCTCTACGCGGCATACGCCACCGGAAGAGACCTGCGCGACCTGGCCGCAGTAGTCGGCGAGGAAGCCTTAAGCGAAAAAGACGTGAAGTTCCTGGAATTCACGGAAAGATTCGAAGCGGAATTCACAAACCAGGACTACTATGAAGACAGGAGCATAGAAGACACGCTGACTATAGGGTGGGACCTTTTGTCCATCCTCCCGGAGCAGGAACTCAAAAGAATAGACGAAAAACACAAAACGAAATACCATCCCGCACACAAAAAGAAATGACAGATGATACTGTAGATGGAGTGCATCCCACGCGGATGGAACTCCTCGTCATAAAAAAGAAGAAGAACCTCGCAGAGAAAGGCCACAAACTACTCAAGGAAAAACGCGACGCGCTCGCAATGGAGTTCATGGACTACGTGAAAAAGGCCGAGGGAGTCGCAAGCCAGACGACGGGAACGCTGTCTGATGCCAGGAAAAAACTCACTGTAGCATACGCGACGGCTGGCGCCGCCGAAGTAGCCTCTTCAGCAATCGCAGCCCAGACAGACATTACCTTCAACCTGGGCCACAAAAACGTGATGGGTGTCCCAGTCCCGGAGCTGAGCCTCGAGGACACGCACCGGCGAGCAGATGAGCGCGGGTTTGGGTTGACCTTCACCGCGCCCTCGATTGACGAGGCCGCTGACGGATACGAGGAAGCATTAGCCAGACTCGTAGAATTCGCGGGAGTGGAAAAAGCGCTCTCAGTCTTGTCTGAGGAGACCTTGAAGACGAGGAGGCGGGTTAACGCCCTGGAACGCAAAGTAATACCTGAGCTTACGAACACTGAAAAGTATATTAGACTGCGGCTCGAAGAGATAAACAGGGAGAATTTCTTCAGGCTGAAAGTCATGAAGAAAAAAAAGGCGAGGAAATGATTGCAAGCCACTTCGTGTTAGCGGACATACTACAGACTCTTGAGTCAGGCAATGTCTCTGAGGCGGAGAAGATTTTCGCGAAATTCGAGCGCAGATACCACGCCGACAAGAAGCTTCAGGAAGCCTACAAGGAGTTCGAAGACTACTTGATGGACAAAGACGACGCAAAGCTAAAAGACGTGGGTAAAAAGCTAAAAGAGCTTCGCGCCACTAGGAAGTTTGAGTCCTCTGGGGGTAGCGCGCTTCCCCTGCGGGACCGGCGTCATTTTACTTCGATTAGTTGTCATGAATATAAGGAGAGATAGAGGTGATTTAAGTTGAAAGTAAAGGAGATTATGACTCAGGGCGTTGAGAAGATTGATGCGAACAAGACCGTGGCGGACGCCATGAAGCGGATGATGGAATTGCACATTACAAGCCTTATAGTGGATAAGAGAGGCGATGAGGACTCTTACGGGATCATCACCCGCAAAGACGTTATCGCGAAAGTTATTGCTGAAAAACTCGAGCCAAGTAAAGTAAAGATTGCGAGAATCATGTCAAAGCCGATTATAACGGTTCACCCCCGACGACGACATCTCGTCGGTCGCAAAGCTTATGGCGAAGACGAACATCCGCCGCTTCCCAGTCCACAACGGCCACGACCTCGTGGGAATGATATCAAACAGCGACATATTCAGGGCGGTTGCGATAGAATAGACGTTTTTATATTACAGTATTCGTAAATGTATGTCACAAATTTACTTTAGGGTGATGAATTATGGCAAAAATATACTATGACGACGACGCAGACTCAAGCGTCTTGGAAGGAAAGACAATCGCGATAATAGGTTACGGAAACCAGGGAGGCCCGCAGGCCCAGAACATGCGAGATTCAGGAGTAAACGTTATAGTCGGCTCCATAGAGGATGAGTCGGCCAAAAAGGCGAGAGAAGACGGATTCGAAGTCTACCCGATATCCGATGCCGCGAAGAAGGCCGACATAATCCACATACTAATACCGGACGAATACCAGGCCGAAGTCTACAAAAAAGACATCAGAAGACACATGAAGGCAGGGAAAACATTGATGTTCTCCCACGGATTCAACATACGCTTCGAAAAAATCAAGCCGCCTGCGGAAGCAGACGTCATAATGGTCGCCCCCAAGGGCCCGGGAGTCTTAGTCCGCCAAACATACCTTGACGGATTCGGGACACCAGCACTAATCGCAGTAGCACAAGACGGCTCCGGCAAAGCCAAGCAAAACGTCCTCGCAATCGCCAAAGCGCTCGGCTCGACGCGAGCGGGAGTTATCGAGACAACTTTCCCCGAGGAGACGGAAACTGATCTTTTCGGAGAGCAGGCCGACTTGTGCGGGGGAGTGACAGAGCTTATGAAGGCGAGCTTTGACACTCTCGTGGAAGCTGGTTATCAGCCGGAAATCGCCTACTTTGAGGTCTTGCACGAGATGAAGCTCATAACAGACTTGATCCAGGCAGGCGGACTCGAGTACATGTGGAAGTGCGTCTCCAACACCGCTGAATACGGGGGACGAACCCGCGGCAGAAAAATCGTGACAGACAAGACGCGCAAAGCCATGAAGAAGATGCTCGCCGACGTCCAGACCGGGAAATTCGCCCGCGAATGGATGAAGGAGTGCAAAAACGGGATGCCCAACCTCAAGAAAATGAGGGAGGAAGACGCGAAACTCCAAATTGAAGTAGTCGGGGCGAAACTCAGGGAAATGTTTAAAAAACAGTAGAAATATTTTTTTCCATTACCGACAGAATCAAGGGGAGATAATCACTTCCCCTTTTTTACTTATTAAATATTTTTCTTTTACTAATTAAAGAAAACTTTAACTTACGTGAAATCAGGTTTACTGCGGATGCTCGGCCATAACAGCCTTCACAAGGGGATTGCTCTTATAGAATGTTATTGGCTTCTGGTTCTTTTCGGAGAGATTGTGCAAGTCACGAAGCGTGCACCATCCCCTCTCATCGAAGCGTATGAATTTGTCAAGCTCGGATAGGATGGGATCACCGGCGTCAATGCTTTGAAAGTATGTTAATGCAGGAGTCATAAAGTCTATGGATGCTCCTGTTACCTGCCTGATCTGGTTTTCGCGCATACGCGCGTACATAAGCGGCCCGATGGCATCCCAAGTTAAATAGCCGATTCTTTGATCGTATGGCATACCCGCCAAATCCCGGGCGTCGGTGAGATCGGCTACAACCACTCTTCCATTTCCGGACTGCCTGAAGTTTCCGTGGTGAGGCTCGCTGTGGAAGAAATCATTCGAGTGAAATCCCCTAAGCCTTGCGACGTGACGCGTCGAAAAAAGAGTGATGTCGTCCTGGAATGCGGCGATTGCATCCTGCCGTCCTTGTGCCATAGCCCGCTGATGTCTTTTAAAGCTCTCAAACACTAATTCCCCAGTTGTTAAACCATCCTCGTCCACAAGACCCAGCGCATCATAGGCCATAACGTTGCCGGAATTAGGAGTCACATCCGGGAAGAAACCCATGTTAAGCAGGACATCAACATCCTCATCACGGGAGCGGCATAACCTGTGTATCATGCTTTCGTGGAGTGTCGCCCTGCAGAACATGCCTCCTCCAGGCTCGTTCACAAGCGGGGTATACTGGACAATGCCTTTCTCGTCGATTGCCATGTTGTAAAGAGTTATCGGCCTTCGTAAACCAAGCTTCCTGTGCTCCACCCCCAGATCAAATTCCGTAGCAAGCTTATCCGGGTCGAACGTCACGGCACGCAGCTTCACCCCGTAGATTATCGTGTCGTCAACAGTCTTTGGTTCATCCAACTTGAATTTTAGACTTCGGACTTTCCCCGGAACTGAACCAATGGGCTCGTAACCAAGCTCGGCTTGTCTTGCAGGATCGAACTTTGAAGAAATAACCGTCTCGATGTTTTCAACTAGAACCGCGGGCAAACACTCCAAAGCCCCAGGATGCCAGAAGCCTTTGGCACGCCGCACACCAGGAAGCTCTTTGGCCTGAAAGCCGATCTCTCCTGCAAAAGCCTCCATAGCCGCAACATGCTCGTCCCCCCGGTTTCCAGAAGGCATCACCAGGATTTTAGCCATGAAATAATATTGAGGCTTTACAGAAAAAAAGTCAGATGCCCCTTGTTACTTCAAGCATCCTTATGTTCATCTCGACGACGACGAACAATACGTAGAGCATAATTAATGCCAAGCCTTCCTGCCAACTCACGTATCTCTCGCTTTCAACGAAGGTCATGAAGATGAATCCTGCAACCACCATGAAGGCGGCGCTTGTCATGAAGAGGATGTAGTCCGCCTGGATTGGGTGAATCAGGGAGACAACGCCGAGAACAAGAGTCGTGTTTACTACGACGCTGCCCAACAAATCACCCAATGCCATGTAGCCGTGCTTTCTCATGACCGCCCGCGTCTCGAACGTAAGCTCAGGCAGAGTCGTCCCAAGAGAGATTATCAGAAGTCCCACGAGAATAGGGGGCACAGAAAGGTCAACCGCTATAAGAGACGCGTATTTCACGACATAACTGGCGCTTATGAATAGGATAACAAGAGCGACAATCATTATTGAAATACTGTGAACGAACTCCTTGTGGGAGACGCCATTAAGACGCTCCCTGAAACGATGCTCCTGCCTGAAGACGTTTAGCATGTAGAAGCCGAAGACGACCAAGAGCAGGCAACCATCCAGGCGGGATAGCTCTCCGTCGGCCATGAGGATTATTGGCGTGAGAGATATTAGGAACGTGTATATTGTGTCGGTCCTGATTGACGGGCTATCGACTTTGATTCCGCGGGCGAGAAGAGTTGCGACTCCGATCACAATAGTCATGTCCAGGATGTTGGCCCCGATTATGTTGCCGAGAGACAGACTGGGTTTTCCATCCAACGCAGAGGTTATGCCCACAAAGAGCTCGGGTATCGAAGTTGCGACTGCGACTACGATGAAGCCTATGGCGAACTCGGTTAGCTTGAAGTATTCCGCAATCTTTACCAGAGATCTCACTAGTATGTCAGCGCTTTTAACGAGTACTGCGCAGGATACCGCAATCCAGAGCAGATAGATCACGTGCATGATTAATAATTCAAGTATCAAGTAATAAACAAGAAAAAAATGTTGACTAAACGGGTTATTCCCTGCCTTGACTGCGACTTGTCAGTGCCTGAAGGAAGGGTAGTAAAGGGGGTTAAGTTCAAGCAGATTCGCTACGCAGGCGTTCCGTGGGAGCTTGCGCGCCGCTACTACGAGGAGGGTGCAGACGAGATTGTTTTCCTCGACATTACGGCCTCGCATGAGAGAAGGGACACCATGGTTTCAGTGATCGAGAAAACAGCCGAGGAAGTGTTCATCCCCCTCACGGTCGGCGGGGGCATACGGGAGACCTCTGACATACAGAGGATGCTTCGCGCCGGAGCAGACAAGATTACTGTTAATACGGCGGCTGTTAAGAATCCGCAGCTTATCGCAGACGGGGCGGAGGCGTTCGGGAGCCAGTGCATTGTGGTCGCAATCGACTCAAAGCGCACGGGCAAGACTGCTTCAGGGCATGAGTGCTACATCTACGGGGGAAGGGAGCCGACCGGAATAGACACGCTTGAGTGGGCTCTAAGATGCGAGGAGTTGGGTGCCGGCGAATTCATGTTAACGAGCATGGACCGTGACGGCACGAAAGACGGGTTTGACTTGGAGTTGACCCGGCTCGTCTCTGATGCTGTGCGTATTCCCGTCATCGCCTCGGGAGGGGTGGGCGAGCCAGCACATATGGTTGACGCCTTCACAAAAGGTAGTGCGGATGCTGCTTTGGCTGCGTCAATCTTCCACTACAGAGAATACTCGATTAGGGAAGTCAAAAAGTATCTTGAGGAAAACGGGGTTTCAGTCAGGATTTAATCCAGTTTCTCTATCATCTTACTCAGCTGCCCGCCTGGCGGGACCATCGGCAACACGCAGGCGTCTGGGTCGACTTCAATGTCGATTATCGTTGAAACAGATGATTTGACTGCCTTTTTCAATGCGGGAGCTATGTCGCCTGGTTTTTCGACTAGTATTCCCTTGGCGCCGAATGCGTCGGCGAATTTAATGAAGTCGGGGCTATGACCAAGGAAGGTGTGGCTGCGGCGTTTCCCGTAGAAGAGGTCCTGCCACTGCTTGACCATCCCTAGATAGTGGTTGTTCATGATTACAACAGTCACGGGAATGTCCTCGGTAACGCTCGTCGCAAGGTCTTGCCCGGTCATGAGGAAGCTTCCGTCGCTTCCGACATCTATTACCTTGTGGTCTGGTTTCGCGACTTTGGCGCCGAGGCTTGCAGGGAAGCCGAAGCCCATGGTGCCCAGTCCCCCGGATGATATAAAAGTGCGGGGATTACGGATGTTCAGGTAGTGTGCGGCCCACATCTGGCACTGGCCGACCTCGGTCGTGATTATGGTCTTGTCGTCTATAATCTTGTTTATCTCCTTCATGACACGTTGAGGCTGAATCGGCGCATCGTCGAAATCATAAAACGGGGCGTACTCCTTGAAGTACTTTTTGACTTTCTCCTTCCAGACCGTATTCTTCTTCGCCTTAAGTTTACCGACGATCTTCAGGATGTTTTGGAGGACGAGCCGGGCATCCCCCACTATCGGAACGTCTACTTCAACGTTTTTACCTATCTCACACGCATCTATGTCAGCGTGGATGATTTTCGCGTCAGGCGCGAAATACTTCACGTTCCCGGTGATCCTGTCGGAAAACCTGCACCCGACCGCGAACAAGACGTCGCACTCGCTAACGAGAAGATTCGCGGCCTTGCGCCCGTGCATTCCAAGCATGCCCGCCGACAAAGGATGAGCCTCAGGGATAGCACCCTTGGCCATAAGCGTCGTCGTCACAGGAACACTCAAAGACTCGGCAAGCATTACCAGCTCCTGGCTCGCGGAAGCCGTGATAACGCCGCCGCCTGCAAGAATCAGGGGGCGCTCCGCCTCGATTATCATCTTGGCTGCAGCCTTCAGCTGATTCGGGTGTCCGCCGCTTTTAACGTCCTTGTAGCCTACGAGAGATGCGTCTTTAGGGTATGAAAACTTTTTGCTGAGCCTGTTCTGCTGTATGTCCTTGGGCAAGTCGATTACGACCGGGCCCTGCCTGCGGGTTGTCGCAATATGGAATGCATTACGTATTGTTTCCGGAATCGCGTCCGCGTCAGTTATCTGGAAATTATGCTTAGTGATAGGCATCGTTATGCCGACTATGTCCGCCTCCTGGAAGGCGTCGTTCCCAATAAGATGCGTGGGAACGTTTCCAGTAAACGCTACAACAGGTATTGAATCAAGAAACGCGTCCGCGATACCTGTGACCAGGTTGGTGCTCCAGGCCCAGAAGTCGCAAAGCAAACCCCGGGGGAGCCCTTGGCGCGAGCGTATCCCTCGGCTGCGTGGGCCGCGCACTGCTCATGGCGCATGAGGATGTGGCGAAGCTCCTTGGTGTCGTAGAGTACGTCGTAGACTTCCATGATGGAGCCGCCCTGTATCCCGAAGACGTGCTCGACTTTCTCTTCTATGAGGGATTTGATGATTGCTTCTGCTCCTTTCATCTTATTTTACTATAAAAACTTTCTATTATTATTGAATCCAATCTTTTAAATAGGGTGTACCCATGAAGCCTTCGGATTTTGAGGATGATGCCTCCAAACTTTTGTTTGAGCTAGGCTATGAAGTCGAGTCTATTTCAGTTGCAGGCAAGTGCCTGAAATTCAGGGCTAATACTCGCCGCGGGAAACTGGACGAGAAGACACTCGTCGTTTTTTATTTCAGGGCAGGCAAGATCGGGGACCCTGTCTTGAAGGGCATAATGAAGGAAGTCAAGAAGAATAATTACGCGAAGGCGCTTGTATTCTCCATGTCTGATTACACCAGAGAAGCCGTCGCTTACTCTCAGAAAAATCCGGTAGAGCTTATAGACAGGGAGGGTTACAGGAGGCTTTGCGTGAAACACGGTCTCGTCGCGGGGGAAGCCGGCGAGCAGGAGCGTTTGTCAGTCTATGAATCCGCGTTTCAGCCCGGTTTGACTGTGGAGGATGCCAGGAGAATATTCACTTCCCACAGAAGAAGGATGTTCAATTACTTTGGCGGGTACGTTGAGGATGTGCCGGAGGTAGCGGGGAGATTCGTGCCAGCCGCGAAAGTGTCGACGACACTTGAGGGTAAGACAAAAAGCCTTCTGATAAGCCTGACGACCGGCTGCCTGTATTACACGAGAAGGGACGTTATCCGGAAGAAGAGAGTGTTGGAGGAAGGGGAATTCTACGGGCTCTTCAAGAATCTAGCTAACAATGAGATAATGCTTTTAGGGGAGGTCGTCCGCAAAACCGAGGTCCAGATGTCTAAACTGGAACTGGATATCGCAGCAGCTGAGAAACTCAAGATTCTCATGAGGCTTAAAAGCCGCAAACTAATCGACGTAGTCAACAAAAAAGAGCCCACAGTATACTCTAACATGAACATCCCTGACTTGAGAGACGAACGCTTCAACATAGAAGACTACTATGAATCCACGAAAAACCTGAGGATAGTCTTTGAAACAGACGAAATCAAACACGAAATAAAAGAACTCACCAGAAAACTCGCTCTTTTCTTCGGTGAAGACACAATCTTTGAGAAAGTAACCTACGTACCATACTATCATGGAGTTTTCATAGACCGCAAAAGCAGGCTGAGACGCGAAAAAATCACAGCGTTAAAGGAGAAGAAGACAGATGGCTGAAAGAAAAGAAATGCTGGACGTTGACGTCGGAGAATTCAGAGACTTCGTAGAATCCTTCATATCAAAGATGGGATTCGACCTCAAGGACATGAAGGAGTACCCTGACGGAAGCATCTCAGTGCACGCTAAGACCACAAACCCGATGGGTGGGGAAGTGCTCTCCATTGTAAGGGCAACACCCCAGACCAAGGAAGTCGACTCAAAACAGGTGAAAAAACTCGAAGACGAGATGAAGGAGACAGGAGCCGTCAGAGCCGCCTTGATAACCATCTCCGACTTCACTGGCGAAGCCATAGACTACGCACGAGGAAAGCCGATAAGCCTCATAAACAGGTTCCAGATCGTAGAAAGCATCGAATCAAGGCAAGGAGAGCTTGAGGAATCAATACGAGACTTCATGGTGAAATCCGGCTTAACCGAGAAAAGATTCATGGGGGAAGACCACATCTTCATCCCAAGCAAGAAAAGAGAGGAAGTCTTAGAATACTTCCGGTCAAAGAAGAAGAAACCCAGGTTAATCATCGGAGGAATCCAAGAGAAGATAGAGGAAGTAGAGACAAAATACGCTCCAGTAGGCATGTTCAAGGTCACCGTGTCAAGCGACGTCCACCTTGAAGGAGAAGCATTCGGGAAAGTAGAACACGACGACTTCCTGTTCGTCAACCTCAACAACGCAGACCTTTATTACCTGAGAAAAAGAAGGAAAACAGGATCAACAGACTACTCAGTCGAAAGCTCGCCTATTTTGAAAGACATTCTCGACCTGCCTGAGGAGGCTAGAGAGCAGTTGACAGATTTGCTGGAGCATGGTGAGCTTCCGTTCAAGCATTTGGATGATAAGTTCCTGGCTATTTTGGAGGCTAAGGGTGTAATAAAGAAGTATGAGAGGAAGGGTTTTTTCCCGCACAATAATACGATTCGTGATACTGTTAACATTCTTGTTTTCGTGGTTCAGGAGGTTTTTGATTTGGTGACCTTGTTTGTCCATGATGTTATGGGCACGTCTGCGGGGGATATTAAGAGGAATCTGCCGCATCTTGAGGCTCCTGATGAGGACACGGCTGTCGTCGCCTCTATTAACATGCCTCATCTTTATGGGGGTATTTACGACTTGAAGAAGTTTTTGGTCATAAAGATGGTTTCGGGTTTGAAGCTTAAGGTCGACAAGATAAAGTATAGTTCAGGGAGTATTTCGTCTCTTTTGAAGAGTATTTTCACGGCTGTTTCAGTGAGTCCGAGGGGTGTTTTGTTCATGCCTTATTTCATCTGCACGTACAGGAGCATGGATGTCAGGGGTCTTCGGAGGCGTGAGGTTTTGATAACTCCGAAGTTTATCGCGGTGGAGATGCGGGAGAAGGACCGGCAGAGAAAGTCGGTAGTCGGAGAACAGGATGCTTTAAAGTTTGATTCAGTGCCGTATAAGATAATAAAGTAGAGTTTATTTGAGTATGTCTTCGTGGACTATGTGGTCGAACTTCACTATGTCGTTTATCGTGTAGAGCGTGAAGTGGTGTCCGTCAAGTTTTGTCAGAAAGTCTTCCAGTCCCTTCTCGGGTGAATTCGACGGGACTACCGCTTTTATGATGACTTTACCGTCGTAGGTCCTGAATACCTTTTTCGCCTCGTCCAGTTCAGCAATCTTTTTCGCGATTCCCTTGGATTCGCTGGGCGGCGCATCCAGGACAATTAGGTTTATCTGGCCCCCCAGTTCGTGGGGGTGAAGGAGAGCTGCGAATTTTTTTATGACGCCCTTCTTTTTCAGTCGTTCGACGCGCGTGAACACGGTTGTGTGGGGGACGTCGAGTTTCCTCCCGAGTTCGCGGAAGCTCATTCTTCCGTTTTCTTGGAGGTTTTTTAGGATGGTTAGGTCTAGGTTATCCAGTTTCATGTTCTTTAGTTATTGTATTTGGTATTAAAAATTACGTGAGTGTTTTTTTATTTTTCCAGATATTATTTGGTGTTTTTTATTTAAATAACATACGATATTCAATATTATGCATATTTATATTGAATAGTATTCATTTTTATATACTAATGTATTAGATATTATACGAAATTTGGTGATAAAATGAATTTGAATCGGAAGATAATAGTGGGATTTATGCTAATCCTGATGACCGGATTTGCTAGCGCGCAGAACACGTCTAACAACACAGCCCTAGCAGAAGCGCAAACAAACATCTGCAACACCCTACAAAACGTCTACGACCTCCTGATTTACATAGCATCAGGACTCGCAGCCGTAATGATAGTAGTAATGGGTATAGCCTGGATAACAAGCGCAGACAACAGCAAAACAAGAACAGCAGCCAAAGAAGCAGTAATACACGTAATAGTAGGACTAATCGTAGTCAGCCTAGCAGTAGTACTCGTAAACATGGTACTACCAGAAGGAAGCGACTGCATAACAGACTGGGACTAAGAGCATAAAGCGAGAAGAGGGCTGGAATGACAAATAAGACAATATCTTTAATTTTTGTAGTATTGTTGATTGGAAATGCCCAGGCATTCCCCCAAATCCCTGAATACTACCAAGGAACCGTCACAGTAGACGGCTCCCCTCCTCCAATAGG
>JBDRCA010000077.1:0-3213 GCA_043822165.1 Candidatus Altarchaeota archaeon
AATCGTCAACTCAAGCCTTCTACAATGCCTGTCATATTCAAGCTCCACTATGTCGACGGTCTTTGCCTTCTGTCTCTTAGTGTGCAAGACATAGTATGTGCCCGCCATTGCTAAGGCAGAAGCTATCCAGATAGCGTCTCTAACATCCATCTCCAATCGAAAAACACTCTGCATTAACTTTTTAGTGTGTGTATTTAAATATTCTACTAAATCAATCATGCGGGTGATTAAGGGTTTATGGGGACTAACTTGAAGCCGGTTGACCTGAAAAAGGCGAAACTATACTCGATAAAAGAGCGCAAGAGCAAGGTTTCTGTCGGTGATTTCGCAAGGCCCGGCGGGTTCGCGTCTAATCTGTCTTGTGTGCCGGATATTCTTTCGGGCGCGTCCATAAGGCGTGTGGCATCAGCCATCAAGGCCGCCAAGTTGAAGGGCAAGCCCGTCGTGTGGGCTCTTGGTGCGCACGTCATAAAATGCGGTTTAAGCCCTTTATTGATTGACTTGATGGATGATGGTTTCGTCTCTCATGTCGCCTTGAATGGCGGCGGCTGCATTCACGACACTGAAGTCGCGCTTTTCGGGCAGACCAGCGAAGACGTCTGCGAGAGCATAAAAGACGGGTGTTTCGGTTTCGTCAGGGAGACCGGGGAGTTCATAAACAATGCGGTGTCTGCCGGAGACGAGTCCGGGTTGGGTTTCGGGGAATCGGTTGCCAGGAGAATCCTTGAAGAGAATCCCAAGCACCTAAAGTATAGTCTTCTCGGAAATTGCGCGCAAAAAAACATTCCGGTAACGGTCCACGTCGCATTTGGGACCGACATAATACACGCTCACCCCTCATTTGATCCTGCGGCGGCGGGCAGGGCCACCCACCTTGACTTCCGCTTGTATTCTGCAATGATAGGCAGACTCTCCGGCGGAGGCGTATACTTAAACGTTGGCTCGGCGGTCATACTCCCCGAAGTATTCTTGAAGGCGGTATCTCTTACCAGAAACCTCGGAGGCAAGCTTTCAGACTTTACGTGCGTGAACATGGACTTCATACGCCAATACCGGGCCCACGAAAACGTATTGGCGCGCCCCGGCGGAAAACCCATAGAAATACTCGGCGCCCACGAACACACCATACCGCTCCTCTACACGTTCCTGAAGGAGGGTGAAAAGTGAACTACGAAAAAATCATGTCCGGTTTCCCTGAAAAGACGATTCTAGTAGTCGGAGACCTTATGCTCGACGAGTTCCTCTGGGGTGAAGTATCACGGATATCACCCGAGGCTCCCGTGCCCGTCGTCTCCGCGACCAGGCGCACCAGGATGCCGGGAGGTGCGGGAAACGTCGCCAACAACCTGGCAGAACTAGGCGCGAAAGTCCACGTCATCGGAGTCATCGGAAAAGACGCTCACGGAACTGAGCTCTCCGGTCTGCTGCGGGAGAAAGGCGTTGTCGCCGATGGTGTCGTGGTTGACGGGGGCAGGTCTACGACGCTTAAGTCCCGGATTATCGCCAAGAGCCAGCATGTTGTGCGTGTGGACACTGAGGACCGCAAACCAGTCGGTGACGCAGTTTTAGCCGAAATGAAGTCTTACCTCGAAAAAATCCTCCCTGAGGTTGACGCTCTGGCGGTATCAGACTACGGCAAGGGCGTAGTGTCTGCCGAGCTTTTAGGCTGGCTTTTGCCTGCCGCGAAGGCTTCCGGAATCCCCGTCGTCGTCGACCCCAAGATTGATCATTTCCCCTCTTACGCGGGCGTAACTGTTATCGCGCCCAACGAACACGAGGCTTGCGCGGCCTGCAACTTAAGGCAGGCAAATGAGGAGAGCGTGATGGCCGCCGGAGCAAGGCTTCTATCCGAGCTCGACTGCAGGGCGGTTCTCGTGACAAGGGGTGCGAGGGGAATGAGTTTGTTCGAAAAAGAGGGCGTCACCCATATTCCTGCTCACGCCCGCGAGGTCTTTGACATAACGGGGGCCGGTGATACTGTGACGAGTGTTTTGGCTCTTTGTCTTGCGTGCGGTGCCGGGGTTTCTGATGCCGCCCATCTTGCGAATTATGCGGCTGGCGTCGTGGTGGGGAAGATGGGTACTGCAACGGTTACGCTGGAGGAGATTATGGGGGAAGTCTCTGGCGGGGAATAAATAGGATGGGCGAAGTCGTATCGAGGGGGGAGCTAAAGATGGTTGCCGGTTCCTTGCGTTCTTCAGGCAAAAAGATTATCTTCACGAACGGTTGCTTCGACATCCTCCACGTCGGTCACGTGAGGTACCTTAATGCCGCGAGGAAGCTGGGTGAGTGCCTCATAGTCGCAGTGAACTCCGATGAATCAGTTGCTAAACTAAAGGGGGCCAAGCGACCGCTCATCACCGCCGATGAGCGCGCTGAAGTGTTGGCGGCTCTTTCTTCGGTTGACTACGTCGTCGTCTTCGACGAGCTCAGGCCGGACTCTCTTATTGAGGAGCTAAAACCGGACGTTCACGTCAAGGGGGGAGACTACGGGCTCGAGGACATCCCGGAACGCAGCATCGTTGAGTCCTATGGCGGCAAAGTAGTGTTGATCCCGGACACTGGCCACTCGAGCAGCGACATCATATCGCGGATGAAAGATGAGTAAGGCTGTCTTCATGGACCGGGACGGGGTCATCATAAAAGAAGTAGGTTATCTAAGCAACCAGGATGAAATAGAGTTTTTCCCTAATTCTGTGGCTGCGCTGAAAAGACTTTCCTGTTCTGAATACAAGCTGGTTGTCGTCACGAACCAGTCCGGAGTCGGCCGCGGAATGTTCACGGAAAAAACATTGAACGTAATCCACGACAAAATAAGGTTTATGCTCGAAAAAGAAGGCGTGGAACTCGACGGCATATACTATTGCCCCCACCACCCCGACGACGGATGCCCGTGCAGGAAACCCGGGACAGCCCTCCTAGAAAAGGCCATGAAAGAACTCGATATATCCTCTAAGGGCTCGTATTTCATAGGCGATGCGACTTCTGACATCGAGTGCGGGAGAAAGATAGGGTTGACGACAATTCTCGTGGAAACCGGCTACGCAGGCCGCGACGGCAGATACTCCGTGCAACCCGATTTCGTCGCGTCAGACCTTCTCGCGGCCGCTGAAATAATCCTTGGCGAAAAACAAAAACAAGGCCAAGACGCTCAATGAGCTGATGAGCGCCCCAAGCATAAACCATTCCGACTCATACCTGAACACTATCGTG
>JBDRCA010000078.1:0-7811 GCA_043822165.1 Candidatus Altarchaeota archaeon
GAGGTTGTTGTATATGGAGAAAACAAGCAGCATGTTTACGAGGATTAGCATGAATATTGCAGCTGCCGCGACGCTCTCAAGTGTTACTGGGCCGGATATCGCGGATAATGGGATGATTTTCCCCAAGATAGTTGTTTTCGACGGTATTTCAAATATTGTGTTTTCCCCGTGGTGGACGAATAGTATGTTTATCATAAAAAGCGGCAACCCAAAGCACACTCCAGCCAGGATTATCCGTGTGACTGGGATATTGTGTTTTATTGACAAGACCATCAAGGCAGCAAAGAGAAGCAGATGATACAGGGGATTATACGTGAGAACCGCGATGCTCATGGCAAGAAGCATCCAAGAAGTCCACGAATAAGTGTTCATTTTTATATTATTATGTTGTATTAATATAAAAAGTTGGATAAATTATCCAACTTTGGATTAAAAATGGAATTGAAAAAGAAGATATTAGGGATCATAATGATTATGGGTATGGTGCTCACCGCATCCGCGGTGCGCGTAGGAGTAGTAGTAGAATTCCCGGACGGGGCAGTAACAACGGAATGCATCGAAACCCCTGCCGGAACAGACGGCTACCAACTCATGGAAAAGACAAGCCTTAACATCGCTTGGAGTGACGGCGGAGTCTGGGGTCACGGGCTGTGCGGCATAAACGGCACTGGCTGCCCGTCGGATGACTGCTACTGCAACACGGAAAAATACTGGAGCTTCCACGTCTTAAACCAAGGAGCTTGGAGTTACATGCCCGTTGGATGGGATGCGGGAGACACCTGCTGGAACGGGGACTTGAACTCCTTTGACGGGCACTACTGCGCCCAAGAGGGAGAAGTCGTCGGCTACGCCTACGGAGCCTGGGGAACTAAACCAGTGCACAAAAGCTTCGAAGACGTATGTCCGGACACCGGCAAAGCCAAGAAGGAGAGGGATGTCTCATTCACGGGAGACGTCACAGAGGCGTCCAGCGGAAAAGAATTAACAATCACGAGCGGCAAACCTGTCGGATTCGCTCTGATGGACAAGAGAACCGGAGAAACCGTAGAGGACGTTACCGTCGAGGTTAGGAATTCAAGACTTGAAAAACTGTTCACAGTACACGCCGGAGAAGACGGCGGAATAAACCTTAGCCTAGACGAACCGGGAGAATACCGCCTGCTCGTCATGGCCCAGGGATATCCCCACAAACAGGTGAAGCTGACGGTCGAGGAAAGCCAGGTTGCCCCCACCACAACGTCCACGACAACGACGGTTACACAGACCACGTCCTCGACGTCGACCACGACAAAGCTCGCCCACTTCATAAGCATTGAAGAAACAACAACACTTAAGCCCGAGACCACCACGCTAACAACGACCTCAATAGTTAAGACGACAACACAAAACGCGGGAGAGGTAATAACAGGCAACATCCTAGCGAACCAGCCAGCCGAGAAGCCAAGCAACACCGGCACGATAATTATTGCCGCCCTGTTGCTGGGGGGCATCCTCCTCGCGAGGAGGAAATGATTTTTTAAAAACACGCTCATAATTATCTCATCTAACATGAGTGTTGGAGTATTAGTGGTAAGCTACGGGTCGCGGGCAGCATCCATGGTGGACGCGCTTATGAGAAGCAGCCACGACGTAGACCTTTACATAGCAGACAAGCAAAAGAACCCGTTCAACGCCGAACACGCAAAAGAACACGCCATCATACCCGACTTATCTGTCCAAAAAATCGCGGAATTCGCGGCGAAACACAAAAACGAAATCGAGTTCGGCTTAGTCGGCTCTGAAGCCCCGATAATCGCAGGCGTAAGAGACACAGTCTATGAGAAAACAGGCATAACAATGCTTTGCCCGACCAGGGAATACGCAATCGAGGAAAGCAAGCTAGCCCAACGGATACTGCTCGACGAATGTTATCCTACCGCAAACCCAAGATACAAGGCATTCGACCCCGTAAAAAACGGGTCATACGCAGACGTCGAAAAAAACGTAATCAACTGGTTCGAAGAACTCGACCACCAAGTCGTCGTCAAACCCGACAAACCCGGCTTCGGCAAAGGAGTCGGCGTGTGGGGAGACCACTACGACACACAAAAAGACTTCCTCGAATACTTCCGCTCAAACTACGAGTCAGGCGCCACCATAATCGAGGAGAAAATCAACGGTGAAGAATCAAGCTTCCAAGCCTTCTGCGACGGGAAAACCTTGGTGCCGCTGCCGGACACCAGAGACTACAAGAGAGCCTTCGACGGAGACATAGGGCCGAATACGGGAGGAATGGGCTCATACAGCGACACCTCGGACAAGCTCCCGTTTATGAGCGCGAGGGACAGGGAGATGGGGGAGGCCGTCGCATGGAAGATTTTCGCAAGGCTTCGCGGAGACGAGAGAAACGAAGGGCTTTTGGGGATGCCGTTCTATTTTGCTTTCATGCATACTAAAGGAGAGCCGAAGATTCTTGAGATAAACTCGCGGCCAGGCGACCCAGAATGCATGAACGTTATGGTAGGGTTGGACTCCGACTTCGTGGACGTGTGCTATGCAATGCTTGAGGGAAAACTAAAGAAGGTGAAGATGAAGCCCAAAGCAACTGTCGTCACCTACAAGGTCCCGCCAACTTACGGTGGATTCGACAAAAAATATCCTAGAAAAGTCGCGGAAAAAGAAGTGGGCGGCATCGTCGACTTGAATGGCGCATATGAACTAGTCGAAAAAACAGGCGGCGCAATAAGAGTATATCCAGGATCCATGGAAATCCGTGAAGACGGAATACACTCCCTGAAATCGCGTGCAGTAGCCTGCGTAGGCCTTGGAGACTCCATAGAGGCTGCGAGAGAAAACTCGCTTAAGGGGCTTTCTGCGATAAAGGGGGGTGCATTGTGGCACAGAAGCGATGTGGCATCGGCTAGCCACATAAAAAAGAGCGTCGAGCACATGAATTCGTTGAGGTGTTGATTCTTGTTTTATATAGGTACTCTAATAATAGTAACGCAAGAAAAGTCTCGATATTTTTCGAGGTGTTAAAATGGCTGATAAGAAAGAGGAAGAAATAAGGATTAACCCGGATCGCGTGGGAATCCGGATGGATGTTTTAGACGACATAATAAGCGATATGAACGATAACGAGGAACTGCAGAAGATATACGGCGTCCCCGTGTCACGGGCGCTTGTTGTGGTGGCAGACAATAACGACCTTAGAATCGAGGACGGAAACGTCGTACCACTGACGAAGGAAAACGAGAAGACGTTCCTCAAAGTTCTAGAGGATGTAATCAGAGCCAACACCATAGGATGATTGATGGGGGAGGGTGGATAACTCGGACCCCTGAAGGTGTTTTGATAAGCGTTAAGGTGTCAGCCAACGCAAAGAGAGACGAGATAGCGCTTAGAGATGGGATTCTCAGGATTTCAGTCAAAAAGCCAGCCCAAAACGGAAGAGCGAACGAACACCTCTTAAGGCTTCTCAAAAAAGCCTTCGGGGACTGCGAGTTAGTATCTGGCCAACGCTCCCATAAAAAAATGATTTTAGTGAAAAACGCGTTAAGGGAGGATTTTTTGAACAAGTTAAGCGTAGTTTAAGCTTTTATTTGAATATGTTGTATTAGATACAAGTTAACATTTATCGTTGCATCACAATCAAGATTATCAATCATTTGAACGAACATCTCGAGTTGGTTGGGTACACTGTGCGCAAAGTACATTGACTTCTTGATTAGTTGGTGCGGCATTAGAAAAAAATTGAGGTGGTAATTATGGCCAAAGCGCCAGCTGATACAATTAAATACAATATCTATGCAGACATAACAATCGACGGCGTCGTGGAGAAACCAGACGTCGTCGGAGCAATATTCGGCCAGTCCGAAGGTCTTTTAGGAGAGGAGTTAGAGCTCCGTGACCTCCAGAAGACAGGGAGGATAGGCAGGATTGAAGTTGACATCAAGGCTAAGGGGGGCAAATCCATCGGAGTTGTCATCGTTCCTTCAAGCCTTGACATGGTTGAGACCTCCATTATCGCGGCTGCGGTAGAGGGTGTCGACCGTGTGGGTCCCTGCAACGCTAAAATACTCGTTAAAAACATCGAGGACGCTCGGAATCAGAGACGGAAAGTCATGATTGAGCGTGCTAAGGGTCTTTTGAAGAGGCTTATGGATGAGGAGATTCCTGAGAGCACCGAGCTTACGGATGAAGTTAAGAAGTCTGTTCAGTTGAGCGAGATTACGACGTATAATGGTTTGCCTGCGGGTCCGGGTTTGGATATCGTGGAGAGCGTGATCTTGGTCGAGGGAAGGGCGGATGTTCTGACTCTTTTGAAGCATGGTATAAAGAATGTTTTGGCTGTTGGAGGCACGAGCATTCCTAAGGCGGTTTCAGAGGTAAGCAAGACTAAGACGACTATTGTCTTCGTTGACGGTGACCGGGGAGGGGAAATCATCCTAAAGGAGCTTTTGGCTGTCGCAGACATTGACTTCATTGCAAAGGCGCCTTCCGGAAAGGAGGTCGAGGAGTTGAGCAAAAAGGAGGTTATTATGGCTTTGCGCAGGAAACTGCCTCCAAAACAGGAGAAAGGAAACAACTCACCCAAGAACGACTTCAAGAAGGATTACGCGGCGGCCCCAGCCCAAAAACCGAGGGGCGGCAAGCCCGCGTCTCCGGACGTTACCGGCGCTCTTTTGGACGAGCTTTCAGCTATTAAAGGGAAGTTGTCGGCGAGGTTGTATGACAAGGACATGAACGTGATAACTGAAATCGAGATTAAGGATTTGGTGAACAGTTTGAGCGATGTCCAGCCCAAGTACGTCGTCTTTGATGGTATTATAACCCAGAGGCTTGTGGATGCTGCGAGCAAGAGCAGGGTTGAGTATATTGTCGGAGTCAACAAGTCCGCAGTGTCTGACGCCAAAAAGGTGAATATAATAACGGATAAGGAGAGTAAGTAACGCTAGGATGGAGCTAGACTCAAAGACGGTTCACAGCGGAAGCGGCATCGTCAAGTATGACGGAGTACCTATTGGACGGCTTGACGTTGTGGACTTTGTCTTCGAGCCTGTAGGCATCGGCGGACCTGACAGGATGGATAGAGAGACTTGTTACGGGACGGTTTCTGGTGCGTTGGAGGATACGAGCGTAATAGCTGAATTCAACACCAAGGAGCCTGAAACCGTTTCCGTCGAGATTTCGGTCGAAGCGAAAGGTGAAGTCGTCAAGGTCTTGTTGGAGAGGGTTGAGTTCATAGACGACATACCCTCTTCCGGCGTTTTTACTGACGTTGAATTCCACGGGACTTTGGTGAAATAGGTTTTCTTTTTTATCCTCCAGTACGTAAAGACTATACGTTATGGACTGGGGGGTTATTGAGTCGACGAAAGACATCAAGACGCCGACACTTCTCCTCGACCAGATTATCGGTCAGGAGACTGCCGTGGAGAAAGTAAAACTCGCAGTCAAACAGAAAAGAAATCTTTTTCTTGTTGGGCCTCCGGGCATAGGAAAATCCATGCTCGCCAATGCCATGGCAGACCTGCTTCCAAAGCCCACTGAAGAGGTCATCGTCATAGACAATCCCAACAACCCTAACCGGCCCTCCATTAAAATACTTAGGGGGGATGAAATAGAAAGGGAGAAGAACAAGGTTCCTGAATACGGCAGGATTGTTAACGCCGACGACGTTCCAACATACGTTTCTGAAATGCTGGGTTTCAGGTGCATCGTCTGCGGAAACGTGAGCGACGCAATAGAGCGAGTTTGTCCGCGGTGCGGTGAAGACAAGCGCAAGAAGATAAGCCAAAGTAGGCGAGCCAATCTTTACAGCGACATTATCACTGAAGTCGTGGACGCCCACCCCCACGAACCTGAGAGGGAGGTTCACGCAACCCGGATTAACCGTGAGGGGGAAGAGGAGATGCTCGTTTATCAGAGGCTTCCAGACAATACTATCCGGGTTTTGGATTCTGAGGCTATTAGCATGTTGCGGGCGGACAGGAAGGCTAAACGTTATGTTAGTTTGATTCCGTTGAATCGCAGCATGTTTGTTCAGGCGACAGGCGCCTCTGAGACTGAGCTTTTGGGTGATGTCCGCCATGACCCGTACGGGAGTCACCCGGAGATTGGGACGCCAGCGTATCTCAGGGTGGTTGCGGGAGCCATACACGAGGCCCATGAGGGGGTCTTGTTCATAGACGAGCTCCCTCACCTTGGGGCCTTGCAGACGTATATTCTGACCGCCATGCAGGAGAGAAAGTTCCCGATTGTGGGTAGGAACCCGCAGTCGTCTGGCGCCTCGGTGAAAGTCGACGCTGTTCCGTGTGATTTCTTGTTTGTTGGAGCATGCAACATCCGGGAGGTCCGGGAGATTCTCCCTCCGCTTCGCTCAAGGATCATCGGGAACGGCTATGAGATACTGCTTGAGACTAGTATGGCGGATACTGACAGTAACAGGTTCAAGGTCGCTCAGTTCATAACCCAGGAGATAATAAAGGATGGGAGGATACCTCACGCCAAGATGGATTCCGTTGAAATGATTATTGATGTGTCCAAGAAGATGGCTCGCAACCTCGACAACGTGAAGGAGGGTTTAACCTTGCGTCTTCGGGATCTTGGGGGTATTTTGAGGATGGCAGGGGATTACGCTGTTTCCGAGAAAAGTGAGTTCATAGAGAAGGCGCATGTTGAGAGAAGTGTTAAAGAGTCACGGTCTATTGAGCATCAATTGAAGGAGCGATATGGTTCTTATTGGGATGCCTTGCGCAGAGATGAAGTCAGCAATCTTCAGGGTGTTGAGGGGGATAAGAGTTACCTGTGAGGGGGGTCACTTCCAGTATTCTGGGTGGTGGTCGTGGTTGACGTCATATTGATTAATCCTCCCGTTGACGGGGGTGTTGGAGGCGAGGCTTTGCCTTTAGGTCTTGCCTGTATCGGGGAAGTTTTGGATTCTTCAGGCATTAGTGTTCGCTGCATCGACATGTGCTGTAAGGATGAGAGTGTTGAGGATGTTGCTCGTATTGTAAGCAGGGAAGCACCAGTTGCTGTTGGAGTGAGTGTTTTATCTGCTGCGCTACCCCATGTTCTTGAGATAATCAAGGTTCTTCGCAGGCAGGGTGAAACCAATATCGTGGTTGGCGGAACTCACATAACCCATGATCCAGGAGTTGTTTTTTCCCTTGACGCGGATTATGGCCTTTTAGGGGAGGGGGATTACTCTTTTCAGCGTCTGGTGGAGTTGCTCGTGAAAAAACAAGAGTTAGGTAGTATGAATGGGTTGGTTTGTTTGAAAGATGGGGAAGAGATAATCGGTGAAAAACAAACCTTGATAGCGCGAGACATACCAACCCCTAAAAGAGAATTATTCAAAAACAAATACGCTCACACACCCCTGAACATATCACGAGGATGCCCACACACATGCAGCTACTGCGCAATATCCTGCTCAAAATTCAGGTTAAGGCCGCTCGAAGACGTTATCCAGGAGCTGAAGAGGTTTGTGGGGAAACAAATAGACTTCATAGACGATGTCTTCACGCAAGACAGAGAATACGTTGAAAAATTGATTAATATTATGATAAAGGAGAAGATAAAAGTAAGGTGGGCGTGCACGACGCGCGCTGATCTTATAGACCGAAAACTTTTGAAAAACATGAAAAAAAGCGGTTTATGGTATATGTCAATAGGCGTTGAAACCGGCTCGGAAGAGCGGCGCAGAGAGATTGGAAAAGACATATCAGATGAGATAATAATAAAAACTTTCAAAACCTGTAAGGGAGAGGGTATTAAAACAAGAGCGTATGGTATGTTGGGTTTTCCCGGTGAGACTGTTGAGGATA
>JBDRCA010000079.1:0-16140 GCA_043822165.1 Candidatus Altarchaeota archaeon
TTTTCGATGACTGGTTCGACCAGGGCCCCTTTTTCCTTAAGCACAGACCTTGCGTCCATGAAATCCCTTAAAGTATATCAATAAAGCATTTAAAATAATGTATTAGGTGATGCAATATGACCGAGAAGCTTGTTGTCACGGTCGAGTTGAAGGGTGAAAAAGACAAGGGAGTTTTATCCGTTGACTGGGAGAAGGAAAACCTCACTTACTTTGAGATGCTCGGATTCCTCGAGGTCGCGAAAGACAGAATCAAGGAGAAGACGGAATCAGGCGGCAGATAGAGGGGATTATTTTTCCCTGGGGACTGGTTCGTGCGTGGCGTAGACGACTGCCTTCGGCATGAAACTTTTTATGCGGTCCCTGTCGGAGAGAATCGACGCGCACTCCGGGTGAGAGTCCCTGAATTCCCCCAGCCTTTCTTTGAGGTACTGCCATGCTTCAACCGCCGGGGGAGTAAGCTTGTCGTCCGTGAAACCCAGTTCACTGTATATGCCTGAAAGCTCGTCTCTGGGCGATTGCGTGCTTGTTTTTCCCTGGATAACCGCCTCAAAGGCGTCCAATGTCTTTTCCGCATGTGGAAAATGAAGGTTTCCTGCGCCGGTTGTGGTGATAAGGGTTTGTAGGACTTCCCTGTGCCGTGCAAGCCCAGGGTCGGCCTTCAATTGGCCGGTGAACTCGTCAGTCAAAGCGTAGAAGTCGTGTTGGCGCGTGAATTCGCCGTGAATTAATCCGGCGACGCCCTTCCCGTCATCGACGGGATACTGCTTAACCATCGCGTCAGCCATCCCCTGCAAATCCTCGCGTCTTATGCCAGCCTGATAGAGGTTTCTCCCAAGCATCACGTAGTCCCTCTGAAACGCCTGGAAAACGTTTTCAGGGTCAGCCCAATTCAGTTGTTTTTTCTCAGAGCGCTTCGCATCAAGAATGACCCATCCTCCATCCGAGTCTTTAAGCAGGTTTCCGCCGTGAGGGTGACCGTGCATAATCTGCTCCTCGCCGTGTAGACGCCCCATAAGCTCCATGCAGGACGCCTGGTCTCCCAGCCTCTGGGAGTACGGGATTGTCGCAGGATTAACTTTCTCCTGCCTCTCCCCGAGCCGGGGGCTAACATACAATTCCCCGACTTCGCCTTGAGTGCCGACAGGCCAGTACTCTTGGACAGGCCAGCCCTTAGACTTCAGACCCCTGAACAATTCAGCGCGCACCGGATCCTCGTCAATCAGGAAGTATCCCGCATCATCCCTCGCAGCGTCCCTGCACCGAGTAAGCTCTGCTTTTAGACCAGAGTCCGCTGGAGAACCGGCAACCGCCTCCTCAAGCTCGTGGACGCGTCTGGCCGCGGAAGGCTCAACTAATGCCTGCGCCCGACCGTGCATGCTAACGTTAACACCCTCACGGTCGCTTAAAACAGCCAACGCCCTAGTTTTAGCTTCCAGGACATCCAGGCCGCCGGGTGATTTACCGCCCATTTTTTCAGCCGCCATCCTCGCCAATTCGCTGCCAACAGTCTGTTTCAAGGTGACAGTACCAGGTGACATAACAACTAGAATATAGGATTTTGAGTAGGTTATATCTGTTAGAGCAAGCTTTCAAGCGCTTCAAGGCTTGCATTTTCTAGGGACTTAAGCGTCAAGTCTGCTTTCGATTTTTCCAGTTCATCCGGCGTCTGGCTGCCATGTAGTACTGCCACGGATTTCATGCCCGCAGCCTTCGCAGCACGTATGCCGTAAGGCGAATCCTCGAATACAACGCAGTCTGCCGGGGCGACGCCCAACTTTCCAGCAGCCTTGAGGAAAATGTCCGGCGCAGGCTTGCCGCGACTAACGTCGTCTATGGCGACGACTGCGTCGAAGAAGCCGGCCAAACCCGCCGCCTCCAAAACCCTGATAGTCATCGACCGGCGCGCGCTCGTGCCGACCGCAAGCCGCACTCCGCCAGACTTAAGCTTGGCTAAAAGCTCCAAAACCCCCGGCAAAACCAGCGCCTCACCCGCACCCTTCTCCGCGAGACTAACACGCTCCTTGGTTAGTTCTCCTACGTCGACGTCGTGGACTTCGTTTTTCCCGAGGAATGATTCCACGATTTCCTCACCTCTCAATCCGTATCCTGCAACCAGGTCTTCTCTTGTGAACTCTAAGCCGGAGTGTTTCCTCACGAGTTCCTTAAACGCCCTCAAGTGCACTTCAAACAAGTCGATGAGCGTCCCGTCCAGGTCGAAGATGGCTGCTTTCATTTGCTTTATTTTATCGCGGCCCCCAATTATTAATTGCGATGGTTGTAAGGCAAAAGTCCCGAGGCGGAGTCCAGAAAGTGTTCGCGGTAGACTTGCATGTTCACACGCGGGCGAGCCACGGGGAGGCGAACTCTGCAGACGAAGTTGTAACAAGCGCGAAAGAAGGAGGAGTTAAGGTCGTCGGCGTCGTTGACCATGATACCGTTGAGGGAATAAGGGATGTTGAGCGGGCGAGAGACAGCATATATCCTGAGCTCACTGTTGTTCCCGGCGTCGAATTGTCGACGGATTACAGGCGCAAAGATGACGCCAAACCGCTTAAGATTCACGTGCTCGGCTACAACATGAACCCTCGCGACACCGCGTTTTCCGCTACTCTGCGTTTTGTGAGAGGCGTCCAGAAGGGCATGGGCGAGAGATCAATCCAGCTTTTGGAGCATATGGCTGGTGAGTGCCGTAAGCCGGTTTTTATTTCTGACGAGTTGCGCTACGTTGTAGACAGGGGTCAGCCGAACATACGGGAGTGGGTGCCAAAGCTTTTGCTTGCCGACGAGAGGAATGCCGGCTTAGTAGAGGAGATAGTTCGCAGGGAGGGGGTATCAGGGACAGAAGGGGAGTTGTGGGAGAAGCTTCAGCGTGTCTTGAAGAGGTACACTCGCAGGGAGAGGATTCAGACCAAGCAGGCGGTGCGGCTTCTTGCCGTCGCGAGAGGCGAACCGGTTATCGCCCACGTATTAGACGACGAAAATGACTTGCACATTCTCGGGGAACGCGAGTTGATGGCTGTTTTCCGGGATCTGAAGAGGGTGGGGCTTGCAGGCCTTGAGGCTTATCACCCGAGTCATACGCCGGAGCAGGTTAAGTTTCTTGAGGGGGCGGCCCGCGCCCTGGGCTTGAAGGTTACTGGGGGCTCCGACTTTCATGGGAGAGCCGGAGAGTATGTGGGGATGTGCGGGATGGACGAAAACCCCCTGGGGAGAAGAAGGTGAGGGGCGCCGTGGCTCGAGCGTTTCCGGGGTTGCCTGTTGTTTTCGCGGAAGGATATGGGGAGAGCAGGAGGAGTCTTCATTCGAGCGCGAGTTTCGCGGTGACTGACGTGGAGGGGGGTGTTCGCACCGAGACGAGCGTTTCCGAGGCTTCGGGGGATTCGTTCACTGTGGACGGCGAGCCCTTAACGGGGCTTAGGGGTGAGGGTATGCACGCTATTGTATCATCTATGAAGAATAGGGCGGGTTACGGCGGAGGTGTGATTGTCGAGTCTGTGAACCGTGACGTAAAGTCTGGGAGCAGCGACTCCGGCGCCGCGGCATTGGTTAAGGCCTTGGACGGCTTATTCGGGCTTGGATTGTCTGACGCAGAGTTGCTTGGGTTCGCCCGATTGGGAAGCGAGACAGCATACAGGAGCGTTCTTGGGGGGCTTAGCATATATGATGTTCACTCTGATTCGTTCAAGAGGATTGCGGAGCCAGAGGAATTCAGGGACTTGAGAATCTTCGGCGTGTCTTTTGATTTGCCGAGGTTTAAGGCAGACGACATCCATAAGGCGGTCGTGAAACACCCAGAGTATCCGGCAAGGCGCAAAGAAGCCGACGGGAAAATCGTGGATGTATCTGAGGCTCTGGCTGAAGGCGACTTCTTGGGAGTCCTGGAGGTCATGGAGTTCGACGCGAAAAGAGTCCACAAGATGTTCCGGGAAGTAGGCTTCGACGTCATAAAACCTGAGATGCGCAGAGTATGTGAGCTTACGGAAAGCCTGCGCAAGGAGGGCGTCCCAGCGTACTGGAACGTGGCGGCAGGGAGCATAGTCTACGTGTTCACCATCAAGGATTTTGAGGGTGATGTTCACGGAACTCTTTCGGGGAGGGGATACGAGCCGGTCAGGATGAGAGTGGCGGAAGGGGTTTGATTCGCCTAGTTTCCGCCCCTTTCAACGAGTTCGATGTATTCCCGCAGAATATTTCTGGTTGTTTCCCCTGGTTTCCCATCTCCCACGGGTTTGCCGTCCAATTCCACGACGGGTATAACTCCCTGGATTGCACTCGACTTGAAGACTTCTTCGGCAGAGTAAAGTTGGTCGACTGATATGTTCTCTTCGAATGATTCTATTCCCAGTTCAACGGCAAGCTCGAGCACGGTCTCCCGCGTAACTCCTGGGAGGATGCCGGCTTCGAAGGGCGGTGTGTAAAGCTTGCCGTCCGAGACTATGAACAAGTTGGCTGACGAGAACTCGGCTGCAAAACCCTTCTCGTTGAGAAGGATTAATTCATCTAATCCCTGATCCTTTGCGTCGAGTTTGGCGAGGGCGTTCATTAGATAGTTGGTTGTTTTAACGCGGCAGCGGACATCACGCGTGCATCGGACGTGTTTTTCGGTAACTGCAGCTCTCACTCCTTTCTCCCGTTTCTCCCTGATATCTTGGGGGAGAGGCCTGGCGAGAACTATGATGTTCGGGTTGATTTTGCCTGTTAATTTCAGGCCTGGCTCGCCGACGCCCCGTGTTATGGTCAAACGGATATACGCGTCAGAAAGGTTGTTCGCAGAGAGGGCCTTGTTTACCATATCTGTGATTTCTTCATCACTCCACGGAAGAGGCAGCCTAATTTCTCCTGCACCCTCACGAAGCCGTGAAAGGTGCCTTTCGAGTTTGAAGACTCTCCCATTCACAGCTTTCATTGTCTCGTAAATCCCGTAACCGTAGAGGACGCCCCAGTCTAATACGGGTAGGCGAGCGGAAGCCTCATCCAAGACTTCCCCATTATAAACTATCTTTGTCATACTAGGATTAGTGATAGTGATCTTAGAGTATATTATTGCTTATCCCCTAGAGATTTTCATGGCTGTCTTGCGGGTGCCTTTGAGGGATGATGGTGGAAGGGATTGCGGAGTATTGTGGCTTGACCACTCCCGCCACGACAAGGAGCACACATCCGATGTTCCGATGAAGGGGATTTCCTGCGGTGTCTTGGAGCCGATAAATGATTTTCCCCCGAATTCACACGACCAAATCCAGTATGCCCGGCCGCCGATCACTCACATCCGGCATGACCTTAAGGGAACGCGTTATATGGACGGCGCGACTTTCCTGAGCCAGTGCAGTGATGATATGATACCGGTGTGGATTGTGGACGTTCCGGTGACTGATGCGGGTGTTGAGTTGGACAAGACGATTCGGGAGAGCGCTGGGGATGCGAAAAAGATTGCAGGCGGTGTCATGACGGGCGCAGGTATTGCAGTTATAGGCGCGGGCATGGCAGCGGCTTTAAGGCAGGATGCAGCTAACCGCCCGGTAAGCAGGAGGGGTTTCTTCGGAACCGTTGCAGCTGGGATAGGGACGATGCTTGCGGGAAACGTTGCCTGGAGCCTTGGGGTCGAAGAGGAGAAGCAGCCCTTAAAGGACGCGCAGGCTTCTGAGAGACTGTATCAGAGAAGAGGTGTGATTACAGGCGATGACGAAGACCACCAGACGATTGTTTCCTCGAATCGGAGGGAGCAAAGCCCGGTTGTCGAGCTTCGGAGCGCGGTTAACGCGGCAAAGATTCGGGCTCTCGCGAAGCATTTGAAGGATAATCCGGATGCGTGGGCTGACTTTATCCCTTACGGAGCTGAGGGGAAGTTCGAGTCCATGTACGCGCTTTACGGCGCAGGGCACACCGACATAGCAAGGTTCGTCGAGCACCCCGATGAGATTGAGAGAGTGTTGGACAAGTGGAAGGATATGCTGCCGGAGGTGTTGCAGACGGAGTATCTTCACGAGTTCACGTGTTTCAGGCCGACTCCGGAGTCGATTCTGAGAGGCAGGGACTGGAGGAAAAAGAGCATTCAACTGGAGGTGCCGGAGTTCGCGGCCATAGGGTTCCCGCTTCCGGAGAAACCCAAGAAATTATCAGTAGACACTATTGCGCCCTCAAAGCCGGCTGAAAAGAGAGTTTTGGAGAAGAACAGATGAGTCTTATCGGGAGGGCGCCGATTAATCCCGTCGTCTTTGCGTCAGGGAAACTCGCCTTGTATGCGGCGTTGTTTTCGATGATGCTTCAGGCGGGAGGAGTGAACGCTAGGACGGCGCATGTGCCTGAAAGCCTGTCGTCTCTCGCAGTCTTCGGCGCAGCATTCGGGGTGGCAATCATTCTCGCAGGCATACTACACTTAGGGGACTCGACGCGCTTCGGACTGCCAACAGAGGAAACACGCCTGAAAACCGGGGGACTATACAGGTTCAGCAGAAACCCCATATACCTTGGCTTCTACATCTGGACCATATCAGCAATAACGTACACGCTAAACCCAGCAGTAACATTGCTTGGATTATACGGAATGCTCGTCCACCACAGGATAGTCCTCACGGAAGAAAAATTCCTCGAAAAAAGATTCGGCGCAGACTATGAAGACTACCGCAGGAAAGTGGGGAGATACATTTGATTAATATTTTTTGCGGGCCTAGTAGGTTATATGCAAAGGACTCGTGAAAGAAGGGTTGTTAACGTAGTTCAGTTGGGTAATGTGGGATACAGCGGGGAACCCCAGCTTGAGAAAACGCGCAATGTCGCGGAAATATTCAGTGGCTCAGAGTTTATTGACTTGCGCGTTACTGGGATAGACTTGAATGAATACAGGGGCCAGCAATTGCGGGGGACTTGGACTCAATTAACAACGGATTTCAGAACAGGGCTCAAGGGATTCTCGGATAACTTCATAGACTTGATAACCTCTGAATTCGCATTCGGCGACTACGACCAGGAAGGAGTCGAACTATGGTGGTCCCCCGTTAAAACCGTTGAAAACACAGAGGAGACCTCGCAGATAGCATACCGGAAACTAAGACCCGGCGGAAAAATGCTCGTGTCAACACTAAGCTCAACAGCTCACTTCTTAGAGGAGGCATTCCAGAAGGCAGGATTCAATCCGGATAAAATCAAGACGCGAAAGCTTCGGCCGGATGAATGCGAGAAAACACCTTGGCTCAGGAAAAACAAACACTTAAACCCGTATCTCATAACCGCCGAAAAATAGATTACTACAAACCAAGCGACCTCATGAGCGCTTCCCCCTTATCAAGCGTCTCCTGGTATTCTCCTTCTGGGCTTGAGTCGTATACTACTCCGCCGCCGACGCTGAAATATAGTTTCCCGTCTTTTACTATCATGGTGCGGATGACGATGTTCAAGTCCGCGACACCATTGTAGCCCAAGTAACCTATGCTCCCGCAGTATATTCCCCGCTGGTTAGGCTCAAGCTCGTCAATAATCTCAATCGCCCTAACCTTCGGAGCACCTGTTATGCTCCCACCCGGGAACGTGGCTCGGACGCAGTCGACAAGAGATACACCCTCGCGCAGGCGCCCTTTCACAGTAGACACCATGTGATGAACAGTAGCGTAGGATTCGATGACCTCCATCTCCGCGACATATACGCTCCCGTACTCGCACACCTTCCCCAAGTCATTGCGCTCCAAATCCACTATCATCACGTGCTCGGCCTTATCCTTTTCCGAGCATGAAAGCTCCGCTTTCAGTGCCTCATCTTCTCTAGGCGTTTTCCCGCGGGGCCGGGTTCCCTTAATGGGGCGGGTCTCGACCACGCCATCCCTGATTTTCAGGAATCTCTCCGGGGAAGACGAGAGAACCTTGACTTCGCCGAAATTAAGGTACGCTGAAAAAGGCGCAGGATTCAATTCACGAAGACTCTGGTAGAGCATCCAAGGGTTGCCGGAAAACTTGGCGGTGAAGCGCTGGGACAAATTCACCTGATACGTGTCGCCTGCGGCTATGTAGTCGCGAACCCGCTTGACTGCCATGTGATATTTTTTTTCCGTGAAATTTGATTCAAGTTTGATGGCGTGTTGTGGAGCATCCTTTTTGGAGGGTGCGTTGGCAGAGATTATGCCAACGAGCTTGTCTGCTTTTTCGTCGTCGGTTGATGCAACGTATTTTTTCCCGGTAAAGTGGTCTGCGATAAGGACTGTGTCGTAGAAGCCGAACGATAAGTCGGGGGTTTTCACGTCGTCTATTCCGTGGAGTTTCACGCCTTCAGTAAGCCAGGCCAAATCGTATGATAAATAGCCTACTGCCCCGCCGACGAACGGGAGTCCACCGTGATACGTCAGCTTGTTCTCGGCAAGCTTTACCTCAAGTATTGAAAGCGGGTCAGCGGATAAAGACTGTTTTATTCCGTCCTCGGTTAACTCTATTTTTTCCCCTCGACTCTCCAGAATAATTGAGGGGTCAGCCCCGATAATCGAGTAGCGCCCTAATTTTTCAGGGCTTCCGCCGGAGTCGAGGAAAAAAGAGTAAGGTTTAGAGGATAACTTCCCGAACAATAGAGCAGCATCGCCTACGACTTCATCGGTAATTTCCCGGACGAAAACTGTTTGGTTTGCCATCTATTTTTTTCCAACGCCGGTTTCCTGGATTGGCGGGGGCTGGAAACGGCCGTTAAACCAAACAATGCCCTATAGAAGAAAAAGGAAGAAGTAGAATAAATAATAATTTCGGGGTTCGAGTTTGACCCATGATGCTTTTTCGAGGCTTTGTGAAGCTTTCGCAACACCCTCTTAAACTGACTGGGGGATAGATATTTTATTCCGCTTTTCACCTGCTGCCCATGAAAAGAGACAGCGTGATGCCTGTCATGAGCGCGACTAAGCTGTCGGTCGAAAAGTAGTTCAGAGATAGAAGCTCGGCGAGCGGGTATTGACCCCAAGTCGCCCCTAAAACCACAGACAGCGCAAAGCCTAATATAAGTGCCACTGCCGCGTGTCGAACGCCAACCCTGAAATTCTTGTAAGACAATTTTATGAAAAACCCCATGGCAGCTAAAAACAGACTGAATACGAGAAGGCCGACAGTGGGTGTTGGAGCTGAAATCGTCTTTGATGAGAATATGCCGAACTGGGCAATCGCCATGTAGGCGAGCACCGTCCCCAAACTCTTATCGTCACGCAATGCTTTGGCGCTTAGAATCTGCCTTATGGTAGCCAACTCGTTCTTGGTTTCCAAAAGCTCATCCCCTTCGGTTGTTTGGGTTGCTTCCTTTTGCGCGGAAGACTCTGACATATTAGCCTTCCTAGCCGATTTTGCGAGAGAGTGGCTGGACGCGTATACTGCGGCAGCACCTACCAGAAGACCTGCAATCCCGATGAGAACGGTCTCAACTGAGGGGTTCGCTTTCATCTCATCAATCCATGCGTTAACGAAATAGTAACTGGCTGAGACGATTACTGCAAGGACCATGAGTTTGCGAGCTATTGTGATGAGCAGGTCCGTGAGCTTGTTGAGGATGAGTAGGGCAAGGTAGGATAACATGAGCAGGAGTGTCGCGGCCATTAGGTCACCACCTATTGCAGCTGACACTAAGAGCGTGAGCCAGCTTACGGGATTAGCGAGCGGGTTGATTGTGTAAAGGGTTAAGTCCAAAGGTGCAGCCATAGTATGTATTTCAGTAAGTTAAATAAAAGAGATAATAGTGCATCGGCAACTCGCATCAATGTCAAGAACAGATGGTCTAAGACCAGCGGCACGTTGAGGACATATGGATTTTTTAAAATTAGATTTCAACCGCCAGTCAAACAGACTGGTGGAGACCCCAGATTTATAGGATGTAAAAGAAATGGATACATGGTGATTTAATTGGGTAGTGGAGTTGGTTTTGGTAAGACGATTCTTTTCGGGGAACACGTAGTCGTCTACGGGCTTCCAGCTGTTGCCGCAGCCTTCGGGAAAAAAACAGTCGCGGAAGTCGCTGACTCGAAGGAATTCGAGTTCGCAGACAACCGGCCTGAAACCCCAGGATACAAGGAACGAAAGAAAGCTGAGATAAAAAGGCAGCTGGATGCTCTGCTCGAATACTTTGATATTCCGAAGAATGGTGAGTCTATTAAAATCAGGCTTTCGGGAGACCTCGTGTGCGCATCCGGCGTCGGCGCGTCCGCGGCGCTTGCGGCAAGCATTGCGCGCGCGATAAGCGACCACAAGAGATTAGGACTGACAGATGAGCAGGTCAATGACGCGGCGTATAAAGCAGAGAAGGCAGGCTCGGGGACGCCGTCTGGGATAGACAATACTTGCAGCGTGTACGGAGGCTTCATCGTATTCACCAAAAACCTGGAGGGCGGCCCAAACAAAATCGAGACCATAAAAGTAGACGAGCCGATACAGATAGTCATGGCAAGCTCTGGGATAACGCAGACCACCAAGGAAGTCGTAGCAGACATCCGAAGGCTAAGAGAGGAAAACCCTGAGCAGTATGAACGGATTTTCTCAGACTACCTGAGAGTCTTCGAGAAGGGTTTATCAGCTATAAAAACAGGAGACAATAAAAAGCTAGGGGAGATGATGGATGAAAACCAGAAGCTTCTCGCAGAAATGACACTTTCTTGCCCGGAGATAGAGGAGATAATAGACGCCGCCAAGAGCGCCGGCGCGGTAGGCGCAAAGCTTACGGGAACCGGCCGCGGCGGAAGCGTCATAGCCTTAACGCCGGGAGACGAACTCCAACAGAAAGTAGCGGAAGCGATAGAAGCCAAAGGCTACGCGACGCTCAAGACTGCGATAGGAGTTTAGAGCGTCAAGGACTTTTCAGGTGCATTTAACTAGTCTTTCAAAGTATTTTATGTGATACAAGACCCTGAGTTCACGCGCAAGGCAGGTATTCTACTGCGTCTGGAAAAGAAGCTTTCCATGCTGCACGCATCGGGAAGGCTTCCCGAGAAAATGTACCTTGCCAAGAAACAGGAAGTCGAAGCTAAACTCGCAGCCCTCAAGAAGAAGCACACAGACCTTGTTCTCGCAAAGCTGGTGAGCCTTGACAACGGAAAAGAGGAATTCGAGAATCTCCTGCATTCAGGGAACATAAGCCAGGACAACTTCGACTCCTTCATAGAAAAGCTCTCCGGCGAGAAAACCGAGGTTGAATCCGAACGAGACTTCATTAAAGGACTAAACGAAGAGGAATACGTCGATTACCTGCGCAAGGAAGTCAAAGTCGCGGAAGAAGACGAGGCCGCTGAAAAAGAAAAAAAAGCAAAAACCCCGAAAGTCCACATCAAACTATCGTTTCCTGCACTCCTCGGAGTATTCGTCGCCATCATCCTCCTGTTCATCGTATTCATCCCATGGAATTATCTCACAGACCCCGTGCTCATGGAACTCGACATGTTCACGACTACTATGGGTGTGCGACCGGAGTATTTGACGACAAGCATCTACACTACTTCAGTCTACACAACGACCGGATTATACACGACAACCAGCCTCCACGCTGTCGCGCCTCCAAAGATTGTATCCACGACCATCCCGAAGACGACGACACTCGGGGAGACGACGATCACCAGGGAGACGACGACCGTAAAGCAAATAATCGAGACGACAACCACCTCCAAGACAAGGGAAACCGGATCAACCAGCCTTCCAACCACGGAGAGGGTTTACCTGCCAGCGACGGAAGACTCCCGATTCGGGTTCATGCACCCCCAAGAAGCATACATGATGGCGCGCTCAGTAGGCGTCTCCTGGGAGAGACCGCATGAAGGCCCGTTCATATGGAACGAGATACAGCCCGCAAAGGGCAGCTACAACTGGAAGAAGCCGGACAGCTACGTCAAGTATTCCCAGTCCTATGGATTCAACATCCTGGCGACGATTTGGCCGTTCGCAACGTGGGACCAGAAAACCTGCCACAGCGAGCGGGAGTGCCGCGGATACGGATTCGACGGGAAAGGAGAGCTTCCCACGCTTCGGTGCAAGCCATGTGACATGGGCGCATATTATTCTTTCGTGAGGGCGCTCGTCGAGCGCTATGACGGCGACGGAGTCAACGACATGCCGGGCTTGAAGTATCCCATAAAGTATTGGGAGGCGGGCAACGAACCGGAGATGCAGGGCAACGAACTTTCCTTCTTCAAGGGTAACTCCAACGATTACCTCGATGTTTTGAAGGAGACTTATACTGCAGTCAAGGAGGCTGACGCGGAAGCCAAAGTATTGCATGCGGGGCTGGCGGGGATGGGAGATGATACGCGAAGGTTTTGGGGGCCTGTTTTTTCATCCGGCTCGGGTTTTTTTGATATTGCGAACGTTCACTCAGTGGGAGGCGACGACGACGGATTGTTCGTAGAGGATATGCGGTCATTTATGAGCGAACACGGCGTGAACAAGCCTTTGTGGGTTACCGAAGCCCAGTACAACGGCCGAGACGGCAGCGAGAGCAGTGAGGAGTTCGCATCTCTTTTGGCGCGCAGCATGGTTTACGCTTTCGGAAACGGCGCGGAAAAGATTTTTTACACAGGGCTTACGAGCCCTTCGCCGGGACACGACAACGCAGCGCTTCTGACTTTAAGCGGGAGCAAGACTCCCGTATATTACTCTTATCATGTGCTCGTCGACAAGCTGGATTACTTCGAGGGTGTTGAGAGGATTTCGGGGAGCCAGTACAGGTTCACTGTGGGCAGGGGAGACGTCTGGGTTTTATGGGGCAGTGGATCTGTTCCAGGGGATTTGTCGGGGATTGTGAAGGTCACTGACGTGGAAGGCGGCGTGGAAGTAATTGATGCAGGCGAGATAACGCTTAGTGATAGCCCGGTATTCGTAGAGAGATTGGAATAGAAGAATATTATAGGGTCTCTGTACAGGTCGTAGTCTCTGAGCAGGGTGAATAAAATAGGGGGGATACTACGTTAAATCCGCAATCAACGCGACAATCAAGGCCAGCGCACTCAACGCGAAAATCACGAAGAAGTTGGCGCGCTCCTTCCAGCTCGCCTGGCTGCAGACGAGCTCTGCGACAAGCCTGTTTTCAGATGCCGTGAGATTCTTGGAGTAGGCCAGTTTTTCGACGAGGTGTTTTTCCTCGATTACTTTCTTCCTCGCGACCTGGATGCGGTACTTGTAGACGAAGAAGACGAAGAAGCCGGTGACTCCCACGTACCAGGAGATTTTACCGTAAATCGGGTCAACAAGATTCAGGGGCTCGATTACGCGCATCGCAATGGTCGCGACAATGCCCACCAGGAAAAACACCCAGCTCACACGCGAGTCCCTGCAAACGCCAGCCATCGAACAATTCTTGCAAACCAGTTTCGCCACCACAATCACCTCCCCGTAAGCCTTGAAATGAATTTGTCACGATACGCGTCAGCCTCTACCTGAGGATACACTCTGACTTCAGGCTGCTTAGCATCCCACGCCTCAAGCTCCGCCGCAGTATACGACGGCGCAACCACGTCATAGACTACGTAAGAATCATTTATGCTCCTCCCCGCGAAACGGAGGACTGTCACGTATCCCTCGCTTTTAGCCTCAATCCACGACATATTATCACCGCGCTCAAAAGGCTCATCAGCCACTGGTTTCTCAAAATCCTCGACTGGAGGAGGATAACCCCTGCCCCTAAGCTTTTCCTTGAATCCAGGATAAACCTTGTTCGTCGAAGCCTTTTGGGAGACGCCGTTACCCTTAACCATGTAGACCTGGGTCTTGCCAGGATCCTCGACCATCTCATAAGCATCGAAAAAATCGTCGAAAAACGAACTGTCGTCGGCGTGCGCCAAGCCGACGTGACCGCCCCCACCAGTCAAACCAAGATACCAGCACGACGTAGCCCACGCCGAAATATCGCTTCCCCCTTTCGTAATCCGCCCGTGCGTCTGCTCGACGAAACGGGGATTATCACTCAACTTGGCGAAACAATCATCAAGCCTCTCGCCGGGATGGCCGCGATGACTTCGCTCAAGCCGGTAATAGCCGACGCCACCGGAAACAGAAACCTTAAAGCTCTCATCAGCCTCCCTCAGACGCCGCAACTCCCGATCACCATGACGATGCTCTATCCTGGGCATGTAAATGATATGGACGCGAGAAAAAAAATAGTCAACTAAGCTTTGACGCGAATTCCTCGGCCTCGGATTCGAACGAGCCGTCCGAAAGCTGCTTTTCCGCGACCGCCAAGGCAGCCTTAGGGTGAAGCCCGCTTTCTTCCTCCATGTCCGTGAAGACTTTCTCGGACCCTGACGAGTTCATCGTGCAGAAGAACGCTGTTTTCCTTATTCTGCCTTTGTTTTGCCTAAGATAAGTCCGCACGGGACTTGCAAGGTTAGACCCCCAGACTGGAGTGCCGACTACGACGACGTCGTAGTCCGACGGATTCTTCGAGGATGCGTTTATTCGAGGAGTCTTCTTCAACATGCTCTCGCGCCCGGCCTTCAGGAAGCCGAGTATGCCGGAACGATTGTCGGGAATGGTAATCTCGTCCGTGTCTGCAGCAAGTTTCGCCGCTAACGCCTGAGCGAGCCTGCGGGTGTTTCCTGTTCTCGAGTAAAAGGCGACCAACGTTTTCATGGTAAAACATTTACGTCTTCCTGCTATTTTATTCTCTTCAAGCCTATTTTTATTCATGAGCGTGCGGCTTAAGGCTCCCGTGTTGGATGCTCCTCCGTCTGAGGAGCATGGTATGAGTACGAGGATACTTTTTGCCTATGACAGGCGGGATGAGTCTCGGATGGGTCTTTTGAGGGTGATAATGGATGAGGGGCGTTGGGATGTTACTGCGTGTCATGTTGATGACGCCGAGACCGCATTCAGCGGCCAAGATATTCTGATTGTTGACCGCGCGACCCTTATTCCCGACCTGTTGAGAGAGGGTGAAAGAGTTTATAAGAGCGACGCCTTGGTCAGTCGCATCAAGGGCGAGGGTAGAAACCCTGATGTCGCGGTCATGGTCGTTTCAAACGTTGATGACCCCGGTGTCGTGGAGGGGGATTCCGATTTGACGGGTCAGGACAGGTTTTACAGGGAATCTGTCATGGATAAGGTGGATGACTACTTCAAGTATCCGTTCGACACTGAACTTTTTTTGATTAGGCTTCGCAGGCTTGACGTCAACTTGGAGTGAGCGAGGCGGCGTCTCAGCGTGAGGATACGCGTCCGCCGTCTACTTTTAGTTTGTCGCCGGATTTGATTTTCGAGACGTCTACCTGGTCTACCGCGGGTATGTCGGAGATTATGCAGCCGACGGCGACTATGGTTTCCGCTTCCTTGTTTATCATGGCGAGGGGTGCTTTCCCGTTTTTCGCGAGCTGGTATATCGTGTACGGCGCGACTGTTGAGCCTTTCCCGTAGGGGAAGACGAGTATCTTCCCGGATATGCTTTGTCCGTCGATGTCGCTGTCTTTGTCTGTTACTATTCCTGTTTCGGGGTCGACGCCGCCGTAAAAGCTTATCGGGTTTTTGGAGACCAGTGCTTCTCCTTCTGCCTTGCCCTTGTTTATGATTCTTCCTTTCAGTTCCATTTTCCGGATACCGCCGTCTCAAGGCATTTAGTGAAGTCGCCTATGTGGACGCTCATCTTGTTTTTGCCGCGCGCGTAAAAGCAGGCTTTCGCGCTGGTTGTGGCCATCGTCTTGAATTTTCCTTTTATGGGAGCGACCACCATGCACGTGTCCACCGCCATCAAGCCGCCCGCGTCCTCGATGATTTTCGTGTAGCCCCGCTTGTCCGCTATCTCCTTGGTGGGGCGAGCAGTCGCAATCCAAAGCGTTACGCCATCTTTGACTTTCCTGCCGTTAAGAAACTCCGCGGCCTCCGCTATCTCTTTTATGGATGCGTGGGGGCAACCCAAGGACACGAAGTCGACTTCCGCTGCTTCATCATTCAGGCTTTTGTAGGCCTCATTCAAGTCGGCCTGCGACACGGTAACCGTGTCCTTAGGCTTTTTGAACTGGGCAGCCTCTGGAGTAACGCCCTTGATGTGATAGAGCGGCGGGCCGCCGTATGTTATGAAGGATGCGCCGAAGCTTTTCAGGTAATCGACGTCGTTTGCGGCAACGCCGGTTATATACGTGACTTTTTTCTCGCTCGCATTCCCGAGGTGGTAGCCGAGCGCGCCCCAGTCGGCCAGTGTCTTGACTTTCGCCTCGACCT
>JBDRCA010000080.1:0-9008 GCA_043822165.1 Candidatus Altarchaeota archaeon
GGCATAGCCCTTAAAGCGGACGTAATAGTCAACATCGACGCGGACGGCCAGTACGTTGGAGGCGAAGTAGGAAAGCTCGTCGAACCCATAAAGCGCGGGGATGCTGACGTTTGCCTCGGCTCAAGGTTTGCAGGCACCATAGAGTACATGCCTTTCCAGAAAAGGATAGGCAACATCATAGCGACGAAAGTCACCTGTTTCTTGTCGGGGGTTCCGGTAACCGACGCCCAGACGGGGTTCAGGGCTTTTTCCAGGGAGGCGGCGCTTCGGCTCAACACCCTCTCAGACTACACGTACACCCAGGAGAACATAATCCAGGCGGCGCAAGCAGGCCTTGTGATACGGGAAGTGCCCATAACCTTCAGGAAAAGAAAAGGCGAATCACGGCTCATACACAACATAGGAACATATGCACTGCGCTCAGGCTCAACGATACTAAAAACCTACAGGGACTACCGCCCATTAAGAACATTCGCATTCATTGGGGGGCTGATTTTCCTTTCAGGATTCATACCCGGTGCAAGAGTGCTGCTGCACTTCCTAGAGACGGGGAAGGTAAGCCCCTACATGCCGTCCGCGATACTAACCGCAGTCCTATTAATACTTGGATTCCAGGTAATCGTATTAGGACTCATAGCAGACATGGTGGGCTCGAACAGAAAACTCTTGGACGAGCTCTCATACAGGATACGTAAAGGCGAGTGACTATTTTCTATGCCTTAGAAAGTTCAGGCTTATGTTTACCGCGAAGATAACCGACGTCACGAAGTTCACGAGTATGAACACAATATCGCGTATCAGCACCGAGTAGATTAGAAGCAGGAAAGCCCCCAGGAAGCGCAGGATCCAGAACTTCAGGGTTACGACGGACTCTTTTTTGTTCAGGGACTCTATCATCTGCACTATCCAGCTCGCGAAAAGCATGAGGCCTCCGAGGAAGCCCAGAACCATCTCGGGTTTAAACGATAGGGCCAGCATCTTTTACCGTATTATTCACTGACGTTGTATAAAAAGACGCTGTAACCTATCTTGTCGAACGGCTCGTAGTCGCGCAGCCATTCATTGCATTTTTCGTCCCGCATAAGGTTTGCCGCGTGTATCGCTATTAATCCATGCGTCTTAGCGCAAGGCAGCGGCTCATACTCAAGCCCATAGTAGGAAGCATCCGCGGTCCCGTACTTGCTGTAATAGGTAAGCTCTATATTGTTTTTCTTCAAGTATTCGGAGAGCCCCAACATGTCCTGGCCCCAGTCCAAATCGGATATCACAGAGTACCTGTAGCCTCCGTCTGGGCCGCCCGCAAGCTCGTTGAAGTATGCGAGATAGTGTGGATAGATGGAGAGCGAGGCGTAAAGGTAGAGGACGCAAAGTCCTATGAGCACTTTTTTGTTTGTTTTGCCGTATATGCCTGCGACGTAGACGTATATGAACGGGAACGCGGGGAGAATGTGTCTTAAGCCTATGTTGGCGTTGCCTCTGGCCAATAGTATGAGCAGGACCAGGGCCGGAAGCGCAAGGAATATTAGGTCGCGTCTTTTGCGAAGAGTGATGGCGGCAAGAGTGATGAGCGCCAGCATCGCAATCGGGACTTTTATGAGGAACATGAACGGGTAATAATACCATGAGCCTTTGTTTGAGACTTCTCCCATAAAGTAGGATGTGTGGCCTTCTTCGCTGTGCCACATGCCGTAGTCCATGCCTTCCACGTATGTTGCGGGCAGAGGCATGGGAATGTATGCCAGAGGAGTGGTGCGGACAGCCGTCATCGCCGAGCTTTTAACAGGTATGGATTTCAGGGGCCTAAACATGCCTTGGAATCCGTAGGCTGCAGACACTACGAGGAGGGCTATGACGGCCGCTGCGGCGAGCCGGGATGTGATTAAACAGGTTTTTTTGGCGTCTTTGCCTGCATACGCGGCAGCCAGGACTAGGGTTACTGGGACAAGGATTATCCCTGAAATCTTTGACGTAAACGCAAGCCCCACCGCTAAGCCTGCCAGTAAAAGATTCAGGTTGGAATCGTCTTTAGACCAGTTCCAGAGGTAATACATTGCTGCGAAAATGAAGAGTGTTCCGCCAATATCCGTCGTCACGAGCCGTGAGTGAGCCAGAATGTTGGGGCTGAAAACATACAGGAAAAGAGCGAGAAATCCCGCGTCCTTTCCGAAGAGGCGCTCAGACCACAGGAATACGTAGAGCGCGAGCAGGCAGGATAAGAAGACTATTGCCGTACGGGAGAGGAATATCACGTCTTCTGTGCGGGCGCTATTACCGTAGACCAGGGTGTTGCCGAGCGTGAAGTGGCTGGCGCCGCTTTTTAGCACTCCCCCGTCCATGTTCCACACGTCACCCAGCAAATAAAGCGGTATCGCGCTTGCCGAGCGCACAAGCGGCGGATGCTCCATGGAAGACAGGCCTCCGAACCTGAATTCCCCGTACTTTAAGTCGGCGTATCCTGCGCCGATGTGGCCGGGTTCGTCATACGTCAGGTTTTTCTGGCTCATGCTGAGTCCGCACTGTATGATGAAAAGCGCGAGAAGAGCGGCCACAAGGAGTGCGCGTTTAATGTTGAGCCGCAGCCGTAGGATGGATTGGGTAAGGTCGGCGATTAATATGAGCGCCAGGAAAACGGCAAACCTTGAAAAGAAAAGAGACACGCTTTTTGGCCAAGTGGGTTTAGCGGTATTTTCCGTGAACTCTTCTTCAACAATCTTTGCGTCAGCCCAGTCCGCGTGGTCGCTTATCTCTGAGCCGTCTGATTCCACGACGAGTTTCAGCGTATTCACGGACGCAACCGCCACGTCGACCCTTGCCGCAGGCATCGTGTAGTCGATGCTGGCGCTCTCGAAGAGTAGTTTTTCGTCGCCGTAGACTTTGAAGACTACTTTCCCAGCCTGCGTTGACTCGTCATCTACTCCGATCCATGCCAGGAAACGGGAGCCTCCAAGCTCTGATGTGTCGTAGATTATCTCTGAGTAGGCGTGGGTTCCAAGGCCCCTGCAGTAGTAGACTCCGTTGACTGTCAGGGGATTCCTGTCCACGCTGGCTCCCCGGCCCAGGATGCCGTAGCCCTGCCTTGCTGAAGCATATGGTATCTCGTCAAGGTAGGTTGCCCCGGCTGCGCGCGGGCAGGAGTTTGCCTGATAAAAAAGGATGAAACACGAAAGAACAAGGGCTGTGACGGCGTAGGGAGCGTATCGTTTAATGCGCCTTGATTTTGAGGCCTTTCCGTCTAATCCGACGAGCACTGAGAGCATGCACGCCATAACCAGGAGGTTTATCCTTGAGAGCGCCAGTTCCTCGTAGGATAATACGGAATATAGGTCGTAGCCCCAGTACCCGTACTGGGTGGCCAACACGTGCTGTATGTTCAGGAAAAATGTAATGGATAAGACCGCGTAGAAGAGCGCGAATCTTTTGTCTTTGAACGCGATTACCGCGAGAAGCGGCAGAGCATACAGCATGTATCTTTCGTGCACGCGCGTGGGCAGCATGAAGGAGAAGAAGGCTATGGATGCCGCCGCATAATAGAGGGATGCACGCTCTTTTTTCCTGTGGACGTAGTATATGACTGCAAGGTATGAGAGCGTAAATAGTATGAGTCCCGCTGTCTTGTATGTTAGTCCTAGACTCAGCACTTCATAGTCTCTTATGCCGTAATACCAGTTCAAGTCTGTTAGCTTATGCCCTTTAAGGTAGTTTACCGTATACCATAGGTTGTATGCGTTCACTGTCGCCAGCGGAAAAGACTCGGAGGGCTTAGTCCACCCTTTCTCTATCATGTCTCCCAGGCCACTGCCGATTATGAATGGGGCGGACACGACCGCGACTGTGACGGCTGACGCCAGAGCGCATGCAAGCGTTTTTTTGATATCGTATTTTCTGTACGTCACGAACGCGAACAGGGGATAGTAGATGAGTATCTGAAGCTTTACCATGACGCCTAATGCAAGCAGTGCCCATGAAATGAGCGGGCGCTTAACGGAGAGGAAGTAGAGCGCAGCGACGACGAAGACCATGGGGAGTACGTCCCATTTTCCCCAGTACGCTGAATTATATACTATTCCCGGGTTCAGTAGGAATACTAGCATTGATGCGTACGCGGTCTTAAGTGAGGCTTTCCTGCGCACTATCACGTATATAATCAAGGCGACGGCCAAATCCGCGAGTACTCCGGGAAGCTTTAGGTAAAAATTGGATATCGTTCCCGCGAAGCTTAGCCTGTGCAGCATCGTCGAAGCCCACAGGAAAACCTGCCATAAGGGCGGCATGACCATGTTTGGGTACTCCTTAAAGATTGCGAATAATCCGTGCGCGGCCATGGTGTCCGAGCCACGCGCGTTAGCGGCCAAATCAATGGTGTGCCCGGGGTGGCCCATGAACAAAAGACGCACGTGAAAGCCCACCAATAAGGCGGTCAACACCAGTAAAACCTCGAGTTTATTCATTTTCGGTAAGCCAGCTTAACCATTCCGTCAGAGCTTGTCCAGAATACCTGGTATACTGCCATAAGCTTTGCCATGGACTCTTCGTCCACTGAGTCAACGGATACAAGCAGGAATCCGGGCGCGCCCTCAGACAGGATTGAATCCAGTTCAGCCAGCGTGCGGATGCCCTCGCCCGTGCCCCACCTATTAGGAACATGCTCCGAGACGACGCGCAGCTCCCGCACGCCCGTGAAGGAGGGTAGTTCCTCCAGGTATCCGAACGGCGGGTTAACGTTTAGGAGGACGTCGTAGTAGCCTATCTGCCTGGATGCTATCAGGGAATCTACTTGGCCTGCCACTTCCTCCTGGAGGGGGGAGAGCGCCCTGGGATGCCAGTACCTGTTTTCGTCTACTATCCAGGATGCTGCGACCATCCAGAAGTCTGATACCTTGTTTTCTCCCTGTCCTGAAAGCTTTCTCCCCAACCCTATGTCCCCGCCCCGGATGGAGTACGGGGATATCACAAGGAACAAGACGAGCGTTGTCGCCGCAAGCCGCCCAATGTAGGATGTGCCCGATTTTTTTATGCGCTCATACACGTATCCGATAAAGCCCGCGGATAAGAAACCGAGGAAATACGTTGCCCAGTAATCAATCTTATGGTCCATTTCAACGAAAAACAATGCAATGTGCGGCGAAAACTCTATCGACGAGTAATAGTTCCCAAGGAAAAAATAGATTATGCCCGCAACCAAGACTATCCCGTAGACGATGGACAAGGAAACCGCGTCGTATTCCCTGCTCCTGAAAAAAAGCGCGAGAAAGCCAAGTGCTCCAAGGCATGCTATTAGGGGGAAGTTGTTTGAGAGGCGTGAATACATCTGGCCTGCGAATTCAGTGGGGTAAAAGTAGAGCGCGCACGCCACGAAGGCGCTTGCGAGAACGGGCAGCCCGGCTTTCTTGGTTTTCGGTGTTTTGTCTGCGCCAAGCGTTGTGATCGCTCCGATTACGGCTGCGGGCATGAGAATCATGAACACTGTTATGAATCCCGTCTCTACTGCTATCTGGTAGAAGTAAAGCGAGCCTGTTATGAATGCTATAGAGAATAATTTCACTCCTGCGGTGAGTAGGGTGGCTTGTCTTTTCGACGCCGCCAATGCTGTTATGGCAAGCGCCTGGACTGCCGCAAGGATGGGGGCGATGAGTGGGTTTATCATGAAGCAGAATCCTGTTGATAGCGCGGACAGGTATATCTTGTTTTTTTGACCGCGCAGGTAGTCTGCAAGGTATGATAGAGCAGCAGCGGCGTATATGAATGATAGTGATGTGCCGCGTATGTCTCCGAGCCGCAGGTATGCGCCCGAGAAGAGAAGGAAAAGGCACGCCCATGGTGCTGCTTCTTCTCCGAGAAGCCTTCTTGCGAGAAGGTACGCGGATGCCAGGAGGATGGGGAACAGGAGCATCACGAGCGGGGTTATGGCCTTGTATACGCGTTCGCCTGAGAGCACGCAGGTGAATGCGTATATTGCGGTTATGCCTGGCAGGTTTTTGGCGCGAGTGTAAGTCGATGACGGATAGTCTTTAAGGGGCAGGTATTTGCCGTAGTTTACCACCATTTGCGCGGGTGCGATATGATTTGGAGTAATGTCCTTCCACAGGGTCACGGGATAGGCGTATACGAGGAGCTTGAACGGCGTTAAGCCAAGTATGAGAACCAAGAGTATCATGGTTGCGTGTTCGTAGTTTATTTCAGTCTTTTTCAGGAGGTTTCTCAGGGAGATGATTCGTCCTTTAGGGATAAGATAGGCTAGCATGATGATTGAGGTTAGCGCTAAGGGTACTGGCGTGTATATTCCTAACCCTCCTAGCGCAAGGAGCAGTGCGTAGTCTGTCACGGATGCGAGTATGAATGCGCCTGTGATGGTTGATGCTAGTCCCTCTTTTTTCGGGTCATAGAACCTTAAGAAGAGTGCGAGCCCGATGAGCATGTTGAAGGCAAAGATTGCGTTGCTTTTTAGGGAGTTTGTAAGCGTGAACGCTATGTTGTCCGTGATTTTGGCGGTTACTGCGTCTTTGACGCCGCCTTGGGGGAATTCGACCGCGGATAGCTGAGTCAGAGAGAGCCAGAGGATTACTGAAGGCACCAGAAGGTATTGTATGGCAAGCTTAATCGCCTTTTTTTCCGCGCGCATTTTAAAGTAACTCTCAATATATTTAAGTCATATGAGCGCTAGGAAAAAAAAGAGTGGTGACCGGTTCTTTGACACGACCACGCAGAACATCTTCATATTAATTATAATAGTCGCGGCATTCGCAAGATTCCACGCGCTCACGGATCGCCCCGTCCACCACGACGAAGCAGTCAGGGGGACGAGCCTTGTCAGGTCTCTTATGAAGGGCGATGCCTGGACTTATGACCCCGCCTTTCACGGGCCGTTCCTCATGTACGTGACGGCGCTCACTTTCAAGTATTTCGGGGTAAACGAGCTTACGTTGCGGGTGAACGAGGCCTTGTTCGGTTTCTTTCTTATGTTTCTTCTTCTGCCTTTAAGGCACAAGCTGGGGAAGGCAGGGTTTCTCTTCTCGTCGGCGCTGCTTGCGGTCTCTCCCGCGCTCGTCATGTATTCGCGTTTTTCGATTCAGACCGCCTTCAGCCTCTTCTTCGAGTTAGCCTCTTTTCTGTGCGTCTACTTTTACTCAAAGACCGCCAGGAACCTTTACGCGTATGCTGGCGCGGTTTGTCTTGCATTGGGCTTTACGATAAAGGAGAACATGTACGTGTTCGTCGGCTTGTTCGGGCCGTATCTTCTAATACGCTTCATCCTCTCTCTCGTAAAAGTCAGGAGGAATGGCAATAAACGGGAGATTGAAGTAAACCTGGGACTGTGGATAAGAAGAGTCACAAGGAACCTGCACGTCATCATCATATGTATCCTGCTTTTCTCCATCATACACGCCGCCTTCTTCAGCCAGCTGGGCAAAAACTGGGAGAACGTGAAAAACGCGGTCATAACCCCGTTCACGTTCTGGCAAGACCGCGTCCAACACAGGCACACGAAAGAATGGAGCTACTACCTCAAAGTACTAGCGGACTCAGAATACATACTGGTAGCCCTCGGCGTCCTCGGAGTGCTCTGGTCCCTTAAAACCCGCGACGAACTCCAAATTCTCTTCTCGTACTGGGCGCTCTCAAGCTACCTCGTATACTCTTTCGCCATAGACTTCAAGGAGCCCTGGCTCATACCCCACACGCTCCTGCCGCTCATACCCTTGGCGGGATTCATGGCAGACGGAGTATTAACTAGTCTCGCCAAACACAGGAACAAGGCGTACTATGCAGTAGCGGTAATCATCCTAACAGCATCGTTTGGAGCATACGCGGCCGTAAGCTACGACAAAAACTTCGTCTCGGCCTGGAGCGAGGACAACTTGCTGACCTACGTGCAGGCCACAGAAGACGTCGTGACATTGACCAACAAAATAAAGAATCTATCAGAGAACAACACCGGCGGAAAAGACGTGGACGTAGTGTACGCGTTTTCCGAAAACTTCCCGGTCTACTGGTACCTTCAGGACTACAAGAAGGTGAAGTACGTGAAAAACCCCGTCGGAGGCGTAACAGGGTGGAACGGCTCGGTCTGGCAGGGCAAGGCAAACCTAGACTGGGCGGCGGACGAAATCAAAGAAGGGGAGAGAAGCGCTAAAATCTACTCGAAAGACGGCGCAGACACCTCCTGGTACCAGATCGTGAAAGCCGAGGGAGGCGAACAATACGTGCTCTCAGGGTGGATGAAATCAAAGAGCATCCAAAACATAAACGCGTCAAGGTACGCGAAAGTCTTCGTGAGAGGGCGCTCCAACGCAAGCAACATACTCGGGGAGACCAAGACCATGTCCGGCACCAAAGACTGGACCTACTTTGAGATACCATTCACCCTGCCCAAAAGCGAAAACTACATAAGAATAAACCTGGCGCTCGCCGCATGGGGATACGCTAAAGGCACGATATGGTTCGACAACCTTACGCTTTCTGGTGCAGAACTCGAAAACCCCGGCTTCGAGGAAGGCGAAGTAACAATCGGCTACCCCGCAGTATACATAATATCATCCAACGACGAACACACGCTAAGCCCCGAATACGAGGAAAAATACGTCAAAGAAAGATACGTACTGCGCCCGAAGATAGAAATCACAGCCTACTTCAGAAAAGACATCCTTTAAGCCCCGCCCTTGACCTGGAATATCTTGCGTTTCCCCATGACTTCCATGACCAACAACTCCATGCCCTCGCTCAAATCATCAGGGAACTCGGATTTATCCGGCAAAGGAAGCTCATAAGTCTCGAAACTGCCCATATCCATCAACTGCACGTTACTCCCCACAACCGTCAAAACCTGCGCAGTACTCTTGGTTATGATAGGAACCTCAACGTTCTGACCGGAAGGCTTAATAATACTGTGCTTCGAATTATCAAACACGCCGGCGCCCTCAATCCTGTATTTTGCGCCGCCGTGCTTACCCGGCTTACTATGGTCAATACTAAGTATCCTACACGGCACATCATCCAAGATAATGTATCTG
>JBDRCA010000081.1:0-11253 GCA_043822165.1 Candidatus Altarchaeota archaeon
GATCGGTAATACATGTTCCATATACGGGGCATTTCAGACTGCGACTTTCCGGCTAACAGAAAAACATTGGATCACGTTCAGGTTATCCTAAAAACACAGTTCCCCTCTCTTTCCGAAGACGATGTAAACACTTTCCGAAAACACCTGACCGACCCTCCAGTGCTCTCCCACCCCACCCTTTACGCTGCATGCGACCCCGATGACAACGTGCTCGGGTTCGCTCTTCTTCTGCATTTCACTGACCTGAATTTTTACTTCCTTGAGTATCTTTCCGCCGCAAAAGACAAGACCGGCAACGGCCTCGGCGGCGCATTATATGAAACAGTTCGCAGGAATGCTGCTTCAACCAACCCTTCAGGCTTGTTCTTCGAGTGCCTCCCAGACGACCCTGCGTTATGCCATGACGCAGAAACCCTGAAATGCAATACTGCCCGCCTGCGTTTCTACGAAAAACACGGCGCACGCCCAATAATAAACACGAAATACGAAACCATCCTGGACGCAGAAGACGATAACCCCCCGTATCTAGTATACGATGACATAGGTCTTGCAAAAACACTTGGCCGCGACACGGCACGCTCCGTCGTAAAAGCCATACTGGAAAGAAAATACGCTGACATATGCAGCCCAGAATACGTGGAAAAAGTCGTATCCTCCCTAACAGACGACCCCATTAAACTAAGAGAGCCAAGATACGCGCCAACCCCTGAAAAAGTGACGCTCAGTTCCTATCAAACCGTTCCCGTCCAGTATCCTCCTCTGCCATCTCATGCACTGCAAGTATTAGGCGCCTTTAAAACCCCTGGTCTTTAGCCGCAGACTTCCATGTTCCCAACGCAAAGCAAATCCTTAAATGAGCCTAATCTAATATAGTACATGGCGTCAAGCTTTAAGCGGATATACGGCCTACAGGTCATATTCGGTTTGATGCTGGTCTTCGGGTGGAGCTTCGCCATTCTCCATTACCTGAATCTCGGGTTTTCGTATCTTGAGCTTTTGTTCTACAACGTAGTCTCTTTCACGTCGGCGGTCGTTATCATAATCCTTTTGGGGGAAATCCAGGCGTATCGTTCAATAAAGTTCGCGGTCTTCCTGTTCATCATAATCTTTGTGCTGCTTATGAACCTTACTTCCAGCAGCCAGTTGTTCATGATTTCGATTCTGTCCGGGGCGACGATACCTTTTTTTTGGATTCCGTTCAACATAATCCTCTTCCGGCTTCGAAGCGAAGACAACGTAGCCCAGTTCTCGTCAATCGCATTCTTCGTATTCCCGACCCTCTCAACGGTAATACCCTACATATCGGGCGTCGTCATTGAGGAATACGGTTACCCGACAGTCTTCGGAGTATCCATAATAATGTTGTGCGCCATGCTCGCATACATCAAAAAAATCGAGGAACCACTCACTATAAACGTGAGCTTCGCACAGGCCGTGCACGCGGCGAAAAACCTTCGTTCCATAATGCTCGTCGAAGGCTTCTGGCAGGGCGTCAACTGGATAGTGTTCCCACTGTACACATACTACTTCATAAAAGAGAGCGCATCCTACGGTGCATTCCTGTCTTACGTAGGATTCGCGGGAGCCTGCGCCTCTCTTCTTCTGGCTAAAATATCTGACAGATTCAAGAAACGCCACGTATTCGTGTGCACGACCGTAATCCTCACCGCGGCATTGACGATAATAAGCGGGATAGTATCAGGCCAATACCCGTGGGTTCTCTCAAGAACGCTTGTAGGATTCGCGGTAAGCCTTTACGCCCCCTTCACGCTCACAGTCGTCTTAGACGTAATGGACAGCACCCGGATGGCGATGGTAGCCCGCGAAGTCTTCCTAAACATAGGCAGGATAATAGGTGGAGTCTTCGTACTCCTGGCGTATCTCGCCTTCGGGAGCCTGCAGTCAACACTCATAGTATCGGGCATAATATTTTTGCTCTACCCAGTAATCGTATCCAAAAAAGGATTGTGCACAAGCTAAACAAAAACATTATATTAACCTCTCGCCAATAATCATTTAAACGGCAGCAAACAATGGATTCCAAGAAAAAACCGAAAGACTTGTTCGTAGAAACGAAAAAAGAGCAAAATAAGCCGAAACCCCGCAAGAACCTGAAGAACGCGCTGAAGATGAAGAAATGGGGTGACTTCTCAACGACAGACCAAATATCAGTACCCGAAAAACTAATAGACCAAGTCGTCGGCCAGGAAAAAGCATGTGAAATCGTGAGAAAAGCATCCAAACAACGCCGCCACATACTCCTCATAGGAGAACCCGGCACAGGAAAAAGCATGATAGCCAAAGCAATGGCAGAACTCATACCGCCTGAGATGCTCGAAGACATACTCTCCTACCCTAACTTCGAAGACGAAAACAACCCCAAACTCAAGGTCGCCCCCGCAGGAGAAGGCCGCAAAATCATAAAAGCCATGCGAGACGCCGAACAACCAGATCCGCAATCCAAGCCAAGCGCGAAACTACCCCTCATAATGCTGGTCTTCCTCCTCGTGCCGCTGGCCCTGAACATGACCGGCCTCATAGACGGAATAGTCACAGCAGCCCTGATAGTCGCCGGAATAGTCTTCATGCTCCTTTTCGTCGTAAACTTCAGGGGCATGATGGGCGGACCCAAAATGATGGGTCCACGCCTCATAGTAGATAACGCGCAAATGAAGCAGGCGCCCTTCTTTGACGGAACAGGAGCCCACGCGGGGGCGCTCCTCGGAGACGTCAAACACGACCCCCTGCAGACGGGAGGGCTCGGAACCCCGGCCCACACAAGAGTCGTCGCAGGCCTCATACACAAAGCCAACAAAGGAGTACTATTCATAGACGAAGTGGGAATGCTCGGACACTCACAACTTGACCTATTAACCGCCATACAGGAAAAGAAAATCCCGATAACCGGGAGAAGCGAGATGAGCTCAGGAGCCATGGTCATAACCGACCCGTGCCCCTGCGACTTCATCCTAATCGCCGCAGGAAACATACACATCCTAGAACACATGCACCCTGCGCTACGCTCAAGGATACGAGGATACGGATACGAAATCTTCATGGAAGAAAATATCAAAGACACAGACGAAAACAGGAGGAAAATCGTGCAATTCGTCGCCCAAGAAATAACAAACGACGGGAAAATACCTCACTTCAAAAAAGAAGCAGTCGAGGAAATAATCCGCGAAGCCAAGAGAAAAGCAGGCATGCGAGACAAGATGACGCTCCGCTTCCGGGAGCTAGGAGGGCTTGTGCGCGCGGCAGGGGATCTCGCGCTTGAGCGAGGCCACAAGTACGTGACAGCCCAAGATGTCTTGGACGGCAAGAAAGCGGCGAGAACGCTGGAGCAGCAGATAGGAGACGTCTACTTGCAGAAGAAGAAGGAGTATAACATACTGGTGACCACTGGCGGGAAAGTCGGCAGAGTAAACGGGCTGGCGGTAATCGGCGAAGGCGGGACGGTGCTGCCGATAGTCGCGGAAGTAGCGCCCGCGCAAAGCAGGAGTTCGGCCAAAATCATGGCTACCGGAAAACTAGGGGAAATCGCCAAGGAAGCGGTCACCAACGTTTCTGCCCTCTTCAAGAAGATAAGCGGCAAAGACATCTCAAACCACGACATACACATACAATTCCTCCAAACCTACGAGGGCGTGGAAGGAGACTCCGCGTCCGTCTCGGTGGCAGTCGCCGTCATCTCCGCGCTCGAAGGAATAGAAGTCCGCCAAGACGTCGCCATGACCGGCTCCCTCACCGTCCGCGGCGAAGTCCTCCCCGTAGGCGGAGTAACCCAGAAGATAGAGGCCGCAATAGAGGCTGGAATAAAAGAAGTAATAATACCAAATTCAAATGAAAAAGACGTATTGCTCGAGAAAAAATATCATGGAAAAATAAAGATACGCCCCGCGAAAACACTCATCGACGTCCTAAAATACAGCCTCATAAAAGGCGACAAAATCATCCAAAAAATGGAGAAACTAATAGACTAACAAACACTTTTCCCCCGCTCTCTCCCACGTATTTTTATTCACAAGAAAGGATAACATTAACCCAAAATGGAGCTTGAAGAACTAGACGGCGTAGGAGCGTCCATCGCAGAAAAACTAAAGGAAGCAGGATACTCATCCGCCGAAGCAATCGCGGCAGCCTCCCCCGGCGAACTAAAAGAAATAGGAGTCGGCGAAGCAACCGCAATCAAAATCATAAACTCCGCGCGAGAAGGACTCCAAATGGGCTTCGAATCAGGGCTCGAAGTCCTCGAAAAAAGAAAACAAGTCGGAAAACTCACAACCGGCAGCACAGAATTCAACAACCTGTTCGGCGGCGGAATCGAAACACAAGCCATCACAGAATTCTTCGGAAAATTCGGCTCAGGAAAAACACAAGTCGGACACCAACTAGCAGTAAACGTACAACTACCCAAAGACAAGGGCGGACTAGAATCCGGCGCAATCTACATCGACACAGAAAACACCTTCCGCCCGGAACGAATACAACAGATGTCAGACTACCTAGGCATAGACCCCGAAGAAGCACTCGCAAACATACAAGTCGCCAGAGCATACAACAGCGACCACCAAATGCTCCTCGCAGAAAAAGCAAGCGAAATAATGGAAGAAAAAAACATAAAACTCGTCGTTGTTGACTCCCTGACCGCGCACTTCAGGGCGGAATACACGGGAAGAGACACGCTTGCAAACCGCCAACAAAAACTAAACCGGCACATGCACACGCTCCAGCGGAAACTAGCAGACCGACACAATGCGGCCGTAGTAGTCACAAACCAAGTCATGTCCCGGCCTGACGTATTATTCGGCGACCCCACATCTCCAATCGGCGGCCACGTAGTAGGCCACCACTCAACCTTCAGAGTATACCTGCGGAAAGGAAAAGGAAACAAGCGAGTAGCTAAACTAATAGACTCGCCGAGCATGCCGGACGCCGAATGCCTGTTCGAAGTAAAGACTGAAGGCGTAACCGACTAGATACTGGACCGCTTTTAAATACTGATTCTGAATGTATTCAACATTCAATGATTAAGTGAAAAATGAGGAACATCAACATTGACTTCCCGGACGAGAAACCCTTGGCTGAACAGCCGGTTGAATTAGTAGAACGAAAAGGAATAGGACACCCCGACAGCATATGCGACGGAATCGCAGAAGCAGTAAGCAGGGGACTGTCAAACCACTACCTCAAAAAATTCGGAAAAATATACCACCACAACACAGACCAAGTGGAACTAGTCGGAGGATGCTCCGACCCATCATACGGAAACAAGGAAGTACTAGACCCAATATATATCCTCCTCTCAGGACGAGCCACCAACGTGGTCGAAGGCGAGAAAATACCTGTCGGAGAAATCGCGATAAAATCAGCCGAAAAATACCTGAAAGAAAACTTCAAATACTTCGACATGGAAAAAGGAGTCGCATTAGACCAGAAAATAGGTCTCGGCTCAAGCGATCTCCGAGACGTGTTCGGTCGCGACGGAATACCCAAGTCAAACGACACAAGCTTCGGCGTAAGCTTCGCACCCTTCTCGCTCGTCGAACAACTCACTTACAAAACCGAAAAATACATAAACGGGGAAATGGAAAAAACCATCCCCGCCTCAGGAACCGACGTCAAAGTCATGGGCGTGCGATTCGACGACGAGATAACGCTCACGATAGCAAATGCCTTCGTGTGCCAGCACCTCGAAGACTACTCGGACTACGAGAGCAAGAAGGAGGAGATGAGGGATAAGCTTCTCGACTTCATCGCCAAGAAGACGGACCAGAAGGTTGACGTCTACATAAACACGGGAGATAGTGCCGAACACGAGAGCGGTTTCATAACCGTTACTGGCACGAGCGCCGAGATGGGTGATGACGGTTCCGTGGGGCGGGGGAATCGTGCGAACGGTTTGATTACGCCGTACAGGCCTATGAGTCTTGAGGCGACTGCGGGCAAGAATCCAGTGAACCACGTAGGTAAAATCTACAATATTTTGTCCAAGAGGATTGCTGACGATATCGCGGAGGCGGGGGCAAAGCAGGCTTACGTGCGCTTGATGAGTCAGATAGGAAAACCGATTGATAAGCCGTTGTGCGCGAGCGTTCAGGTTATCGGTGATAAGTCGATTGAGGCTGAGGCGCGCAGGATAACGGATTACTGGCTTGAGAATGTCATTCAAGTAACCGACTGGTGCGTGAAGGGTAAAGCGGAGACTTTCTAAGTCTCCTTTCTTTTTACCTGACTATTGTTACCGGGCACGGGCTTTTCCGTGCTACGTTTTCGGCGACGCTTCCAAGCAGCATGCGGGATATTCCTGATCGTCCCTTGGAGCCTATGATTACCAAGTAGTATCCGTGTTTCGCCTCTTTTACTATTTCCTTCCATGGTTCTCCTCTCACAAGCTTCAGGGTTACTTTGACATTCTTTTTCGAGGCGTAGTCTCTGAGGTCTCGGAGAATCGATTTGGCATCTAACACGTCTTCGTCTTCGGTTTTGTCTAAAACATACATTAGCGTTATTTTCGCGCCAATGCACTCGGCGATTTCTATCGCGTAGTCCAGGGTTCTCCCCGAGCTTTTAGACCCGTCTACTGGAACGAGGAAGTGGCGGGCTTGCATGGTTTTCTTTTAAATTATTCTTTGCCTGTTTTTATTAAAAGCTTCATGAACGTTGAGGCGTCTTTCATGCCTAAAACGCCTTTTTTCGCGTTTTCCTCGCTGTATCCTACGCCTCTCTTGTTCTTCTTGTTTTTCGGCGAATATATCGCAAACGGCACTGGATCGTCTGTGTGCGTTCCCACCGATATCGGCGTCGCATGGTCCGGCAGCACTCCGATCACGTAGTCTCCCCTAATCTTTTCGAGGATGCGCCCTATGACGCTCTTATCCAAGTCTTCTATTGCCTGAATCTTGTGTTCTATGTTTTTCTCGTGCCCGGACTCGTCGGGCGACTCAACGTGAACGTAGGCAAAATCCAGTCGCTCAAGCGATTTCAGTGCCGCATCCGCTTTCCCCTCGTAATTGGTGTCCAAGTATCCCGTGGCTCCGGGGACGTCAACTACTTCGAGGCCTGCGGAGATTCCGATACCCTTTATTATGTCTACTGCGGAAATAATCGAGCCACTCAACCCGAACAATTGCCTGAAAGAGGGCATAACCGGTTTTTTCCCGGCACCCCAAAACCACAGCATATTGGCGGGGCGTTTGCCTTCCGCAACCCTCCGCTGGTTCACTGGATGGTTCTCCAGCAGACTCTTGGATTCCGTCATAATCCTGTTCAACACATCCGCGGTTTCTTTAGCCGACTCGTCAACGGGCAAAATCATGTTCTCGTCAACGCGCCCACCTATTATGTCGTGCGGCGGATGACACGATATCTCATCTGAAAAATGGTTTTTGAGCACTCCAACATGCCTGTAGGCTACTCCCGGATAAAGGATTATGTCATCGCCCCCGAGCTTTTCGTTCGCGTAGTTTACGAGTTCGTGGGATTCAGCGCTTGATATGTGCCCTCCGCTGTAGTCCACTATCACGTTTCCGTCAACTGTTATGGTGTTGCATCTAACTATTATGTCATCTTCTTTTAGTTGGATTCTCATGTTGGCTGCTTCAAGCGGGCCCCTGCCGGGATAATACTTTAGGGGGTCATAACCCAGGATTGCGAGGTTGGCAACGCCGCTGTCCTTGGGAAGACCCTCCAACATGGTCTTCAAAAGGCCCATTTCACCGTTTCCGGCGATGTAATCCATGTTCGGAGTCTTCGCGACTTCAAGAGGCGTTTTCCCGCCTAACTCCTTTAAGGGCCGGTCGCTCATCCCGTCCCCGCAAACGACTATGTATTTCATTCGGCTTAGAATTTATGATTTATGCGAATATTAATAATCCTGTAAAACCTTATGAATATGGACATGAGCGAAGACATAAGCGTCAAGATTGGTTTGGAGATCCACGTTCCCTTGAAGACTCGCCAGAAGCTTTTTTGTTATTGTCCAATAAATTATTGGGAGGCGGGGGAGGCAAACGTTAACACGTGCCCGGTCTGCACCGGGATGCCGGGGGCAAAGCCTTACCCCCTAAATGAGGAGGCCATAGAAACCGCGGTAATGGTGGCCGAGCTTTTGGACTGCGAGGTCGTGTCAAAGGAGAACGTTTTCGTTAAGCGCAAACACTATAATTACCCGGATTTGCCTTCTGGCTACCAGCGCACGAGCGAGCCTTTCGGGAGGAACGGGAGTCTTTCCGGCGTTGGAATATGGGAGGTTCACTTGGAGGAGGATCCCGGCAGATACGATCTTGAAAGCGGGTTCGTGGACTATAATCGGTCGGGTGTTGCCTTAATCGAGATTGTGACTGCCCCGGACATGGTTTCCGCCGAGGGTGCGCGCAAGTTTCTGCGAGAGCTTACCAATCTTTTGAAGTATACTGAGCGGGTTGTTGAGGTGGGTGGTGTGATGCGCGCTGACGTGAATATTTCCATTGAGGGCGGCGCCAAGGTCGAGATAAAAAATATTAACTCCGTGAAAGGCGCGTTCAAGGCCATCCAGTACGAGGTGTTGAGGCAGAAACAGCTCATGCGCCGCGGAGTCAAGGTTACTCAGGAAACCCGCGGCTTCAACGAGAAAAGCCTTATTACTACTGCGCAGCGAGTCAAGGAGACGGCTGACGACTACCGCTACATACCGGATCCTGACATTCCACCGCAGAAATTCTCAGACGACTACGTTTCAGCAATCAAGCTCCCAGAGACTCCCGGGTCAAGGAGGAAACGGCTTGTCGAGTCATTTAAGATACGCGACGACTACGCCAAAGTATTGGTCTCAGACAAGGACATAGCCGACTTGTTCGAGCATGTCGCGCCGAAGACGTCGCCTGACGCGGCCGCGAACTGGATTGTCAGGGAAGTCCTAAGACAGCTGAATTACCGGAGCATGGAACTCTCTGAGACCAAGTTGAGCCCCGCTATAATAATCGAGCTTTTAAGTCTGGTTTCAAGCGGCGAGGTCACCGACAACGTCGGCAAAAAGCTTTTGGAGCGAGTCATCGACTCTGGGGAGAGCCCAAAAAAGATTGTTGAAGACGAGGGATTAATAAAAAAAATAGAAGTGGAGGATATAACGCGTACAATAATGGCCGAGCATATTCAACCTGTATTTGATTATTTAGGTGGAGAGAAAAATTCTAGAAATTACCTAATGGGGCAGGTTATGAAGGCGACACACGGAACTGCTGCGCCGGAGCAGGTAATTATTACTCTAGAAGATACATTGGCAGATTATGAAGCTTCAACCTATCCTAAGACTCATGAAGGTTTCAGAGAATATCTGAAAAAATATGAAAAATAAGTTTCTTTACGTCAACGCTTTCTTTTCTAAAGAAAGGGTTGTGAAGAAGATGCGTGGCAGAGCTGATGCCGCATTAACCCGCAGGCTTTTGGCAGATGAGCTCTCAAGATGAATTCCGAGCCTGATGACTTGTTCACGGTCTTCGACAAAAAAGCGTTGAAGGTTCGTGATGATATTGAGCGTGCCGGGGCGTTCGCCTCCGAGTCAGTGAAAAGATTCTCGTATCACGTGATTGCGATAGCGGCGGCGCTTTATGTCGTCGCAGTTCTCTGTCTTCTTGCGGCGCCTTCCCTTCTAGCGTCCGCAAACCCGGAGTTGGTTGACTTGGGTGCCATACCCTACCTCATTGCAGCATTGACGTTTGCCTGCCATCAGATGCCTGAGCGAAGTTTCATGGTCTCTGGAGTGCCCCTGCCGGTTTGCGCGCGCTGCATCGGAATATACGTGGGCTCTGCAGCAGGTTTGTTTGCGCCGCTGTTATACCCTAAAAAATCTGTGAAATTCAATTCAATAAAAATATTGGTGGTCACCGTCATGCCCTTGATACTGGATGGCGTGTACCAGAGCTCGTTTGCGGCAGCCGAGAGCCCGAACCTATTCCGTTTTGCTACAGGGCTGATATTCGGCTTCGGCTTAATAGTCTACTTGACACACAAGTTTCTGGCTAAATACCCTGATTTCAGGGAGACGATAGCGTCAAAGGAAGGGTACGCGGTAACCGTCCTCGGTGCAGTATTCATATCATATCTTGCGTACACGGGGCTTACAGCCCACTTAAACATCGGGTACGCCGGGGCCGTGAAAGCAAGGGAAATCGCATCCTTTGACGGAGAAACCACTGAATACTATTTGACGCCGCGGGCCCCCTTGAGCATGAGGGCCGACAGGTTCGCAGGAAAATACGGCGACAACGTAATAAACGATGTATTGGCGATGGAGTGGGCACAGATGGAATACAATAATCTATTCAATTACTCACCTAACTCCGAGACAAAACCCATAAGCAAACGGCACATGCTGGGTATGTGGGCTGTCGTTGAAAAAAGCGGCCCTGAAGACGAGTCCGGGAAATACGCTTACACGAGCGCCCCAGGAAAATACGTTTACGTGGACGCGTGGACGGGGGAAGTGATAGATACTATCGAGCACACATCCTGACGACAGCGGATATTAACCGCCTCCAAGTAATTAGTAATCATTCATGGACTTAATAGCAGTCTTGGTTGTTGTATTGGCTTCAACATTCATGCTAAAGGAAATCCTGAGGAGATTCAAAATACCCGTTGTTGTATCACAGATACTAACCGGGATCATACTGGGCTTGCTATACCACAAAGGGCTTTTACTAGACAGTGGAGCAAGGTCTGTGATTGATTCGCTTTCAGAGCTTGGGATAATATTCCTCCTGTTTCTGGCGGGATGGGAAATCAAACTCAGGAAAATAATATCCTGCGCGAAAGATGCGGTCTTGATAGCATTGTCTTCGGCGTTTTTTTCTTTCGCCGGCGGGTTCATATTCCTTTACTACGGCTTCAAGGACGCTCTCTTAAGTCAGGGCTTCAACCCTTTAACCTCCTCGATAATATTCGGCATAGCCTTATCGGTGACGTCTGAGGGCACTAAAGTGAAAGTTCTTATGGACATGAAAAAGCTGGACACACACCTTGGTGCGATAATGATCGGGGCCGGCACAATAGACGACATCGTGGAGGTGTTGGGGCTTGCCTTTGTCTTATCAATCGCAGAATCCCACACCCTCAACAATATGATGTCCATTCCCATGAGCATCCTTCTTTTCACAGTATTCACCTACATAGGTTTCAGGCTCATATCCATCATACTCAAATACGTTGAAAGAAGAGAAACTGATGCAGATTTATTCCTACTGATACTGATACTGATGTTCGGCATGGCCACCC
>JBDRCA010000082.1:0-11228 GCA_043822165.1 Candidatus Altarchaeota archaeon
GAACACATTTTCTCAGGCAAGCAACCAAGGCAAGCCGCTTTGAAGGCAGCCACGAGAGGATTCAAGACCATTAACCTGCGCGAAAGAGGAGCAAAAAAGGTCCACATGTTCACGGGATCAGTCGAAACAGTAGACGCTCCTGCAAACAGGCCAGCTTGGCTTCCAGCCAAAGTAAAGAAGGCGAAAGTCAAGAAGATCGGAATAAAGAGGCTCTAACGCCTTTTTTTCCTTATTAAACGGTTGGGTTACCTTAACCCAACCCTATTCTCTTTTTTTTCTTCTAAATTTAACCTGTTTTTCCCTAGAATTATACTGTGACTAGGCTTAAGCGGGTTTTCTCGGATCCGAGAAGAGTCGACGGTATTACTCCTCTTATGTTGCATCATCTCCCAGTAAGAGGCATCAGTGCCCTCCGCTCCGATGTCAGGGCTCTCGTAGGGGATGATTCAGTGTGGCGGGAGGCTGCCACTCAGGCTTTGGGAAAAATCGACGCCTCTGAGGGCATGGCGGGTTTCGTGGGAAGCATACCCGGTCTGGACGAGCATCATTCTGCGGTGCATAGAATAATGCTTTCAGACAAGGTTTCCATGAATCCCGTGAAATCCAGTTTCAAGTCCGGGACACTGGGTTTTGAACTGGCTCGCGGTGATTCTGTTTTCGGGAGGGTGTCTTTTGACTTGTCTTATGACGTTAATCCTTACTTTAAGGGTGCTGAGATTTATCGCACGGTATCGCCTCGGATGCAGGGTATGGGTTTGTCCGGGCGGTTCAGAGAGTTTGGGGAATGCTTCCTTGCGGGTCTCGGATACGGATATATTGTTTCTCTTCCCAGTCATCCCGCGACGTGCGCGGATGTTGCCCGGCAGGGGTGGCGTCCTTTCCCTAGGAAGTCTGCGAATCTGATGGGTAAGGCGTTGTTTGCATCTAACGGCGACATAAAGTTTGAGATAGATTCCGGGAAGGAAAAGCAGGTAGCGGAGATTATCCGCGAGGCAGACAATATACCTGAGGGTGAAGTAGAGCGGCGGCGCAACTTCTATGAGCGATGCTTCACTGAAGCAGTGTTTCACAAAAAGAAGGTTCACGGGAGAGTCAAGTATGTCCCGGATTATTACTTTAGGAAGACTTTTTTCCCCACGCCAAAAGTCACGGGTTTGGATGCTGATATTCTGGGCGGTAGAAGCCTTAACTGGGAGCAGTACCAGGAAGAGCTTGCAGGGAAGGCTCGCAGGGAGAGCGGGTTTTCGGGCGGTGATTTTGAGCAGGATTTGAGGGATTTTCTGAGGGAGAGGATGTATCGGCGGATGTTGTAGATGGCGAGAACGAGACTTAAGGGAAGGGCTGGCAGAGTGCTTGATGCGGGGCGGGTTGAGGATTTGCCTGAGATGGAGGTGCAGGTTGTGAATACTCGCGGCCACTCTGAGCGTATCGAGTTTTCAGGGGATTGTGCAGTGAATTATAAGGGTCATATAGCTCGTTACTTTTTCGCATTGGATGCTATACCCGACATATCTGAGAGACTGGTGTTGGATGTTCCATGCGGCATAGGATACGGGTCTAAGATTCTTGCTAGGAAGGCTAGAGAGGTTGTTGGAATCGACATCTCAGAGGATGCGCTGGCTAAAGGCAGGGAGAAGTATCTTACAGTGCGCGGAGAAAGAAAGAAGACTGATAATCTTTCCCTGCTTCGGATGGACGCGCAGCACATGGATTTTGCCGACGACACTTTCGACGCAGGAGTCTCCTTTGAGGGCATAGAGCATGTTCCCGATGCCGGGAAAATGGTTTCTGAGGTTTGCAGGGTTTTGAAGCCTGGTGCTACATTCGTTGTTTCCACGCCTAACCGTGAGATGACGCGGCAGAAGGGCGGCAAGCCTCATAATCCCTTTCACATCCAGGAGTTCACGCGGGATGAGCTGGCTGACATGCTTTCCCCGCATTTCAGCGAGATTGAGTTCTGGGGCCAGGACATAGTTGAGGCCAGGAACATGTGGAAGCGCAATCTCTACCGTTTCATGGGGGCGCTTGACGTCTTTGATTTGCGCCACCGGCTGGTTCCAGAAAAGGCGCTTGCCGCGGTCAGGGAGGATGTCTACGGAAGCGTCAGAATACGCAAAGTAGACGAAGACAAAGGCGAGAAACCGCGCGTGTGGATTGCAGTGTGCAGGTAATACCTATCCTACAAATTTCGGGCGCTGGGAAAGATTTCTGGGAAGCGGTATCGGGCGAGTCGGCTTCTCCTTAACATTTGCCGCGACATCCTCTACGATGTCTGCGACATTGACTTCTTTTTTCTCCTTGGTTTCCCTCACAGTCACCGTCACTTTCCCGCTTGCCTTCTCTTTTTCGCCGACGACTACTACTCGAGGCACCCACTCCTGGCCGGCTTCGCGTATCTTGTTGCCGACTGTCGCGTCCCGGTCGTCAACGTCGACTCGTATGCCCCCTTTTTCAATTTCGTCGGCGACCTTGTTGGCGTAATCCAAAAACTCCCCTGAAACAGGTATCACGCGCACCTGCGTCGGCGAAAGCCACATTGGAAGCGACGGAACACCGCCGGCCTGCATCACTGAATACGCCTTCTCAAGGAGCGCGTAAATAATCCTCTCAATCGCACCAGACGGTGAACAATGAAGGATTATCGGGTGCTTTTTCGCGCCATCCCTGTCGACGAAGTTTATGTCGTAGCGCTCCCCGTTTTCGACGTCAATCTGGTCCGTCGCCAAGGCGCTGGCCTTATCAAGGTTGTCGACGAAGTTTAGCTCGTATTTGAGTATGAAATAAAAGACTCTCTCATCCCACATCTCCACGAGCGCCGGCTTCCCGAACTCTTTGACCAAGGTCTCCACGAACTCCCTGTGTTCGTCGTAGAATCCTTTCGTGACGCGCACAGCAAGCTCGACGTCGTCTGCGGAAAGCCCGCAGCCCTCCAAAGTCTCCCTTGATAGCCGGAACCTGCGCTTATACTCCGTCATAGCCTGAGTCAAGTCAGAGCACAGTGCGTGAACATCCGGCATCGTGAAGGCGCGAAGCCTCCTTAAGCCAGTCAACTCGCCGCTCTTCTCCCTGCGGAAAGCATAACGCGCGAGCTCATACAGCCTTAATGGCAGATTCCGGTACGAAATAGTGGCGTCATGGGCCATCAAGAACTGACCGAAACAGGCGGCAAAACGCATGAAATAACGTTTGTCCTCGCTCTCAATAGTGTATTGTCTAGCCGGAAACCTGTCCAAATACTTCTTCAACGTAGGGTGCTCAAAATCATACATAAGCGGCGTCTCCACCTCGACTCCCCCATAGTCGAGAATCATGTCCGTCACATACGTCTCCAACAACGCCTTCACCATCCTCCCCTTAGGATAATACCTGAAGTTGCCGGGGTCGCTTCCAGGCTCATAGTCAACAAGCTCGAGGCGCCTCATAAGCTCAATGTGCGGTGGAGGCTTGTCCACGCTCCTGTCTTTTTCCCGCTCATAGTAAGCGAACTTCTTCAAGTTAAGGTGCTGGGAATAATCAAAGTCTCCGACATCGCAGAGCCTGCCGTCGGAAGCCATGATGAACCAGGAGCTTTCAAGTTTTCCCTCTTTGGAGAGGGCTTCGGATTCCTCTGCCTTCATGGCCTGCGCGCCCTCCGGGAGAATAGTCCTTGAAAGCTCGGACAACGGATGGCCCTTGCATCTGAGTTCGAAGCTCTTGTACCAGCCGAAGGGGGCCTTAACGACTTCGTAGTCGCCGTGCAACTCGTCGTAGACGTCAGACAGAATCTTTTGGGCGAGCGCGGGTTTGCCCAGCTCCGAAGACAGGTGCGCGTAAGGATACAGGGCGATTGATTTGGCGCCTACTTTTCCGTAAGTGTCTTTTACGTCTGCGATTAGCTGGCGCTTCACGCTTTCAGGGTCTTTTTCGTCGGCTTTCTCGACTGCGATGAAGACGACCAGGACTTCCTTGGCGGAGCCGATCTTGTCCTTGAGTTCTTCCGCGGTCTTGATGGCCTTCTTCTTGGCCTCGAAATTGAGGTAATCGCTGTGGATTAAGAGCACGCGCATGGTATATACAATTGACTAACATAATAATAAAAAGAAGATGAAGGCAATCGCTTATTCAGCAGAAGACGTCGCCGGCTCCCACATAGCCCGAATCCTTAAGGACAGCTTCGGCTTCAAGGAAAACGGCGACGAATTCGAGGGAAAACCAGTTTGCGCGCGAGAAGACGTATTGCTCGTAGAATCCGAAAAATTCATACCCTCCCGGGAGGAATTTGGGGGGCTGTCGCCTGAGCTAATGGTTGTTGCAAGCCGCCACAGAAGCGATAGCGGCGAACCCACGCTTACGGCTCACGCTACCGGCAACTTCGGGGCAGCGGACATAGGCGGGGAACCGGGCAGGCTATCGATTGCACCCTCCATCGTGCTTTCCCAGGCAGCCGAGCTTTTGAAGCTAAACGTCGGCGCGCTTCCCTACAAGGTAAGTCTTGAGGTCACTCATCACGGGCCGACTCAATTACTCATCCCCTTAGTCTACGTGGAGGTTGGGAGCACCGAGCGCCAGTGGCTTGACGAGAAACCATGCACCGTCGTGGCTGAAGTAATCGACAAATTATTGTTCGAGGAAACACCTGTACGGCCTTCCGCTATCGGATTCGGGGGGCCGCATTATGCCCCCAATTTCACTGAAGTAACACATGACGCAGCCTTAGGCCACATTGCTCCAAAGTATGCCATGGAATACATAGACAAAGCCATGATAGAGCAGATGATCGAGCGCACAACTCCCACTCCAGAGCTTGCGGTATTGGACTGGAAGGGTCTTCGCGGCGAGGAAAAAACAAGGGTTACTAGCATACTATGCGAGCTCGGCATCGCCTGGAAAAAGACGAGCGAACTCAAAGCCTGATTTTTTATTGCTGTCTTGCCCGTAGTATAACCTGGAAAAAGTCGCACCTAAACCGGTGGGCAGAATAAGGCGCATGATAGGCGTTGGACTATTGACTGCAATCGGGAGCGTGGGACTTGACATGGCAGCGTCGCTTCCCGTATCACACCCCGACGCCCAGCCGGGTGTAAGCCTCAAAACACCGTTTGACGCTCACATGACGGAAAACGTCGGCCCAATGCTCGACAGCCTCCTCCAAAAGCTTCCCTCCGAGGACTCAAGACAGACTGGCATGGCAGCCAAGGATTTCGTCGCCGAAATGGGCCGCCAATACCGCGACGAGACCGTGCAGCCAGCAGGCGATGCGATAGTCGGATTCGCGGAAGAGCAAACAGGTCAAGAATTGAATCTTCCCCCTGTGGGCAGGCGACTGCCATTCCATCTGGCATTAGGCGGCGTAATCGGCGCCCTCTCATCACTCGTCGGCGGACGAAAGAAGAGAAAAGACGAAGAAGAAAAACCCCGCGAAAAAAAGAAGGAGAGAGGCGGCGAATCAAAAACAAAAGAGAACCTCACGGAATTCGGTAAAACCGCTATTGAGGCTGCCGGGAAGGTGGTGAAGGCGGGAGTCCAAGTAGTCCACCACCCCGTGAAAGCCTCTTGGGGCGTAATCGGGGCCGGCACTGCCGTAGAATTCGGGGCGGGCGTTCTGCCGTGGCAGCAGGTGCAGGAAGTCGCGGGAGCAGTAATCGACCCCCTCGTAGGCTTAGGCTTCGGCGTCGTTCTCGCAAACCAGTTCATAAACAAGGAAAAAAGAAAAGACGCGCTCTCAGAGAAAAACCTGCCTACGACGGTCGGCTCAGCCGCAGCCTTCGCCTGGGGCGTGTTCGGAGGTCCATACGCGCTCGCAGCCTTTGGTTTAGGATGGGCGGCAACGAAAGGATACTTCATGTACAGAAACTGGCAGGCCAGTGGTCAGCCTCCAGGCCAGGCTCAAGACTGATTTTTTTTACATGTAAACCCTATATTGTTTCATGGGAAGCGTTACTCGCAGAAGATTCCTCAAGGATGCTGCGGCAGCCGTTACTTTAGCAGCAGCCGGCGCGCTTGCTCCCGCACCAGACGTTCTCGCCCAGCAACCGCCCGCAGCCGCGGAAAAACAAGCCGTCCGAGAATACGATGTGGCTCTAACGCTTGGAGGCACAAAGGCGAGCCTTCACGTAATTCAAAAGCAGGGTCCAAAGCTTGTCTATTTTCTCCCACACTACAACGAGCAGCCTGCTCCCGCGGCGACGGAAGCTCACGTGAGGACTCACGGAGGCATCATGGTTCGCCTGCAGCATCCTACGCAGGAGAGGTATATAAAATTTTTAGGCGGCAGCAACGGAAAAACAGAGTATAGGGTAGACCCAAATAGGATTTTCACCGAAAATGGGATACGCGATACCACACAGTATTCGCGGGAGTCCGTGTGGGTCCCCACCGGGAGAGCCGCAACAAGAGATACAGTAAAAGCTTTCTCTGACAGCGTTTTATCCTCAATAAAGCCGGGTCAATGGGATGCGATAGTAGCAGTCCACAACAATACGGCTGGTGGATACGGCTTCAAGTCTTACGCGACCGGCTCAAGCGCGTATCTCGCGGAAGACACGTTCGAAGGCGACCCCGCAAACCCTGACAACTTCTTCTTCGTCACCTGGCGCTCCGACTTCGAAGCACTGAAGGCCATGAAAAAATTCAACGTGGTATTGCAGAACAATTCTGCGGTGGCAGCCGGCTCAAGAGGCGACGACGGGTCACTGTCCGTGTGGGCTGTGCAAAACGGCGTAAAAGACGCGAAAGGACAAGTGACGCCTGTGCGCTACGTGAACGTGGAAGTCAAAGACGCAGACAAAGGCAAAGACATCGAACGATACGACCGAAACCTAACCATCCAACAGGAAATGCTCCAGGCAGCACACACAATACTCACAAGACAATAGTAAACTGGGCGTGACAGTTTGGACCCGTCGGGATTTGAACCCGAGGCCTCCCGCATGCCAAGCGGACGATCTTCCAGTCTGATCTACGGGCCCGATTTTTGAGATTATCTTTTGCACTTATTGTTTATTATGTGTCGTCGAGCGAGTGAATACGAGCGAAGACGGCACCCGCGCGTGAACGGAGCGAGCCGTTCCCAGTCTGATCTACGGGCCCGATTGGATTATTTTTTTTGCTTCAATATCTTTCGTAGTTGAATTATTTAAGTGTCCTTTTTGCTTGATTCTCGTGGCGGCGAGCACGACCAATGCTGCGGGCAGTATGCTGTACTGGATTATCGTGTATAATACTAATTCTAGTTCCAGCGTCCCATACCATTCCATGCCAGAGTATGCAAGCAACAGTATCCTAGTGCCGCCCAGGATACCTGCAAGATAAATGCCCCAGGCACGCTCCTTGAAGGAGCCGATTATGGCTGCGGCGTACAAGAGGGTGAATGCAAGCGCCGGCGTGTCGTTTGGCCACGCACTTACCGCGAACCAGACGTGCAACCCAAGAAAATAAAGCAGAGTCACGACAAGCAGTGCAGTGACTTTGCTGAGTTTCTTCTCCATAAGCGGCTTTAAGTATTTCCTGCAGGCGTTATTATATCGTCCGCGTAAATTAGTAAGAAATGGCCGGGAAAGACGCGTGGGAGCGGCGTAGTAGTCTTTTCTTCGTATGCTTTGCTTTAGCGTCTTTTCTTATTAACGCCAGCCTTTTTTCCGCCTCCTCTCACGGCGACGTTCGCGGACAGCAGGAGTGGGGCAACTACGCCCTCAAAAACGGCGTCGCATCGCTTTATCTCAGGGGCGTCACGGATTATCCCCCTATTTATCTCTACGTCTTCGAACTGAACTCGTGGATTAGCCTCACATTCTTCAGGACCAACGCGCTCTTGTCTGCTCCATACGTGTTCGTCTCCAAGACCATCCCGACCATCGCGCTAATCCTCACAGGCCTTGCAGTCTACCTGCACTTTAGGGACGAGAGCCGCAAAAAAGCACTGTTGGGTTCTGGCCTTATCATGCTAAATCCCGCACTAATCTATAATACCGGATACTGGGGGCAAGTCGACTCAGTCAACACGTTGTTCATGGTTCTCGCAGTAATCTTTCTCGCCAGGAAACGCCCCCTGCTTTCGACACTTAGCATCTCGATTGCAGTGCTCGTGAAAATTCAAAGCCTGATTCTGGCGCCCTTGATATGGCTTATAATAGTGCGCGAGCGCGGGGTCTCGGCGAGCCTCAAGTTCGCAGCCCTAAACGCTGTGCTAGTCTTCCTGCTTCTTGCGCCCTACGTCTCATCAGGAGTCCTAGGGAATGTCTGGTCCGTCGTATCCGGTTCAGTGGGGTACCAACCATTCGTCACAGCCAACGCCTACAACATATGGTTCCTCGCGTCTCCGCGGTTCCCGTACCAGTACCTTGCAACGCTCCAGGACACGACGACAGTATTCGGCGTAACCCTCAGGACGATAAGCCTGGTCTTGATGGGCGCCTACACGCTTTTCGTCCTGCATCGAGTGTTGCTCAAGGGCGTCGGCGCAACCTTTGCTGCTGCAAGTCTTTGTCTTGCATTCTTCATGCTGCCGACCGAGATACACGAGCGTTACTTGTTTGCTTTCATCCCGTTGGCTGCAATTCTCGTGGTCGAGGATTTGCGCCACCTTAAAGTATTCCTGTTATTCACGCTGACGCATCTTGTGAACTTGATGATGGCTTACCCGTTCAAGAGTTCGTATAACCTATTGTTTTATCCGCTTCAGAGTATCCTGGACCTGATATTCTCCCTCGACAAGCAGGCCTTCATAGGCGTTGCATGCGCAGTTGCATCGGTCAACATCATAGCGTTCATCTACTTCACCCGCAAGGGAATAGCAGACAATGAATGAGAAAAAGATAAGAATCCTGTTGCTTGCAGTATTCATGTTTCAGGCAATACAACTCGTGTACTGGATTCACGCTGACGCCCGCCCGCCTTCCTGGGATCAGGCCTGGCACGCAATGATAAGCATCACGCAATACAATTACTTCACGGGACATGGGATGCTCTCGACCGTTGAAGCCCAAAAAGTCTACCCAATTCTTTCGTTCGTGAAAAACTTTTACCCCCCAGGATACCACACAACGACGATGCCATTATACCTGCTCTTCGGATTAAGCTACGACACGGCGGTTGCCACAAACCTTGCTTACCTCTGTATCCTCGTCTTATCCTCTTACGCGATAGGCAGGAAACTTAAGGGGCAAGAAGCAGGCATCTTGACCGCGTTAATCGCGTCCACGGTCCCAGTCTACAGTATCCTTATGCGCGACTACCTCATAGATTTCCCTCTTGCGGCAATGGTGGCCGCAGGACTAGCGACGCTGCTTTACTCCGAAAACTTCGCAGACAAACGCTACACCCTCCTGTTCGGGGCAGTCAGCGGACTGGCAACGCTCATAAAATGGAATTACATCCTATACATATGGGCGCCTGCAATCCTCTCATTCATAATCCTCCTAAAAGATACTGTACTGCCCACCAAGGATTACGGCGCGCTAAAACCCGCTGCCGCATCAATCCTTCTGGCGCTCATGATAGCAAGCTTATGGTACACGCCCCTTCAGCTGTCAAAGACTATCCCGCTCGTCGTTGACGCTGCCTTCGAACAAGGCCGCGTCGAAGGCGAACCAACGGCGTTCACCCTGAAAGGCGCAACATATTATCTTTCCGTCATACTCCGCGACTACTCCCTACTCTACTTCCTGTTGACCTCGGCAGGCATTGCCCTCCTTGCGGGAAACCCCGCTAGGATATCAGACAAGAGGGCACTCCTCCTAGTCTGCGTCACAGTCATTGCAATATACCTGTCTGTGACATTTCTCTGGAACAAAAACAACCGTTACGCAGCGCCAATCTATGCGCCGCTCGCAGCCCTCGCAGCTGCGGGATTGTCCACACTCAAAGACGCTAACGGCCGCCGCATAAAAAAAGCGGTCGCGGTGCTCGTCATAGTCCACGCGCTGGCATACAATTCAAGCGTCATTGACTCGCGCATCGACTATGGGGGACTGAGGATACTGGATTTCAAAGGGAATTATCCCTCCCATGCAGACACTGACATAAAATCTCTCTTGGATGTTATGAACTCCTCCAGCAGGGGAGAACCGTTCACAGCATGCGTTATCGCGGAGGCAAAATTCGTAAACGACATAAATCTTCCATACTATGCATTCCGTGACGGGTACCCTGTCAAATACATGATCGGGAACGGGTGCGACTCCCTGGCTTTCGACTACGCGGTCGCAGGCCCAATCGAAGAAACATGGCGCACGCAGTTATTCAAAAACTCGGAGGCGACCTTAAACGGCAATATACGCAGGTTCAGTGAAGTATACAGTTCAGGCGAAGTCAAAGTCTACAAGAAAATCAGCTAACTCTTCTCTCGTATCATGTCCCTAATCTTCGCAGCTCGCTCGAATTCCAGGTTGTCGGCGGCCTCCTTCATGAGCCGCTTGAGGTCTTCGAGGACGAGTTTTTCCAGGTCTTCTGCTTTAATGTCTTCTTCCAGTTCTTTTTCCCTCTCCACTATGGCGTCGTGGATTTTCTTTTTTATGGTCGTCGGCGTTATCTCGTGTTTCTCGTTGAAGGCAATCTGAAGCTGCCTCCTCCGCCTAGTCTCCCGGATAGCCCGCTTCATAGAGCCGGTCTCCTCGTCGGCGTAAAGTATCACTTTCCCGTAGACGTTTCTGCTGCACCGCCCGATGGTTTGGACGAGGCTTGTCTCGCTTCTAAGGAAGCCTTCCTTGTCTGCATCAAGGATTGCGACCAGCGAGACCTCAGGCAAGTCAAGCCCTTCCCGCAAAAGGTTTATGCCGACTAGGACGTCGAATTTTCCGAGCCGCAGATCCCTCAATATGTCGACGCGGTCAAGCGTGTCGATGTCTGAGTGAAGGTAGCGAACCCTTAAGCCAATCTCATTGAAGTGTTCAGCCAAGTCCTCGCTCATCCTCTTGGTAAGAGTGGTTACGAGCACTCTCTCTTTTTTTCCTGCCCGCACTTTAATCTCTGCGACGAGGTCGTCGATTTGGCCCTCTATGGGTCTGACTTCCACTTCAGGGTCAAGAAGTCCAGTCGGCCGGATAATCTGTTCCACGATTCTCCCGCTTATCTCACGCTCATAGTCTGCGGGAGTCGCCGAAACGAAGACGACCCGGTTTATCTTTGACAAGAACTCGTCGAAGGATAGCGGCCTATTATCCAGCGCCGACGGCAATCTGAAGCCGTAGTTTACGAGGGTTTCTTTTCTCGAGCGGTCTCCAGCATACATTCCGCGAAGTTGGGGCACCGTT
>JBDRCA010000083.1:0-6928 GCA_043822165.1 Candidatus Altarchaeota archaeon
AAAAAGTCGAGGAGCGTGTGCGGCGGCTCCCCGGGGTTTCGCCCGTCCAAGTGCCTTGAGTAATTCTCGATTCCCTTACAGTATCCAACGTGCTCCATCATCTCCAAGTCGTATGATGTGCGCTGCTCAAGTCTCTGGGCCTCCAAGAGTTTACCCGCGCGTTTAAGCTCGGAGAGCCTTTCAGCTAGTTCCTCCTGTATTGCTTCGATTGCCGGGTCTTTTTTGTCTTTCGGGAGAACGTAGTGCGTCGCAGGGTATATGCGGACAAAAGGGAACTCTGCTTTAGCTTTCCCGGATACGGGGTCTACGCGCGTTATCTTCGTGATTTTGTCTTCGAGTTTCACGCGCACGAGCTCGGTCGCGTACGGGCTGTACACGTCGATTGTGCTGCCGCGGACTCTGAAGCGGCCTTCCTCGAGCGCCAGGTCGTTTCGGCTGTACTGCATCTCTACTAGGCGGGTTATGATTTCTTTCCGGGTTGTCTCTTGGTCTCTGTCGAGTCTAAGTGATATGGCCTTGTATTCCTGGGGGCTTCCGAGGCCGTAGATGCAGGATACTGACGAGACTACTAACACGTCTTCGCGGTCCAGGAGCGAGCGCGTCGCCGAGTGGCGTAGTTTCTCTATTTCCTTGTTTATGTCCGCGTCCTTGTCGATGTATGTGTCGCTTGAGGGGATGTATGCTTCAGGCTGGTAGTAGTCGTAGTAGGATACGAAGTATTCGACGGCGTTTCCCGGGAAAAAATCCTTGAACTCGCTGTAGAGCTGTGCTGCGAGCGTCTTGTTCGGCGATATTACGAGCGCCGGCTTGTTTGCTTTTGCGATGACGTTGGCCATCGTGTACGTCTTTCCCGATCCAGTTACTCCTAGAAGCGTCTGAAAACGTGTATTCTGCCTTAAACCGTCAACTAATCCTTCGATTGCCTTCGGTTGATCACCCTTCGGCGCGAGGCCGCCGCTTAACGCAAAGTCCATGATTGTTTTAAACCTTTATGGGAGAACGGAAAAAAATAAGTTCTAAGTCTGCTGCTGCATGTATGTGCCGTATAATGCGAGAGTCTGCGGCTCGATGTCGTCCGCGCTATCCAACAGTCCCTTGAATATGCGGCCCAGCTTGCCGAGCGCGTTTCTCACGAAACCGGGGGCGTTCCCCTCCACCTGCGCCTGCAAGAAAAAAGGTATAATAGGTATCGTCATCTGAAGCTTGCTCTGAAGGTTCGGCGCATCAGCGCCCTTCTTGAGAGTATCTGCGATAAGCCCTGCCTGCTCCGGCCAGGCGCTTTTAAGCTCATTTAAGCCCTCTGTTAATCCCTCAAGTATCGCCTGCTGCTGGTCCTCGGAAATCCCGGCAACAGAGGCGTTAATCCGGTTTATGTCGGAGCGCAATGCGCCCTGTATGTCGGTGCTCGCCTTCCCGACGACCGCTTCAACGTGCCCTGAAATATCCTCCCGCAGCCGCGTGTGCTCGTCGCTCATCTGCTGGCTCAACCTGTGCTCCAATGCGTTAATCCTCTGTATTATCCTGCTCGACTCGGGGGAAATTATGAGTTCCGTACTCCCGAACATCCTCCTCGTGTGATCGGGGCCGAGCTCGTCCATGACTTCCCTGAAGTTGGCTAGACTCTCCAACGGGTAGGTCTCGTTCAAGACCCTGCCCTCCCGTTGCATGTATACTGCGGCCGCGTAAAGCTGGGAATACGAAGCATTGACAAGCTCTTCGGGGAGCATCCGTCTGTTGGCATCAGGCAGCGTGTTGATTTCCTCCCTCAATCCTATGAGGAACGGGACTACCGGCGCGTGATCTGCCATGAAGCGTATTATGTCTTCGTCTCTTTCGGCTTTCTCCTCCAACTGGAGCGGCGCGACGGCGGATGCGATGTCCTCTATTGCATCGCGCGTCATCCTCTTTCTGTCTTCATAGCCTATCTCCGATAAGTGCCCCATCCAAAATCTGTCTTCAACAGCTACTTCCTTTTCGACGTCCGCTAGCCTCTTTCTCAAGGGAATCCCGCAGGACCTTGGTTCAATGAATACTCCGACGGGAGTCCCGCGGATAACCGTCTGCGGGCAAGGCCTCTCCTCGCAGCCGTAGACAGCCTTGACGACGTGGTCCTTGCCTCTTAGGATGCCGAAACGCTGAGGAATACCTGAAACCCTTATCTGGTAAACCCTCAAGTCATCACCGTCAATCGTCCTGGAAACACCAACGAGTCTGCCCAAATCCTTAATCTGGTCGGCGCGCTCATCCAACGCATCCTGCACTGTTTTACCCTGCGCGCCAAGCCGTTGCTCATTGAATGAAGCAGGCTTCAAGACAACGCTCCTGAAGTAATAGTCTTCATCGCCCCGCGCCTCATCCGGCACGACCGAGATGTAGGCGTTAAACGGGGAACGGAATTTATCGCCTCTGGCAACGTCGTATCTCCTGACGGACTCGATTTCGCCTTTCTGGTCGAATTCCACGGCAACCGCGCAAACAGGGTGACCCGGCTTATCCGCCTCAGACAAACCCTTAACAGGCCTCCCGCTAGCATCCACAGGAAAATGAAACAACAAGATGCAGCCCACATCATCTGAAACAGGCCCGTCCACGTCATGAGTCTTGCGGATAAACCGTATCCCCGCCTTCAAAGGCTTGTCAGTGAAACCCTGCAACACCACCTGCTCAACAGCCCTCCCAACCCGCGGGCAGATAAAAGACGGGTCACTCAACTGCTCGTACAAGTCGAAGGGTATGACTTCGGCAGGATTAGGCTCAGAGCGAATCCTTGCGAGTTTGGCTTCGAGTGAGGCCTCGACTGCCGGATTTATCCTGGCTCGTTGAGTCCTCTTTCCCTGCAAGACTTCCAGTTTCTCTCCGCCCTGGAATTTCTTGGAGAGCCTGAAGAGGTCGCTTCCCTTCATCGCGGCCGCTACTTCTCCGACCTTCAGGGACAGAACCGAGTCCAGCGCATCCACGAGCGGCTTGACTGCTTCGGCGCGCTCTTCTGGGGGCAGGTCGCGGATTTTGGCGTCTGCGGGCTTATGTCTTGTGCGCGTCATATTACCTATATAATTAGGGGCTTGCGGATTAAATAACGTTCACATGAGGTCGAATCGCACCATCTCAAGCCGCGCGGTTTTTGTCGTGCCGTTTGCCTTGTCTATCAGAGTCAGCCGCTGGTAGGCTCCATCCTCTATTAAAGGCGCTATTATGCGGCCTTCCCCTGCGAGTTGTTCCGTCAGGTGCGGGGGAATATCCTTGACGCCCAAGTTCACTACTATGATGTCGTAGGGTGCGTTCTCCTCCCACCCTCTTGAAGGGTCTGCTTCCCTGACGCGGACGTTTCCGATTCCCAGGGTTTCCAGGTTGTCTCGTATTGCCTCCGTGAACTCCCTCTCGGATTCGACAGCGTAAACCTCTCCCGCAAGAGATGCGAGAACTGCCGTCTGGTATCCCGTGCCCGCTCCCACTTCGAGGACTCTGTCTTCTGCAGAAGGCTTCACTGTTTCCGCCACGTACGCAGTATAGTATGCCTGCTGCATCGTCCTGTTGCGGCCGATTGCTAACGGAAAACCCGAGTACGCCTGAGTCCTCACCTTCTCGAGGACGAAGACGTGCAAAGGAGTCTTTCCGATTACTAGCAACACTTCGGGATCGCTTACTCCCTTCGCCTTTATGTCCTCGACCATCTTCTTCCTCAAGACCTTGTATTCCGGGCTCTCGGAAAAAACAGTTTCATAGGAATCATCCCCCACTAAAGGAGCGTTCAGTGCCGGTTTCCCCCTCTCAAGCACGAAGGCGGAGACGACAATCAAAACAAAGACGACTAGTATCGCGGCAACCTTCTCGCCCATGTATACTCATTAAAACACGTGCTTTTTAAATAATGAATAACTTAGATAATACGGGTGATGTGAATGAACCTATACAGGCTACTCTACGTAAACAAACACGACGCTCGATTGTCCGCCAGAGAGCGGCTCCTGGGAAGAATTAGCAATCAACAAGACTTCTCGCTGAAAGACATGAATGAGATACGGGCATACAGGGGCTTGGAACCAATAGACGAGTCAAGAATACTGGACGTTCGCACGCTCACGAAAAAGGCGTTCTCTGCAAGTGACCTGACGTTGAAGTTCAGGAGCCTAAAGCGCATAAAAGGAGTCGGAAACTCGCTGGCATCTGAGATACTGGCATTCCAAAACCCCTACAAGTACGCGGCAGTAACCCACAAGGTATGGAACATCCTAGTCTCCGACTTCGATTTCGATGCAGAAGAGAAAGAATCCGAAGACGACGTAAGCCTGCAGGACTACGTTAAATACCTGGAGAAGATACGGGACGTGGCGGTGGAATACGGCATGAAGCCCGCGGACGCGGAATTCGTCCTAAACTACCTATACAAATAATAAATGGAATTCTTCATATTCCTGGCCATAGCATTCACGCTATCCCTCATGGACATAGCATACACGTTCCACAACGTGAAGATACTGCGGGAACACACACGACACTGGTCAGACGCAGAATACAATCCCCTAGTCCGAGCATCCTGGCACATATTCGGCTTCGGCAACGGCACACTACTCGCAGGCGCGGCAACGCTCGCAGTAGTAGTCACACTCGCCTACTTCATCGGGGAGCGCGAGTTCCTCCAGGGCCTCGTAATCGGCGCATTCATCGTGATACACCACTACCATTACATAAACTACTCTTATATCTCCAAAAAGTATTTAGGGAAAAACTCCCGTTTAATAGACAGGATACTCTCAAACATATAAAACATGAAGAACATTGAGCTGCCTCGGAGAGTCTTGGTCGGCGAAGGAGCAGTCGACGAAGTAGCGGACGTCATCTCAAAACTCGGTTTGTCCGGGAAATCCGCGGTAATATGCGATGAAAACACCCGCGGCATCGCAGGAGAAAAAATCGCAGGCCAGATAAAATCAGAGCTCGTTGACTCCGCAACACCCTGGAACGCAGTCGAAAGCCTCCGGGAAGCGAGATTCCTAGTCGCCGTAGGAGGCGGCTCCGTCATAGACGCAGTCAAAATCGCAGCCAAAAACCTGGCCGTACCCTTCGTAAGCGTGCCGACCGCGGCATCCCACGACGGAATAGCATCGCCTCTCGCATCAGTCAAAGGCGAGAAAGCATACTCTGTGAGGACAAGCTGCCCCCTGGCCGTCATCGCAGACACCAAAATAATCGCCGAAGCACCCAAAAAACTCCTCTCAGCAGGATGCGCTGACGCAATCTCAAACTACACAGCAGTCCTCGACTGGAAGCTCGCCGCTAAAGAGCGCGGCGAATACTACGGCGACTACGCGGCCGCACTCTCAGCACTATCCGCGGAAATCATAATGGCAAACGCCGACAAAGCCCTCTCAGACGTCAGCATGGTAGTCGAAGCCCTCATCTCCTCCGGAGTCGCAATAGGCATAGCAGGATCATCCCGGCCCTGCTCTGGCTCAGAACACCTTTTCAGCCACACCCTCGACTTGATATGCGAGAAACCAGCACTACACGGGGAACAATGTGGCGTAGGAGCAATACTCATGGCATGCCTGCACGAAGCCGAATGGGAGCTGGTTCGCGACTCACTCAAAAAAGTCAATGCCCCGACAAACGCGAAACAACTCGGAATACCAGACGAAAAAATACTGGAAGCACTGACTAAAGCACACACCATCCGCAACCGATACACGATACTGCGAAACGGACTAACCGAACAAAAGGCAAGAGAGCTCGCCGAAAAAACAAAAGTCATATAAAAAAATGCCGCGGCGAAAACAATACGTTCCCCCAAAAGACGACAAGCCATTAGGCGTTGGGGCAAGCATCTTCAAACCCAAGCAGGCGGACGGATACCTGGCGATGCTACTTGAGGAATCAGGCGGCAACAGGCTGCAGGTAATGTACTCTTACGTGGCAGTGCTCGAGAAAACTCAAAGGTCAGAGTCCGCGAAACCGAAGGGCCCTGCGGAAATAGATGACTGGCAGGACGCCGCAAACGTCGTAGCACCCATGAATTTCATGCAGGAAAAAGACGTCCTTGAAGGAAGAGACCTCGCAGCACTCGACACAATGCTGGGCGAATTCAGGGGAAACTCATCCCGCCTCGAGAAAGCGAAAACATACGCGACAATATACCAAAGCCTCAGGAAAAGACTCTTCCCGGAACTATACGAAGACGACTGACTCTTTTATTTCTCCGATGAAATAAGTAAAAACATGGAAAACACAATCTTAAAGTGGGTTAACTCGAAAGGTAGCCTGCACTTCACGCTAATAGACCCGGAAAAACAAAAACCCACGGAAGCCCTGAAACTCGCAGCAATCGCGCAAAAAAGCGGCTCAGACGCCATAATGGTCGGGGGCTCAACGATTGCCGGAAAAATAGTCGACGACACCGTTGAAGCATTAACCGACGTCCTCCAGATACCAGTAATCCTCTTCCCATCCGGGGCCGGGGGATTCTCAAGACACGCGGACTACCTGTTCTTCATGAGCCTTCTTAACTCCAAGGACCCGCGCTTCCTCGCAGGCGAACAAGTAAAAGCCGCCCCAATTATTGCGAAGACGAAAGTCAAGACAATCCCGGTGGGATACATCGTCGTGAGCACCAGCAGGAAGCCGACTGCAGTAGAGCGAGTCGGTAAAGTCGACAGGATAAAAGAAAAAGACACAGACAAGGCGGTAGCCTATGCACTCACTGCACAATACTATGGCATGCACTGCGTGTACCTTGAAGCTGGTTCAGGCGCTGAGAAGCCGGTACCTGACAAAATGGTGGCGGCCGTGAAAAAAGCCATCGACATACCATTGATTGTCGGAGGCGGCATACGGGACCCAAAGACTGCGAGAAAAAAAATAGTCGCCGGCGCAGACGTTATCGTAACCGGCACAATCGCGGAAAAAAACGTGAACGCTCTCGCAAAAATAATAT
>JBDRCA010000084.1:0-5711 GCA_043822165.1 Candidatus Altarchaeota archaeon
ATCCTAAACAGGTCGTCGCCGCTCCAATACGACCCAAAGACCTCCCCCTTGTCTTTGAGGTAATCCATCAAATGCGAGCCGATAAAGCCCGCCGCTCCTGTTACCAGAAACCTCATTTTTTAAGATACAGTATTTATTCTGATGGATTAAGAATTAAAACATAAATTCTTTTCGCTTAAGAGATGGGCAATAAATCAAGTGTCTGCGAGAGGGAGTGTGACTGAAAAGTGTTTTCGATTATCATACCAGGCTTCAACGAAGAGGACGTTCTAGAGGAGAATGTTTCACGGATTTATGGCGCAGCCAAAAGCATCGGGGACTTCGAGCTTATCATCGTCGAGGAGAGCACAGATTCGACGCCTGCGATTGCTGCTAAGCTTGCTGTAGAGTATCCTGGGATACGCCACATCCACAGCGACGTGCGTTTGGGCAAGGGCGGCGGAATAGAAAGAGGCGTCGAGATGGCTAGGGGAGACAAGATAGTATTCATGGACGTTGACTTGTCGACCGATTTGACGGCTCTGCCGCTATTGGTATCCGCATTGGATTCCTTCGACGTTGCAGTCGGCTCCCGCTTCCACAAGGACTCGCGCGTTAAACGCCCTGCATACCGTGTATTCCTGAGTTTCTGCCTGGCCAGGATAGTCGGGACGATTCTTGGGATACCCGTGTCCGACACACAGTGCGGCTTCAAGGGATTCAGGAAAAAAGCAATAAAAGAGGCAATACCTTACGTTGAAGAGAAGGGATGGTTCTGGGACGTCGAACTACTCTATTACCTGAAAAGGCTTGGCTACTCGATTACAACGGTTCCAGTGACATGGGAGGAGAAAAGGAAGGCGTCATACGCGATACCAGCCAACATATTATATCACCTGAAAAACATAGTACGATTCTATTTTACGAGGAAGAAATGAAAAAAATCGTGTCTCTCTCCTTTGACGTCGAGGAATGGGATTCTCCGGTCTACTACGGAGTCGAAAGCAAGGACGCGATGTCAACAAAGTTTTCCGCCGAAGGCTGCGCCAAGATAATCGAGTTGCTTGAGCGCGAAAAGATACGCAGCACATTTTTTCTGACAGGCACTTTCGCGAGAAACCACCCGGACATCGCAAAAAAATTGGCGTCCCTTGGCCACGACGTAGCCTGCCACGGAAACGACCACAAGGTTTTGGCGGATCTTCCTTACGATGAGCTTTACGCCGACATTAAGGCTGGCAGGGATTCAGTGGAGTCGGCATCCGGCGCTAAAGTAGCGGGATTCAGGTGCCCGAGAAACATGAGAAACCCGCACCTGTACGAGGTACTGAAAAAATTATCGTTCACTTATGATAGTTCAGTGCATCCGGCGTTCATGCCGGGCAGATGGGGGGACGTACTCCAGAAACGCGACGTCCACAAGGTGGATGGGATAATCGAGGTGCCAAGTTCCACACTCATCGGGCTTCCCATATCCTGGTGGTGGATGAGAAACATCGGCGAACAATTCACGCGCATAGGATGCGAGACAAGCCTAAGACTACACGATTACGCGCTCGTCTACTTTCACGCGTGGGAGTACGCGAAACTGCCGCAAGTTGCTGGGATTCCAAGCCACATGACAAAGCGCACGGGAATACAATTCCTGGAAGACCTCGAAAGACTCATAGGCCACCTTAAAAAACGAGGCCACTGCTTCGGCACAATCCCCGACATAATAAAACAAAAAACAGGCTAATTGCTTGCCCAGGCGTCAAAGCAGAAATGCCGCCTAACATCCTTGTTGGTGAAAACCTTGAACTCGATATCGCTTGCCCCGCCGGTCTCGAACTCGAACTCCTTCAAACCAGGATTGACCGTCGACCCGTCGTAGACGTCCACGTCCCCAACACTCACCACGAAATCCACCCTCCCCGGGTCCTCAGTGCTCGTCCCGTCGATTATGCCGTAAAACCCCTCCACCTTGGAACCTAAATCAACATCCTCGAATATTATGTGTAGCGTATTGTTTGTTATAGGGTGAGCCCACACGCACCTTCTTAAGTGTTTCCCGAGCTTGTGTGGGGAGGTTCCGATGTAGTTCCATTCGTTGCCGGAGCAACGCCACAGGTCTCCGCCTGCGGATAGTTCGCAGATTTTGACTCCGTCTTGGCTGGTAAAGTATACTTGGGCGTTGTTTATGTCCTCTGATGCCTTGAATGCGTCCGTCGTCTCCGCGGTCAATTCGACTACTTCGCTGGTCTTCGCGGCTTCTATGTTGTAGTGGGCGTAGGCTATGAGAGAAATAAGGGTTAGCGCCACTATTGTTTTGCCGAGGATTGTCTCTGGTGCCGCGTCTTTAATACTCATGAGTGAAATATTAAAGACTTATCCTATTTATTTAGAAAGATGGCGAAGAAACAGGCTAAGAAAAAGAAACCTGCCGCCAAAGGCAGTCTGAAGCCGGGAGCTAAAGCTGGCTCAAAGCCGAAACCAGAACCTGCTAAAGTTCATGAGGAAAAAATCCCGCAGAAGACATCCGCTGGCAAAGAGCACATGCCTGCTGGAACAAAGTCCTCATGGAAATCCCCCGACAAGATACTCCTCTTAATCCTCTTCATGGCGGTGCTGCCAGTCTTCAGCCAGAAAATATTCATGTCCTATGAAGCAGGTATGGACTACGTCCTGATAGCCACACTATCATTCGAGAAGATATACACTCAAAGCGTCGCAGACCAGCCCCCGTTCTACTTCCTAATCCTGAAAGAATGGATAAACATTTTCGGCAAAAGCGAAGTATCCGTGAGAATCTTCCTGCTGCTCTTCCTAGAAGCACTAATCATCCTCACCTACCTCGTATCCATGAAAGTCTTCAACAACAGGTACGCGGCACTCCTGGCGGCACTGCTCGTCTCCCACAACCCCACAGTAAGCTGGTTCACGTTCGACCCAAAATACTGGATGATGTTCACGACCCTGTCCATGATATCCCTCTACCTCCTGATACGGCTAATCGAGAAGCCGACTTTCAGGATGCAACTCCTATTCGGCATATCAGCAGGCATACTTCCCGGGACATGCCTTGTCGGATTCGGCGTAATACTCGCATATGCCGTCTTCCTATTCTTCCTCCTAATCTTTCGGAAAGTAAGCCTTGCGAAACTCATAGTCCCATTCTGCATAATACTCCTGCTATCCTCCCCCATCATATACCGTCTGGAAAAAGCCAAGGACTACCTAGTGACCGTGCAAAAAGCAACCCGCGACGGAAACAAGCCAGCAGAACCCGAGGAATTCTTCAAAGGCTCCGTAAAAGGCGTCTTCATGTTCTTCGTGGGAGACTTTACGATATGGCACCAGATATTCCTCTACGGCCTCATCATCACGGCAGCAGCGCTCGCAATACTCGCCAACATAAAAAACAAATACCCATTCCTATTCCTCCTCTGGGTTGCGATACTGCTTGCAGGAGGATACTACGCATCCCGGGAAACATCATTCCGACACCGCTACTTCGTCCCCATAACCCCCATAATCTACATACTCTCGGCAAACATCATATCAAAGATACGGCCCAAATGGGCGCTAACAGCAGTCACAGTGTTCGTCGTGGCGTCATCTGCCATGCTTTTCTACGACTTCTTCACTGACCTTCACTTCCAGGACTTCAAGAATGCAGGCATAATCGCGAACCAGATATACCAGCCCGGAGACGAAATAATAGTCGTGAAACAGGTCTTCAAAAACGCCTTCGAGGAGGTATACCTCGGCAAGGATGCTAAAGGATACAATAAACTGGAAAACTTCAAGATACCATCAAACGGCGACATAATACTGATACACGAGGGAGAATACACAAACAAGCTGAATGCCCTCAAAACCGAGTTTTACCTGAACCGGTCCTGGGGACTGCACGGCGTCGGAGTCCACTACCTGTCGCGCAAAGAGGATATGCGGGACTCCTTCCTGAAATCGCTGAAAGAGGCTGGCATAAAACTGATAGTTGACGGGGAGACCATAGACTGCAAAGACCCGCAGTTCGACAACATCTGCTTCAGGGAGGACTGGCAGCAGATAAAATCCGCTAAATTGGAGATAGACCGGTTCGAGAGGGAATGCATCTTCGTGCACCCGAGAAACGGGAAGAAAGTCGAGCTCGACTTTTCAGACAGGGTATTCGACAACACTCTCGTATTGTATGCAGGGATAGAAGACGACTACATCCTCCCCTCCCGGAAGCTTTCTCAGTGTTACATAGACGTGTACAGCGGAGACGAAAAAATAGACACCGTAATCGTCCCTAACAAAGACGGTTACATGAGGTATGCAATCGACACCTCGAAATACCTGGGACGCAAGGGAATCAAGCTTCGGTTCTACACGGACTACGACTTCAAGCGCCACCTGTGCTTTAATGCGGTAACAACCGGCATTAAAGAGGAGGCGCCAAACGACTACTTCTACGAGAACATAAAGAAAGCGAAAGTATACCTGCTTGAAGGCTCGGAGAAGACGGACTGCAACATATGGAAGACGGATGGAACCTATCCCCACAACGAGCAGGAGGCGCCGTTCGTCGAAGGCAAGATGTTCGAGAGATGGGACTGCGAGGAAGACCTCTTGAAAAAAGGGGCGCTGTGGAAGACTTATGCGCGGGGCTTTGACTCAAGCAGCGGGGACTTCAGGGAGGCGTTGTGGCTGCACCCGCACGCCGGGAAAATCAAGAGGGTTGAATACGACAACGTTCCGCTTTCCGGCACACTATACGGTTTCTACGGGATAAACGATAACGCCTTCGATAAGATGCCTGACAACGCTATAACCTTCACGATATACGTTGACGGAAAAAAAGTATACTCTGACACATTCAAAAAGAGGCTGGGCTGGAAAGACTTTAACGTCTCCGACAGCTCACTCGCAGGCAGAAAAGATGTCATATTCGAGATAACGGCGGAAACAGACCGGTGGACCCACTTCTACTACAACGCATACATATAATCCCTAATCTCTCACACATTTTAAATAGTTTACCCCAATAAGTTGGAGTTAAAAAGTGAGCCTGTCAATTATTGTTCCAGTATACAACGAGGAAGACTGCATCGAGGAGTGCATACGCCAACTCTGCTCAGTGTTCCCGGGTGACGAATTCGAGGTAATCATCGTCAACGACGGGAGCACGGACGCAACAGCGGAGTTACTGGCCAAAAACAAGGAATCATACGGATTCCAGCTCGTATCATACCCTGAAAACAAGGGCTATGCATCCGCGATACACGAGGGCATAAAGGTGGCGAAAAATGAGTACTTCACGATATTCGACGCAGACCTGCAAGTAAAAGCCAAAGACATACATCGAATGTACCGGACCGCCAGCGAAAACAACCTGGACCTCGTAGTCGGAGAACCGGAATCCAAAGGATACCACTTACTTAGGAGCATGGTCTCGAGAGGATACAACATGCTTGTAAGAATCATGTTCCACATAAAAGTCCGGGACATAAACTCCCCTAAAATAGTGCGTAAAAGCATGTTATCCGACGTGAAACTGGCGTACGGTCACGCCATGATAGACGTCGAAATACTGGCATACGCATTCGCGAAAAAAGCATCTCACACGGGCGTCTCCTACACCATACAACAACGCTATAAAGGAGAATCCAAGTTCAACGTAATGCTAATCCCCCGAACCCTGATAGACCTCATCCGACTCAAAATCAAAATCGGGGTTTAGAATAATCCACGTATTTATATCC
>JBDRCA010000085.1:0-5887 GCA_043822165.1 Candidatus Altarchaeota archaeon
CTTCCCATAAACTTGTATCTCCCACCTACAAGACCCACAAGGAAGCCGAGGAGTATGAATAATGGGGCGAAGGCTGTAAGTTTCAAGGCAACCAACTGGGCGGTGATGGTCGTTCCAACGTTAGCGCCGAATATCACGCCAAGGCTCTGCATAAAGGAGATGGTGCCGGCGTTGACAAGCCCCACGACGATGACGGTTGTCGCAGTGCTCGATTGTATGACTCCCGTGACTAAAGCACCAAGCAATGCCCCCCTCCAACGGTTCTTAGTAAGCCTTGCGAGAAGAGACCTGAATCGCTCACCTGCTATCCGCTGGATTTCAGCGCTGAAATGCTCTATGCCGTAAAGGAATAGTATCAACCCAGGGATTATGGCAAAAACAAGCTCCCACCTTTCAAGCAAATCAGAAATCATCACTTGGGTTCCTTCTTAATAGAATAAACATACTCGCTGAAGGGGATGCCAATCTTCACGTAGTTTCTTATCTTTATTACCTCATCAAGCTTGACCCTCTCAGTTGGGTTTCCCCTAATCTCTTCGACTCTCTGCCCTGAAACGATGAAAAACAGCTTCCTCCTCTCCTTGCTCAAGCCTATGTCGGATACGGTCCCGATTTTCATGTCGTCTGAGCTGATAACGTCAAGGCCGATAAGCTCTCTAACCCTGTATGCTTCCTCGCTCTCCATGTCGACGCTTCTAATTAGGTGGGTCAGAGCCTTCAGGTCCTTGTACAAGTGTATGTCCTCGTCTATCACGTCTATCTCGTTGACTTGTATGAACTCGTTCAACCTGCCCCTGATATTCGCAAGCTCCCCGCCTTTGGCCCTCAAGTATACGTAAAAGTGGGGGAGTGTGATATTCAGCCCCTCGGCTACAGCTATCTCATTGTCCGCGCCGTCTATGATTCTCTTTCCCACCAACTCATTCAAAAGATGCATTCTACCCTTACTTCTTGTCTATATCCTTTTTATATACGATCGTCCTGTACGGGAACGGTATCTCTATTCCTTCCTTGTCGAATCTTTTCTTGATTGCTTCGGTCAAGTCGTATTTCGTCTTCATGGCTGTTGTCTGGTCCGGCGCCCAAAAGTAGAGGCGCATGGTCTGGGCAGAATCTGTCAGGGCTATCAACCTCACCTTCAGGATGTTTTCACCCTTCAAAAACTCGTTTGTCGGGCCTCTAACTTCCTTCAACACGTTAGGGTTTTTTTCAGCCTCTTCAAGCATTATGGCCCGGGCCTTGTCTATGTCTGAGTCATAGCTTATCCCGATGTCGAGTATCCCCAGAATCCGCGGATTCTTAATTGAATAATTTATGATGTATTCCTCCCCCATCTTGGAATTCGGTATTATCAGGCGTTTCTCCTGCCACGTCTTTATGACGGTATGCCTCAACGTTATGTCTTCTACAACCCCGTACTCCTCTTTTATGGTGACCCAGTCCCCGACCTTGAACGGCTCGAACAAGGCTATGAAGACGCCTGAAATAACGTTAGAGAAAGTCTGCTGCGCGGCGAAACCGACTATAATCGCGATCACTCCGGCAGACGCGAGAAGAGACATACCAAAAGTCTTAAAACCCGGCACCATGCTGCCTGCAACAGCCAACCCCAACAAATAAATGACGAATACGATAAGCCTTCGCAAAACCATGAACTGGGTCTCGTCAATCCTGAGGTTCCAGGAAATCCTCTTGAAGGAATGCTTCAAAAAAATGCCCATCGCCCTGGCAATAACCAGCGTCGCAGCCAAGGCAAAAATTATCTTGACAACAGGCACTATGACTCCATTACCCCAATCCAGGAAACTGAACGCCATAACAATAATTTTAACCAGCACGCATAAATACATAAAACGGCCCAGCCCATCTGGATTGCCGCATTATCCGTCCTACTGGCCGGACTAGTCGCCGTAGAATTCGGCATATCATCAGCCATAAATGGATGAATACATGAACGCTTCCATAAAAGAAGCAAGGAAAGGACTAGCAGAAGGCGGCATACCAATAGGTTCAGTGCTCGTATACGAGGGAAAGATAATCGGGCGAGGCCACAACCGGCGCGTCCAGGAAGGAAGCGTCATAAAACACGCGGAAATGGACTGCCTGGAAAACGCGGGCAGGCAAAACGCGAGCGTATACAAAAAAAGCACGATATACTCGACGCTATCCCCCTGCGACATGTGCAGCGGAGCAGTCCTATTGTATAAAATTCCGAGGGTGGTCGTCGGGGAAAACAAGACTTTCATGGGCCCTGAGGAATACCTTCGGAGCCGGGGAGTCGAAGTGGAAGTCTTAAACGACCCTGAATGCATAGGAATCATGGAAGAGTTCATCAGGGATAAGCCGGAACTCTGGAACGAGGACATAGGAGAGGAGAATGAATAATTCGGCTAATGAAGAGCCACTAGCGAGGCGAAGCCGAGCGTATGTGGCTCATTTGTCGTCGGCAAACTCCGACTGGAACGAGGACATAGGAGAAGAAGATGAGTGACGAAGAATTTATGCGGCTTGCAATCGAGAAAGCCAGGGAGGGAATAACGGCCGGTCAGACGCCGTTCGGCGCCTGCATAGTGAAAAACGGTGAAGTAGTCTCGTGCGAACACAATCGCGTGTGGGAGACCACGGACATAACCGCGCACGCGGAAATCTGCGCGATACGCAAAGCCTGCGAGAAACTGGGCACAGTAGAGCTTTCCGGCTCCGTCATCTACTCGACGTGCGAGCCCTGCCCCATGTGTTTTAGCGCAATACACTGGGCAAAAATCGACAGAATCATCTTCGGCGCCAGGATAAAGGACGCCGAGAAAGCAGGATTCAGCGAACTACCAATCTCCAACGAGACGATGGACAGGCTCGGGAAAAGCCCGCTTGAAGTCACCGGAGACTTCATGCGCGAAGAAAACTTGAATCTGTTCCGCGAATGGTCTGAGCGGGGAGACCAGAGGGTTTATTAAACGCTCGCTCGAAATAAATTTCAACTAAAATGCTTTCCGATTCCGTCGACAAAATAATGTCTGCAATCGAGACAGAGGACGCGATGCAGTTGCGGCAGTTATCCCGCGAATTCAGCGAAGACGCGGTAACAGACCAGTCCCGGGAGAACATCGACTTGGCGATGATAACGTACTGCCTCAACAAATTGTTCTCCAAAGTCCACTTCAAGGAAAACCTCGCGGAACTAAAGCAGACCGTCGCGGCCGAATTATCCAGCGGAAACTTCGAGGCAGTGCTCGACGAAATAAAAAAATTCGACCAGGAATTCGGCGCATTCGAAGGAACACTCGTAAACAAAGCACGGATTAAGGTCGGCGCCAGACTATACTCTAATGGATTATCCCTCTCTCAGTCTGCTAGCATGACTGATGTCAGCGTCTCCGACATACTCGCATACGTGGGGGCAACCAAAACCCACGAAAAAATAAAGCCCATGAACGTGTCTGAACGCTACTCTTTCGCGAAAAAAATCCTGGGAAATGAATGAAGGCGAAGAAGTCTTTTCTGTTGTTGACGAAAAAGACAACGTAATCGGCGCGCAACGACGCAGCATCCTGCACTCCGGGGACAAACTAATACACCGGGCAGTCCACATCCTGGTCGTAAACGACGCCGGAAAAATAGCAGTCCAAAAAAGAAGCCGCAAAAAAGACCTCTACGCCGGGACACTGGCAAGCTCTGCGTCAGGCCACGTGGAAGAAGGCGAAACATACATTGAAGCCGCGGAAAGAGAGCTTTCCGAAGAGCTCCCGAACGTCTGCGGGGAGTTGAGGGAAGTCGGGAGGTTTCTGGTTGAAACCGGGTTCGAGCGCGAATGGTCTGCATTATTCGTCTGCCGTTTCAGCGGTGAAATAGACTTCGATTATGGGGAGGCTGAGTCGGTTGAGTACATGAGCCCGGCAACCATAAAGGAAAAGCGCAAAAAAGGGCTTACTTCACTGGTTTTCGACAGGGTCATGGATGAATACTTGAAAACAATCAGAGACCGTTTTTAAAGCCTAGTGTGTATATATATTAGTCGTTTTAGAGAAAATGTATCCTACTGGACCCGCGGCATACGACCGCGCTATCACGGTTTTCAGCCCTGACGGAAGGCTCTTTCAAGTAGAGTATGCGCGAGAAGCAGTCAAGAGAGGCACGACTGCAGTCGGCATCGTCTACAAAGACGGAGTACTCCTTGCAGTGGACAAAAACATATCTACGAGCCTCATCGTCTCGCAGTCAATCGAGAAAATATTCAAGATCGACGAACACATAGGAGTGGCAACTTCCGGGCTCGTAGCGGACGCAAGACGCCTCGTAGACTCTGCGAGAGTATGGTCCCAGAGAAACAGGCTAGCATACAACGAGCCAATCAGCATACTAAAGCTTACTAAAGAGCTCTGCGACATAAAGCAGGCTTACACTCAATACGGGGGTGCGCGACCCTTCGGCGCGGCGCTTCTCATAGCGGGCGTAAACGATCACCCGCACCTTTATGAATCCGACCCGTCCGGCGCCTTCACGGAGTACCGTGCCACGGCAATCGGGATGGGTAAAAGAGACGTCGAAAAAATATTCGAGGAAAAATACAAGGACAATCTCAGCCGGAAAGACGCCATAGAACTCGCGCTAATCGGCTTAAATGTTTCCTCTGAAGGCAAGCCCTCAGAGGAATACATAGACGTGGTAACCGTCGAGAAAGACAAACCCTATTCAAGAATCCCAGTCGACGAGCTGGCTTCGGCTCTCGGAAGCGTGAAAAACGAGATTAAGAAGCGCAGGGAGTCCGGCAAAGAGGGAAGAAAGGACTAGGATTTCACAATCATAAAAGTTGTAGGGTGAGTTTTTCTACCCAAATAAAATGGTCAGTTTAGACGACGCTGTCATAGCAAGAATAAAAAAGCACGGTCACAACTTCGAGATATACGTTGACCCGGACCTGGCATTGTCTTACAAGTCGGGGGAAAACGTCGAATTAACCGAGGTGTTGGCTGCCGAAAACATCTTCAAGGATGCGGGAACCACAGACAAGGCCAGTGAGGAGACTATACTAGAGTCCTTCGGTTCCACGGACCTGAAAGTGGTTGCAGACGTCATAATCAAAAAAGGGGAACTACACCTTACCACCGAGCAGCGCAAGAAGATTTCGGTGGAGCGGCACAAGCAGGTGGTGGACTTGATTGCGAGAAACGCGATTAACCCGCAGACGAAGACTCCGCACCCGCCTACTCGAATCGAGGCCGCGATGGAGGAGGCTAAAGTGCGGGTCGTAATCGACAAGCCCGCGAAAGCGCAAATAGAAGACATCGTCAGGGCCATAAACCCCATCCTGCCGATACGCTTCGAGAAAATACAGGTAGCCCTAAAAATACCGGCCAAATACGCGGCCAAACTATACTCAACACTCCACGAATTCGGAGACATGAAAAAAGAAGAGTGGATTCGAGACGAGCAAATCTGCATCATTGAAATACCAGGAGGAATGCAAGACGAGCTCTACAAGAAGATGAACTCGCTCACTCACGGGGAAATCGAAATAAAGGTTGTGAGGTAAAAAAAAATCAAAGTGGATTCAGCAGACAGGGAATTCGTGCTCCCGGGAGCACAGGTCGCGGAGACGGGAAGATTCGACCAGACGTGCTTCCGCGAGGAAGGGAAAATATACTCGTCAGTAGCAGGATTGTACCGTTCAGGCGGGAGAGAACTCAGGGTGATACCCTCATCCGGACCATACATCCCAAAGGAGGGAGACCTCGTTATAGGCGTCGTAACGCTAATATTCGACACTTTCTGGCTGGTCGACATAGGCTCACCGTACAGGAGCATAATCCTGAAAGATGAAGTCGTCAAAACCAGGGACAGAGTCAACCTTAGAGACTACTTCCAGATAGGAGACGTAATATCCGGGAAA
>JBDRCA010000086.1:0-3691 GCA_043822165.1 Candidatus Altarchaeota archaeon
TGGGATCAAGGAGTCTGCGTCCCCGAAGACGAGAGAAAGAGCGCCCGTGAGCGGTTCCAGGAGGTTGAGGAGGGGCTTATCAGGGTTAAGCGCCGTCTCTGGTAGACTTTTTTTCTTCGTAGTTTTTGATGGCTGCGTGCAGCGCGTCTGCCGCAAGGTTCGAGCAGTGCATTTTTATGGGCGGCAGGCCTTCGAGCTCGTCTGCCACGTTTTGGCGGCCTATTTTTTTGGCTTCTTCCAGTGTTTTTCCTTTGGCTAGCTCTGTTATCATGGATGATGTCGCGATTGCTGCGGCGCACCCGAAGGTCTGGAATTTGATGTCTTCTATCTTGTCGTCTTTGACTTTTATGTAGATTGTCATCATGTCTCCGCAGGTCGGGTTTCCTTCCTCTCCTATTCCGTCCGCGTCTTCCATGACTCCCGCGTTCCGCGGGTTCTGGAAGTGGTCCATGACTTTGTCTGAATACATTTTTTTATTCCTCCATCCTGAAAAGGTCGCCGTGAGCGCCCGCTTTCTTGTTCACTTCCAGGAAGATGCAGTCTTGTAGTGCTTCGAGCCTGTGATACACCCTCGGATACGTTCTGACTTCTGTTAGCGGCTCTAAGACTTCTTCGGTTTCCTCTCCGGTTTCCAGGTTTTTAGCCTTGAATCTCACTTTGCCTTTGACCAGATACAGGCTTTCCGGGTTCTTCGAGGGATCCAGTCCCTTATGGTAGTGGTTGCCGGAGACCGTGCCTTTTTTTCGCTCCACCACTACGACTTCCTCAGCGGGCTCTGCGAGCAGATACTTTGTTATCCTGCCTCTGTCATCCTCCGAGGACGGTGCGTGTTTCACTATCTCTAATCCATTCATCTTATTTTTTCCTCATAAGCGGGCTTATTTTCCTGAGTTTTTCAACTACCTCTTTTACGGCTTCTGTCGTGTAGTCTATTTCTTTTTCCGTGTTTTCCCGGCCCAATGTGAACCGGATTGTTCCGTGCGAGACTTCAGGCTTAAGTCCTATGGCAGTCAACACATGGCTCGGCTCAAGGCTCGTGCTAGAGCAAGCAGACCCAGTCGATACCGCGATGCCTTTGGCGTCCAGGTGCAGGAGCACTCCTTCGCCTTCGATGTAGTGGAATGATATGCTCGCGTTGTTGCAAAGCCTTCTTTCTCCTCGCGGCCCGTTCAAGTGGGTTTCGTCGATTCTCAGAAGATTGTCTATGAGCTTGTTCCTGAGTTTTGTCATGTATCTCACGTGCTCTGTCTTGGCGAGCTCGACTGCTTTTGCGAATCCCACTGTTCCCGGAATGTTTTCCGTTCCGGCGCGCAGGTTGCCTTCGTGGTGTCCGCCGTGAATCTGCTTTAAAAGCTTTTTCTTCACGTCTTTTCTAACGTATAGTGCGCCCACTCCCTTGGGCCCGTGAATCTTATGGGCTGAAAATGATGCAAGCGAAACGTTTTGTTTCTCAACGTCTATGGGCACCTTTGTGAAAGACTGGACGGCGTCCGTGTGCAATAATACGTTCTTGTCCGCGCAGATTCCGCCGATTGCCTCCAAATCCTGTATCGTCCCGATCTCGTTGTTGGCGTGCATGATGGAGACCAACACAGTCTTATCCATCAGAGCATCCTCCAGTTCGCCCAAATCAATGAACCCCTGCCCGTCAACGCCGAGATACGTCACCTTGAAACCGTCTTTTTCCAGGAACCTTGCAGTCTCCAAGACCGCAGGGTGCTCGATTTTGCTAGTGACTATATGGTTCCTCTCCCCCCTAAGGGAGTATGCGATACCCTTTAACGCCAGATTGTCCGACTCGCTCCCACCTGACGTGAAGATTATCTCCTCAGGGCTTGCGTTAATCCTGGACGCGATTTTTTCCCTGGAATCTTCAAGCGCGCTCTTAGCTTCCCTGCCCCAGCCGTGAAGGCTTGAGGCGTTCCCGAATTTTTCCCCGTAAAAGGGAAGCATTGCTTCAACGACCGCGGGGTCGACGGGGGTTGTGGCTCCGTGGTCCAAGTAGACTTTCATCGTAATACACAATTGAAGGGCTCCAATAAAAATAGGCCGCTTTCCAAGCGGTAATCAGCTTAATATATTTTTTAATCCAAGTATATGAAGCCATGAAAGTAGAAGACAAGGCGAGAAAGGCGTATGCGGCATCCATTCTTCTTGCGAACGCGTCCGCTGAAGACAAAAACAAGGCATTGGAGGCGGTAGCCAAGGCGGTGAACACCAAGAGAGCAGAAATACTCGCAGCCAACGAAAAAGACGTTGCCGGGGCTGAGAAGCTCTGCGAGAGAGGAAGTCTCTCGAAGGCATTGGTGGAGCGCCTTAAACTCACGGACAAAAAGATTGATGGGATAGTCGCCTCTGTCATAAGTGTCGCTCACTTGGATGACCCTGTCGGCAGGGTTCTGTCCAAGACCGAGCTTGACGCAGGATTAATACTCACTAAGAAGACGGTGCCGATTGGAGTAATAGGGACAGTCTTTGAGTCCCGCCCGGACGTAGTGCCCCAGATAGCGTCTCTTGCCTTAAAGTCAGGGAACGCTGTAATCATGAAGGGCGGCTCAGAAGCGCTTTCCACCAACAAGGTTTTATACGGGATAATACGCGACGCCTCGGAGGCAGCCGACGACATCCCGGATGGCTGGCTTCAGTTCATAGAAACCCGCGGAGACGTATCCGAGCTTTTAGGCCTTGACGAATTCGTGTCCCTCGTCATTCCCCGCGGCTCCAACGCGTTCGTGCGCCACGTCATGGATAATACGCGAATCCCTGTTCTCGGGCACGCGGACGGGATATGCCACGTATTCGTCGACCGGGACGCAGATCTATCTATGGCCGAGGAAATATGCTTTGACGCCAAAACCCAGTATCCTGCAGTCTGCAACGCAATGGAGACGATGCTCGTCGACGAGGCGGTAGCGGAAAACTTTTTGCCCGGCATGTGCGAGAGATTCAAGGCTGCGGGAGTGGAGCTTCGCGGAGACGATAAGACGCGGGGTATAGTATCCGGCATAAAGCATGCGTCTGATGCGGACTGGGTCACGGAATACAATGACTTGATTCTCTCCGTCAAGGTAGTCTCCGGCGTGGATGAGGCGATAGAGCACGTGAACATGTACGGCAGCCACCACACGGATGCGATAGTCACCGGGAACAAGGAGACTGCTGAAAGGTTCCTGGATTTCGTGGATTCAGGGTGTGTTTTCCACAATTGTTCCACGCGTTTTAGCGACGGCTTCCGCTTTGGCTTAGGGGCTGAAGTGGGGATTTCAACGAACAAGATTCACGCCCGCGGACCCGTTGGTCTTGAAGGCTTAGTCATCTACAAGTGGCTTCTTTCGGGAAGCGGCCAGCCGGTCAAGGAGTACGCGGAAGGTAAAAGAGACTTCACTCACAAAGCACTCTGATTTTTAACGTGCTTTACTTTAATTTCTAATTGATGGCCCAGCTGACTCACAAGGACTTTACCGGCAATATGGGTTCAGGCCTTCACGGCGACGTAGCCAGGAGGGCGGCCTTTGATCTTTGCCGTCTCGTCGAGGACGTAAGCCCCGTGAAGATAGAGGCGTGCGAGGGCGGGCACAACCTCGTGTGGAAGAGCAGTGAAGGAGGCCGCGTGGTAATCAAGCTAAGCGAGTTCATGAGGCAGCGTGGCGGCCAAGACACACAAGGCCTGGAATCACACGTCGTCTCCACA
>JBDRCA010000087.1:0-2834 GCA_043822165.1 Candidatus Altarchaeota archaeon
GGGGAACGGGTTTTTCGTTTACTAGGCTTAGGCCTAAAGGCGATGTCGTGAAGTCTACGGGCGGCATTGCGTCTGGCCCAATTTCTTTCATGAAGGTCTTTAACGCGTCCACGGAGGTCATAAAGCAGGGCGGCACGCGCCGGGGTGCGAACATGGGGATTTTGCGCGTTGACCACCCGGACATAATCGAGTTCATAACCGCAAAAGAGAAGCTGACGGAGCTTAACAACTTCAATATTTCCGTGGGTTTGACTGAAGAGTTCATGAAGGCTGTAGTCGACGACAGGGATTATGATCTCCGGAATCCCCGCGACGGCAAGTCTGTTAAAAAGATTTCCGCGAAATTCGTATTCGAACTGATAGTCTCCCAGTCCTGGAAGACCGGGGAGCCTGGCATAATCTTTTTGGACAGAATCAACAGGGACAATCCGACGCCCGCTCTCGGTGAAATCGAGTCCACTAACCCTTGCGGCGAGCAGCCTCTTCTGCCTTACGAGGCCTGTAATCTGGGTTCCATTAATCTTTCCAAGATGGTCTCAGACGGTAAAATAAACTGGGATAAACTCAAGAAAACGGTTCACACAACCATTCATTTCCTGGATAACGTGATTGACCGCAGCAAGTACCCGTTGCCTGAAATCGACGAGATGGTGAAATCCAACCGCAAAGTCGGCTTAGGTGTCATGGGCTGGGCAGACATGATAATCCAGCTTTCAGTACCCTACAACACGGACGAGGCTGTGGCGCTCGGGGAAAAAGTCATGAAGTTCGTAACCGATGAGGCGAGAGCGAAATCCGAAGAGCTCGGTAAAAAACGCGGTTCTTTCCCGAATTTCCCGAAAAGCGTTTTCGGCAAGAAACGAAAGCACATGCGCAACGCGACCGTGACGACAATCGCCCCCACGGGGACTATAAGCATCATCTCGAGTTGCTCCTCCGGGATTGAGCCTCTTTTCGCGGTATCCTATGTCAGAAACGTCATGGACGGGACCGAGCTTTTGGAGGTGAATCCCCTGTTCAAGGATGTTGCTAAAAAACGCGGCTTTTACAGCGAGAACCTTATGATGCGCATCGCTAGGGAAGGCAGCATCCAGCACATAGACGAGATTCCGGATGACGTCAAAAAAGTATTCGTGACAGCCCACGAGATAACTCCCGAATGGCACGTTCGCATGCAGGCCGCATTCCAAAAGCACACCGACAACGCGGTATCAAAGACCGTTAACTTCCCATCTGACGCGACCACCGAAGAAGTCGAGGAAGTATTCCTCCTGGCATACACGCTCGGATGCAAGGGAGTAACCATCTACCGGGACAAGAGCAGGGAAGAGCAAGTCCTCAATATAGGCTCCGTGAACCGTGAAGGCGACAAAAAAGAGGAGCATGTGAAAAAGAAGAAGGAGGAAAAGTCTTCCCACAAGAAAGCTAAAAACTGTCCCGAATGCGGGGGAAAGCTCGCGTTTGAGGAAGGCTGCGCCAAGTGCCCGTCGTGCGGTTACTCGGTTTGCAGCGTTTGATTTATCTGACATGAGCGAAGGAAGGCGTGGCTTAGTCCACGTTTATACGGGGGAAGGCAAGGGCAAGACTACTGCTAGCATGGGCTTGGCGTTGAGGGCGCTGGGTCACGGCATGAAAGTCTTCGTCGTCCAGTTCATGAAGGGCGGAAAACACATAGGAGAGTTCATCGCATCAAAAGAGCTTCTCAAGAATTTTACCGTAAAACAGCTCGGTAGAAGCTGCCCTTACAGCGAGCAGATGGAGAAGGGCTTGATTGACTGCGGGAACTGCAGGCACTGTTTCCTCTCCGATGACATGAACAAGGAGAATGCGCGCGCCGGTTTTGAGCTCGCGTTGAAGGCTTCATCGTCCGGAAAATACGACCTAGTGATTCTCGATGAGATTAATGTTGTCTTGCACTTGAAGTTTCTGCCGCAGGCGGATGTCTTGCGTTTAATCAAGAAGAAGAGCCCGAACACGACGCTCGTATTGACCGGAAGGTACGCGCCTAAAAGGATTATGGATGCCGCCGACTTGGTAACCGAGATGCGGGAAGTAAAGCACCCCATGAAGCGGGGCTTGTTCGGGCAAAGAGGAGTCGAGTACTGAGAAAATGGATGTACTGGGAGCTGACTGGGTGTATTTCATCGGGACTGCAGCGATAACATTGGGTGTGGCGCTCATAATCACAGTATTCCTCGGGGCGTTGACTGTGATACTCTTCTTAAGGACCCGGAAAGTGTTCATCCCGACGGCTACACTTTTAATACTCAATTTCTTCGAAACCCCCATAAAGGAGGTTTTGTGGATTCTCGGCATAGAAGGAGTTTTCTTGGACAACATGCTGACTTCGCTTAGAAACACGCTTTACAAAAAGTCTTACTCTAACACGCCGTACGAGACAAGAGCGATATTCCTGCCTCAGTGCCTGCGCCACCCCGAGTGCCCGGCAAAACTAACGGCTGAGGGAATAGCGTGCATAAACTGCGGGCGCTGCGGCATAGGAGAACTAAAAAAATTCTCGGAGGAACTCGGCTACCTTTTCTTCGTGGTCCCCGGCTCAAGTTTTGTGAAACGCATGATAAAAAAATACCGTCCACAAGCAGTCCTCGGCGTAGGATGCTCCATGGAAGTAAAAGAAGGAACATCCCTAGTATCCGCAATAGGCATACCCGTCCAATCCGTCATGCTCACACAAGACGGGTGCATCAACACGCGAGTCAACGTCATGGCCTTGATGGAGAAAATCGTCGCAGACAACAAGCGCGAGTTCACAGGCCGCGATAAAATGCTCGCCGAAAAAATCTCGGAAATGTGGGATCAAGGAGTCTGCGTCC
>JBDRCA010000088.1:0-8482 GCA_043822165.1 Candidatus Altarchaeota archaeon
CACAGAAGAAAAAATAACGCCCCTAGACGTGGAACTGTGTAAAATACTCTACGAAGTAGGCGACGGCGAAATAGAGTTCACCAAAGCCATAGAAACAGACGAACACGTCATAGTGCTCGCACCCAAAAACTCCCTCGGGAAAATAATAGGACGCTCCGGAGCCACAATCCGCGTAATATCAAGAAAGCTCGGGAAACAGGTGAGGGTCGTAGGCTCCGGCGACCTAAAGGAGATGATATACGATTTCACGTCCCCGGCCAAGGTTCTCGGCGTAAACAAGGTGTACAAGCCGGACGGCTCCGTGTCGCAGAGAATCAGGATTTCCGCGAGAGACAAGGCAAAGCTTCGCCTGAACCCCGAGGACATAACAAGGCTCGTGTCATCTCTCTCAAAGGATGAAATAGAGATAGTCTTCGAATGATGAGGTCGCATTACACAAACGAGTTGTCTAAAAAGCTTTCAGGTGAGAAAGTAACGGTTGCAGGCTGGGTCCACGAGATACGGGATTTAGGCAAACTAAAGTTTCTTATTGTCCGGGACCGTGAAGGCAAAGTACAGGTCACAGCGAAGAAGGAGACAACCGACAAGAAAGTGCTGGACGCCATAGACTCATTATCCAAGGAGTCCGTGGTATCAGTTGAAGGCACGGTGCGCGAAGACTCGAAGGCGCCGGGCGGATTCGAGCTGACGCCGGAGAAAATAATTGTTGTCGCAGTATCAGAGTCTCCGCTGCCCCTGGATGTTACGGGAAAAGTCCCCGCAGAATTGGACACCCGCCTAACCAACCGCTTCATGGACGTCCGAAAACCCGAAGTCGCTGCGATATTCACGATACGCGCGAAAATACAGGAAGCCTACCGCGAATACTTCATCAAAAACGACTTCATTGAAATAAACCCTCCATCAATCATCGCCGCCGCAAGCGAGGGCGGAACAGACCTATTCGCGATAACCTACTTCGAGCGCGAAGCATATCTGGCCCAGAGCCCGCAGCTATACAAGCAAATCATGATGGCCTCCGGACTCGACAAAGTATTCATAACAATGCCGATATTTCGGGCCGAACTACACAACACGACCAAACACTTAAACGAAGTCTTCATGCTCGACGCCGAACTCGCATACATCAAAGACGAGGAAGACGTTATGAAGCACCTGGAAGGAGTGACACACCACATGTACCGAAAAGTCGCAGACGAATGCAAAAACGAGCTCTCCGCTCTCGGCCGAGAGCTTTCCGTCCCCAAGCTCCCGTTAAAGAGGGTGACCTATGACGACGCCTTGGACTTCTTGTCCGGCAAAGATGTCAAGGTCTCGTGGGGCGACGACTTGGCGACCGACGCCCTGAAGGCATTGGCTGAGGAATACGCTGAACCCTACTTCATAACCCGCTGGCCGACGCAGATAAGGGCGTTTTACAGCCGCCCGCTTGATGGGGACCCCACGCGCTGCGGCGCATTCGACCTCATGGCAGGCGACATAGAGCTTTCCAGCGGCGCACAGAGGATACACGACCATGGGCAGCTCGTCGAAGCCTTGAAGAAAAAGAAGCTTAATCCCGCGAACTTCGAGTTCTACTTGAAGGCGTTCCAGTACGGGATGCCGCCTCACGGAGGATTCGGGATGGGCGCGGAACGAATAACCGAGGCGTTGACGGGAGTCAAAAACATACGCGAATGCGTGCTCTTCCCGAGGGACAGGACGAGGCTTACTCCCTGACTTTTTAGCTTGGAATAAAAATACCTTTACTGAAGATGAGGTTAGCCCGGGTTTTCGGATTCTATTCAAGACACAGTTCGCTTAAGAATCTCGGCATAGCAGTGTTTGCAGCAGTCCTAGTAATCAGCGTCGGCACGCTAGGATACATGAATCTTATCGGCTTAGACGCGCTTGATGCCCTCTACTTCACTGTCGTAACGCTTGGGAGCGTCGGGTACGGGGACATATACCCTGACTCGGTTGAGGCGAAAGTCTTCACCATATTCTTCGTTTTGGTGGGGGTGTCCGTATTCCTGTACGCGTTCGGCGCGATAATATCAATGCTATTTGAAGGAACAATACTCGAGGTGTTTAGAATGGAGCATGTTAAGGAGAAATTGTCTAAGCTTAGTGGCCACATCATACTTTGCGGTTACGGGGACGTTGGAGAGTCTATCGCGAAACAGATAGACAAGATAGTCATCATAGACCATGATGAAGCCAAGATAATGAAATTGGTTTCTGAGGGAGTGTTCGCTTTCTCGGGGGATTCAACGCGCCCTGAGACGCTTGAGAAGGCTAGGATAGACAAGGCCAAGGCGATAATAATCGCGTTGGACTCTGACCCGGATGTCTTGTTCACAATCCTTACCGCCAAAGACGTGAACCCGGAAGTCAAAGTGTACGCGCGCGCAAACCACAAGGAATCAGTATCCAAGATGCGCCGCGTTGGAGCAGACTACGTTGTTTGTGTCACCGAGCTTGCCGGCAAAGAGCTTATGAAGGCCATTGAAAAGCACGCCGCGGAAGAATAAGTTTTATCTCAGGTAATAGTATTCTCCGCTTGTTTTTTGTTCGCGGTCTTTTTGGCTTCCGTCCTTGTTGGCGCGCGGGCGCTTGGTGTCAGGGTCTCGCCTGAAGGTCACCTTCATCTTCTTCAAGAAAGAGTTCATGGCAAAACGGAGGTCAGTGGGTTTTTCGGCGTGGCCCATCTTGCCTCCTTCTCCGCCGAAGACCAGTATCTCATCAGACAAGTAGTCTACCAAGAGTATGTCGTGGTCGACTACGAGAATGGACGCGTCTTTTTCAGCCGCGAACCTTTTGATGTATTTCGCGAATGCAAGCCTTTCTTCCACGTCCAAGTAGGCTGAAGGCTCATCCAGCATGTAGACTTGGGCGTCTCTTGAGAGGCACTCGACAATCTTGACCTTCTGGAGCTCCCCGCCAGACAACTCGTTTAAGCTTCTGTCGAGTAAATGGTTTATCCTCATCTTTTCGACGAGTTCCGCCTTCAATTCCATGTTTCTGACCAGTTTCGTCGAAACCTTGATGTACTGTGGCTTGTATGAGAGAGTTACGTCGAATCCGAGTTTCGTGTTATCCGGGGTTTCCTCGCCTGCGAGCATTTTCACGAACGTTGTCTTCCCTGTCGCGTTCGGCCCAAGTATCCCAACAGTCTCTGGCTTGTATAGTGTTCCGGATTCAACAGTCAAGTCGAAGCCCTCGTATTTCTTCTCAAGAGCCGGGTACTCCACCAGAGTATCAAGTTCCGCTGCATCCTTGGGGGCTTTGACGTCGAACTTTATCTCGTCCCGAAACCGCATGTTCTCGGAGCGCAGGAAACCGGACAAGTACTCGTTTATGCCGACTCGCACGCCCTTGCTGTTCGAGATTATCCCGTAGGCTCCGCGTGAGCCGAAGACTACGTGAACGTAATCAGACAGGTAATCCAAGACAATCAAGTCGTGCTCGACCACGAACACGTGTTTCCCGGTCAAACCGCGAATCGCCTTCGCAACGTTTAAGCGCTCCTTAACGTCAAGGTAACTAGATGGCTCGTCAAACAAGTAGACGTCCGCATCCCTCACAAGCGCCGCCGCAACCGCCACACGCTGAAGCTCCCCACCGGAGAGCTCTGGTGTCTTCTTGTCGAGGGAATTGGATAAGTCAAGCGCGGAGACGACTTCGTCCAAGACGCCTCTTTCGTCAGACTTGGCGAGCAGGTTGTCGACTTTGCCTTTCACGTGCCTTGGAATCTGGTCGACATGCTGCAGCTTATACACTGCCTTGATTTTTCCTTCCGCGAGCTTTTCCAGGTAGTTTTGGATTTCCTTGCCGCGGAATCGTTCCACGATTCTCTCCCAGCCGGCGTCTTCCACGCCCAGGTTGGGCTGTATATCCCCTGACAGGATTTTGAGGGCAGTCGACTTTCCGATTCCGTTGGAGCCTACGAGTCCCACGACGCCGTCCTTGGGAGTCGGGAGATTATAGAGCCTGAAGCCGTTTACGCCGTACTGGTGGACTGGCTCCCCGACCTCCTCCGGAAGATTAATGATGGTTATCGCGTCGAAGGGGCACTTGTGCACACAAATCCCGCAGCCAGTGCAAAGCATCTCAGATATGATCGGCTTGTGGTCTTCGTCGTTTTCCACTATGCACTCTTTACCCGTCCGGTTAATCGGGCACATCCTCATGCAAAGGAAATCACAGTCCTTCGGCTTGCACCGGGACTTGTCAAGTACCGCTATACGCATTCTAGTATCATTTAAAGTCAAACAAAACTAAAAAAGCTTTTCCAAGGATTCAACGCTCAAATCCGCAAGACTTTCAACAATCAAGTCAGCTTTGCTCAAGTCTTGGCCGAATGTGTTCGGGCTTTTGACTGCAACACACTTCATGCCCGCCGACTTCGCAGCCAACACGCCCGCCTCCGCATCCTCTATCACAACACACCCTGAAGCCTCAACACCCAGTCTCTCAGCCGCCAGCAAAAAAGGCTCAGGATCAGGTTTGCCCTTAACGCAGCAATCACCGCTCAAGACAAGGTCAAATTCGAGAATCAAGCCGACTTCCTCTAAAGACGCGTTCACCCGATCCAACGGACTAGACGACACCACAGCCTTGCTGACTCCCGCATCATCAAGGCCAGCCAGCAAATCCAAGACACCCGGCAAGGCTTCAAGCCGCCCCCGGATAAGGCGCGCGAACACCACATTCTTTTTCTCCACAAGCTCGCCTGCATCCAAGTCGAGGCCACGGCGAGCAATATGCCTCCTGTAGTTGTCAATAGTTCTCTTACCGAACACTTCTTTGCGCTCATCCTCGGAAAGACGAATCCCAACTTCCGCGAGCACTATGTCTGAAGCCTCCGTGCTAATGGGCTCCGAGTCAACGAGCACGCCATCCAAGTCAAACAAACAAGCATTAACTTCCATTCAACCACTCTTTAATCACTTTATATACGTCAGCTACTTTATCTACAGAGGCGTCGGGTTCGAATATCCTCTCATCAGGGTCTACCTCGAAGATGCTACCATCTCTTTCTTTCCTTCTGACGTGGATGGTTTTCATCCCGAGTCTTTTAGCCCCCACTAAATCCTCGTAAATCTCGTCGGATACGAAGACACATTCTGATGAATCAACCCTCAGCTCTTCACTCACCTTTAGATAAATTCCAGAATCCGGCTTTCGAACACCAATCTCGTTTGAAAACGCATAACTATCAAACACATCCAATCCTACCTCCCGGAGTAAGTCCATAGTCCCCACCCCACAATTCGTAACCAAACCAAGCTTCAATCCAAGGTCTCGAAGTCGTGTGAGGAGTACATCAACACCCTCATACACCCTCATATTGCTCCGGATTGAAGTCTCAATTAATTCCGTCAGCTTATCCTCAGCATTGTGTGGGACGTTAAGTTCCTCTAAGACTCTTTTATTCGACTCACTCAGCGAAAGCCTTCCAGTCGTGATGTCGTTGTGATACTTTTTCCTGAGTGCACAATATTCCTCTACCAAAACCTCTGGATTAAAAGACTGTAAATACTGAATAATTGCTCCCTCAGTCTCTTTCACACCTTCCTTATCATGAAACGTCAAAGTGTGCCACAAGTCAAACAACACCGCCTTAATTTCCATAACTCTTAAAAGAAAAGTTTTTTAGATTTAAGTATGTCTGCCCCCTCTCCTAGTCCGCCGTGGCCTGGATAAAATTTTTTTACGGAGCCCTCCCCGACCAACTCGCAGAGAACATCCAAGGAGGCTGAGAGGGCGTCTGCATCCCCCCCCGGGAAATCGGTCCGTCCCACTCCGTCGGCAAACACGGTATCGCCTGAAAACAAAACCCCCTCTGATTCATCGAGCAAACAGATGCTTCCTTGAGTGTGCCCCGGCGTGTGCAAGACCCTCAGCTTAGCGCTCCCTAAGTCTATGATAGAGCCCTCGGAAAGCAGCACGTCGACTTTTACTTTCTCGAAGTCGCGCCCGAAGAGAGCTGCCAAAACTTCTTTGCCGCCGCCTTCAAGAGCCGGCGCGTCAAGCCCGTGCGCGCAAAGCCGTGCTCCAGTCTCATCCAAGACCTTCTTGTTCGCGCCCGCGTGATCGAAGTGGCAGTGAGTGTTAACGACGTAATCCAGGCAAAGCCCTTCCGCATCAAGAAACGAGAGAACACGCTCCCCTGAAACACCAGGATCAACTACTGCAACCTTCTCCCCAACCACAACGTAAGCATTCGACTCAAACGAGGAAGACTCTAAAATACGAATCATCGCATTTTTATATGAATCCTACACTATAATACTCCTTACGGCCCGTCCGCAAGGACAGGTTAGTCGGGTCCTAGTGCCCTAGACGAGAAATCCTAAAAAATGCACAAGCCGAGGTGGCAGAGCCAGGATTAATGCGCGGGCCTTGAGATTCACGCTCAAAAAAAGAAACGAGAAAGCCCGTGGTCGCTCGCGACCACTTGGGTTCGAATCCCAACCTCGGCGAAAAACTTTCAACTCAAAGGCCGCGCAAAAACAAAAATGTCAGAAGAAGAAAAAAAGAAAAAAACAGAAGACAAACCCAAGAAAGAAGAAGACAAAGACTTCAGACACAGGGTGAGAGTCGCAGGCGTAATCCTGGACGGAAACCAGGAAATAAGCCAGGCAATGACGAAAATAAAAGGCGTCGGGACCAGAATCTCAAGAATACTGCTAACAGAACTAGGCTACCCGAAAGGCACGAAAATCGGCTCACTAAACGAGAAAGAAATAGAGAAAATAGAAGACACACTATCCAACATGGGAAAAATCGCGCCAACATGGATGGTCAACCACCAGAAAGACGCGTCAACAGGCGAAACCACGCACATGCTAGGCCCAGACCTTGACATGGGCAAACGCGAAGACATAACCCGGCAAAAAAGAATCAAAAGCTACCGCGGCATAAGGCACTCACACGGCCTGCCCTGCCGAGGACAAAGAACCAGGTCAACATTCAGGAAAGGATCAACAATCGGCGTCGTGCGAAAGAAAGCACAACCCGCAACAACAAAGAAATAAAAATGGGCGACCCAAGAAAACAACGAAAAAAATACACTCGACCCACACACCCGTGGAAAAGCGAGAGAATACTAGAGGAAAACGAGCTCTGCAAAAAATACGGCCTCAAAAACAAAGCCGAAGTCTGGAGGGCGAAATCAACCCTCAAAGGATTCAGGCACCAGGCGAGAACACTCCTCGGAATGCCCGCTGAAGACGAGGAAGTCAAAAAAGAGACAAAACAGCTCATAGACAAACTCAACAGACTCGGAATCATGTCTTCTCAGTCGCTTGAGGACGTTTTATCCTTGAATGTGGAAGACATCCTTGAAAGGCGTCTCCAAACGCTTGTCGCAAGCAAGGGCATAGCACACACTGTGGGCCAAGCCCGACAGTTCATAACGCACGGTCACATCAAAGTCGGCGGGAAAGTCGTTGACGTACCCCGCTACCCAGTCTACAAAAAAGAAGAAGACACAATAGAGCTTGTTAAACCATTGAAGGTGGCAAAGAGTGCCTAAAAAGAATAAAGAAGTTTCCGCGCAAGAAAAGGAGCCGGCGACGAAGAAGGAGAAGAAGACAGGGAAGAAGGAAGAGCCGGTCAAAGAAGCGAAGAAGACAGGGAAGAAGGAAGAGCCGGTCAAAGAAGAGAAAACGGAGAGGCAGACGGAACAAAAACCGGAAGAAAAGGAAAAAAGGGAAGAGCACGCGAAACCCAAGAAAGCAAGGGAGCTTTGGGGTGTCTTGCACATTTACGCTTCTAAGAACAACACGATTCTCCATGTCACGGACTTGACTGGTGCTGAAACACTTAGCATCCACTCTGGAGGCCAGGTTGTGCGAAGCCAGCGGGAGGAGTCTTCGCCTTACGCTGCCATGCAGGCGGCGTTGAGGACGACAGAGGATTTGAAGGACAAGGGAGTTACGGCGCTTCACATACAGGTGAGGGCGCCGGGCGGTCAATCAGGTTCAAAGTATCCCGGCAAGGGAGCACAGGCAGCCATACGCGCCATATCGCGGACTGGCATACACATAGGCAGAATCACTGACGTCACGCCTATTCCACACGGCGGATGCAGGCCTAAAGGAGGAAAAAGAGGGAGGCGGGTTTAAATGAATGTCACGAAGATGAAAAAGGACGGGGAAAGAATTAGCTTCACTGTAACCGGCATAACCCCGCAGATTGCGAATGCACTGCGAAGGGCTGTGATAAGCGAAATCAATGCAATGGCGATAGACGAAGTAACCTTCCTGGACAATAACTCCATCCTAAACGACGAAGTACTAGCCCACAGGCTGGGGCTTCTACCGCTTAAAACAGACCTTAAAACCTACAACATGGTCCAAGACTGCACATGCAAAGGCAAGGGATGCGCTAAATGTTCGTGTGCTATAACCCTTGACGTCCAGGGTCCGAAGACGGTATACGCTGGAGACTTAAAGTCAAAGGACCCGAAAGTGGTTCCAGTACACCCTAAGAC
>JBDRCA010000089.1:0-11648 GCA_043822165.1 Candidatus Altarchaeota archaeon
GTCCTTGTGTTATTCTCCGCGATAATCATTCTTTCATCAATCGCCCACGCCCAAGGCATGGGAGACGACATCAAGATAACGGTAAAAACGGATAAGCCGTCATACAATCCCGGCGACTTCATGAGAGTGTCCGTAAACGTCACAAACGTCGGCGGACAGGAAATCCTCACCAAGGAACTGCACGCCAAAGTAATCTCCAAAAGCTGGTTCGGCCTCACAGCCCACGATGAATCGAAAAGCTACAGCAGAAACTTCGTTCCAGGCAAAAACAGGTTCGGCTACGTCGAAGTCCCAATCCCCAGATACACGCCGCTAGGCAGATACGAGATACAAATCTGGGCCACCTATGGAACACCAACCGGCTCAAGGCAAATCGTTGAGGAAGGAGACATAGACGGTAAAGCAGGCATCGCGCAAGTCGAGGTAAACCTTGGCATAGTATTCCTACTGAGTGCGTTGATATTGCTAGGTCTCATAGCATACGCTATCTCCCACATCATGGGGAAAAGCGGTAGACGTCCCCCAACCCCCAGACGAAGACCCACACCCAACACCCCGAAGGCAACTGACGTGCGGATTGAATACGCCATAATAGTCGCCCTCATACTCTGCATAGCGATAAGCCTCGTCTACGTGGGATACACGAAAAAGGAAAAAGAAACATTCAGCGTCATCTACGTGAAGCCCGGCTCATACATAAACTACGTCGAAGACAACACGTTCGCCTTAACATACGGCGTTGAATGCCACGAGAAATTCCCGACCAAGTACCAGCTAGTCTTCTACGTTGGAGACAAGATGCTGGAACAAAAAAACATTGAACTATGCAAGCAGGGGGCAAAAAGCATAAGATCGATAGAGGAGAGCGTGATATTCCACATACCCTCTGACACAGTTTATCCTGCGAAATTCAGGATTGTGTTGAAGTCCTGGGACACAGACTATGAAAACCATATATGGCTTAGAGGGGTGAAACCGGAAGAATGATGGAGGATGGTGATCACCCCAGGAACACGGTAAATCTTCTCAAGTATTTTCTGTTAATCATCATGTTCGCAGGGTTCATCATGGTAATCTACGGCGTCTTAACGACCAAGATGAAGTGCCAGGAACCATACACGCTAATCGACGGTGAATGCTGCATAGACCGCAACGTCAACGGAGTCTGCGATGAAGGAGAGTGTCTGCCGGAGGTGACCTACGGCAAGAACGCGAGCGGCCACTGCGTGGAGTTTTATAATTCGTGTCTTCCGGACGGGTTCGTGAAAACTGACGCTTGCCCTGGCGCGTCGTGTTTCGACGGGATACAGAACTGCCACGACGGTGAATGCGAGACTGGAATAGACTGCGGGGGACCGTGCACTGTCCAGGTTATCGCGACATGCCTTGACGGGATCATGAACCAGAACGAGACCGGAATCGACTGCGGAGGACCGTGCCCGCCGTGCATCCTCCAGCGGCCTAAGCCAATATGCTTTGACGGGGTGATGAACCAGAACGAGACTGGAGTAGACTGCGGGGGACCGTGCCCGCCGTGCCTTCCAACCTGTGCCGACGGCGTGAAAAATCAGGGTGAAGAAGAAGTCGACTGCGGAGGACCTTGTCCCAGCTGCATAACACAGCCCAGGGAAAAACTCGTCTGGATGTACAACACCACAGAGAAGATAAACGACGTCTCGGTTTCCGCAAACGGGACGAGCATCGTATTCGGCGGCGTAGACGACTACATCTACTTCGTCAACGAGAGCAGAAAACTCATGTGGAGCTATAAGACGAGGGGGGATGTGATTGCAGTCGGCTTGTCGGATGATGGATATTATGCTGTCGCTGGTTCCACGGACAACTACGTTTACTCGTTCAAAAAGTCGACTAGAGCTCTCCCTGCCACGACGTACTCGAGAAGATACAGGGTGGGTGAGATACGGGCGGTGGATGTCGCGGCGAACGGCTACTCAGTAGTATCGGGAGCGGAATACAACGTTAACGTCACGCCCGGCGAATTCTACAGGGAAGACTACATCTTCAGGCTCAACCAGAACACCGACGTCGTCTCAAGCTACAGCACCCAGAGGAATGTTAACCACGTCGCCATCTCGCCCTCAAGCTGGACGGTCGCGGGAGTAAGCGACGACCAACTGTTCATAAACGGCAGGACAATAGACATGGGCTGGCTGTTCACGTTCGACTACCTGGAGACAGTAGACGCATCCGACTACGCGGTAGTGGTAGGCAACAGAGACAACGTATACTACGTCTCAAACTATGAACTCGGGTGGATCTACAATACCACGATAACGAAAGACGTCGCAATATCAAACAACAACAACGTAGTAATAGGAGCCGAAAAAACAATCGTGGTCGACGGTTCCATGAAGAAACTATGGGAACACGACATCGGGCACGAAACAGTTAAAGTTGCAATATCGCGTTCAGGAAACATAGTCGCAGTATTCTATGAAAACAGGTACCTCTACGTGTTCGACGGCAAAGGCGAGCTCAAGTGGCGCTACTTCACGGGCGACAAAATCACGGCCCTTGAGATTTCGCCGACAGACGACTACATCGCGGCAGGATCCTATTCCGGCGTAGTGTATCTATTCAAGGTTTAGACAAAACACAAGACGCAACATCTTTTACATCCATTATAGGGTAAAGCTTAAGTTCCCCTGAAAGCCAACTCGACAAAGCAGCAGCGTAAAGGGCGCTCTTTCCCTCACCGAGCACGTATCGTTGATACAATTTTTCCGCTGCATCCCCGGACACCTTAACCCAGATTGATGCGTTCTCAGAGGAATCCTCGACTAACACCCCGTCATCGAGAACCCGAATAACCCGCTCCCACAGAAAATCATCGCCAACGACCGCCAACAAAAAAACGTTTCCTCCTCCACAGGAGGCCTCAGAGCTACCGTTGAATACGTCGAAAAGCCCGCTAAAACGCTCATCCCACAAATATGCGCCGCTCACCAGTACTTCCTCGCTTCGCCTTGCGCCGCCGGATGATGACCAGTCACCCGCGGATTCCCCGCCGGCATCTGAGCCGTAATAAACGTTGCCACCCTTAAGCTTTTCGACCGTCGTCGTCGAAGCCTCATCGCGCCCTTGGTCTCCGACAGGTGTTTCTTCAACGCTTCCTTGCCCGAACCTTTCACGGGACGACATTATGTCCTTTTTAGCGGAGCTGCCGTATCCCACTGATTCTTCTATTTTCTCGGATAGTATTGTTCGAGTATAGGCTAGCCTTGTGTCGTGGTAGGACATGTTGTATGCGATGACAAGCCCGATTGCCAGAGCAGCCAAAAAAGAGTAGTGTTTTTTCATAGGTCCAGTATCCTCCATTGTCTCTTGCATTTTGGGCAGATCATTTTGTTGGTGAAGAAGCCGCTTTTTTTCACGACGCCTTGGGTGTAGCATGCGGGGCAGTGAGAGTCGATTTCATGGTAGCGCAGTATTGATTCGACGTCGGAGAGCGCCGCGTCCTTGTGGCTGAAGAGGAATAAGCTGGCGGCGAGGAAGACCATGCCAGGAATAATGAGCAGTGGCTTTAATCCTGCGAGATGGCATTCCCGCACAGATTGCACGTAGGAGCAGAAAACATGCAATGTAAGGGCTGACAGTCCAGTGAGGGACATGAGAAGCCCAGCCACCAGCAATGCCGTCGATAAGTGCCGCCAGACCATAACGGTAAAGATATTGTTTTTCCCTGCAAAAAAATAAGGCCTACTTTTTGAGGGGGTAATACATGCTTTTCCCGCAGGAGAGGCATCTTACTTCAACGCGCTTATCATGGGAGTTAACGCGCGTCTTAGACCGCTCTCCTGACGCAATGTAGCAGTAGCAGTGTTTGCAGTATTTTCTTTTTAGTTCGCGGGGTATGCGCGCGTTGGTCTTCATGCTTATTTCCCGGGCCATAGACACCAGGTAGTCTGCCTGTTTCAAGTCTTTTTCCCGGGCTGATTCGGCCGCTTTATCGAAGAGTATCGTGATTCTTTCTTCCGCGATTTTCCTGGCCTTCTCCTTGTCTTTTTGTTTAGCAGGCTTCATTGAACTCACATCCGGGTAAGGTTTACGGGGCCGTTCTTCGCAAGATGGATGGTGTCCTCGAATCTTGCCCCGAATCTGCCGGGCAGGTATATCCCGGGCTCTATGGTAAAGACCATGCCCTCTTTTAGAACGAGCTTTGATTCAGGGGATATTGAGGGTTTCTCGTGGATTTCAAGCCCTACGCCGTGACCTATGAGGTGGTGGAATTCATATCCCAGCGACTTTATTTTCTCGTCTGCGAGCCCGTGGACGTCAGCTATCTTGCCCCCCACTGTCAGAGAGTCTATGACTTCGTCTTTTATGTTCTCCACCGCTTCTGAGACCTCCTTCTCTTTTTTGGTGAGCCTGCCGACTGGGAGAGTGCGGGTCATGTCGGAGTGGTATCCCCTGTAGCGGGCGCCCAAGTCGACTACCACAAGCCCTCTTTTAATCCTGCGTTTCGAGGGGTGTGCGTGTATGTCTGCGCCGTGGACTCCGGCAGCGCATATCATGCCGGACTCGAACGGCGGGGACTCGGAACCCTCCCGCCTTATAGCAGCCTCGATTTCAGCTACAGCGTATAGTTCGGGGACGCCTTCGCGCACAGCCTTGAAGGCTGTCTCCATGCCCTTCTTGGCCATGCGGGCGGATTGTCTGAGAAGCCTTAACTCGTAAGGCGACTTAATCATTCTTAACGTCTCGACGACGTCTACTATGCGCGCCCTTTTAACGCCCAACTTCTTCTTAAGATGTTTTAGAGTCGAGTATGAGACGTCCTCGAATCCTACCACGTCAGGCTTCACCCTCTTAAAGTAGGATTCAATGGCGCCGGGCCTGTAAGTCCGCACACGATACGGCGCCTTCTCGAAGAAGCGCTCGTACACGCCCTCGTATACTCCGCGCACCCACAGCGTGGAAGAGCCCGCCGAGATTACGCCGCGACCGGTCTCCACGCCGAACAAGTACCGCATGTTTTTCTCGCCTGAAACAGTAAGCCAATCAATCCCCTTGTCGGAAAGAACACCCTGAACAGCCTTAATCCGCCTCGTATACTCTGCTACCTCATCCATCACATACTTTAAATACATTAACCTAGATAATATACGTGTTTTTTTAAATGGTGAAAGAAGATATGAAACCACTGGACGCATTAAACGGATTCGTCGGGAACCAAGTACTAGTAAGACTAAAAAACGGAATGGAAGTGAGAGGCACGCTAAAAGCCTTCGACATACACATAAACCTTGTACTCGAAGACGCAGAGTACACGGAAGACGACGTCACAAAGAAACTGAAGATGCTCTTTGTGCGCGGCGACATGATACTTTTCGTGCAATAAAATGAGCAAGGGTACTCCGAGTCACGGGAAAAGAGGCGGGAAGAAGACTCACGTCGCATGCCCGCGCTGCGGCAGCAGGTCGGTGCACAGGAGAAACAAGGTGTGCGCTGCATGCGGTTACGGGAGAAGCGCGAAACTGAAGAAGTAGGTAGGTTCTTTGCCTAAAGCGCCGGAGCTTCACTTTTGAGGCGTATGTTCACGTGCAGGTTTCGTAGGAAATTGTTTTTTTTCTTTGGTCCCCCATGAGTTATTCATGGTATTGAAGAGTATACCGGGGGGTGAGCGGTGTGTGTTATCTGGATTTCAGGAGCTTGCAGACTACTTTAGGCGGACTCAGAGTGGCGGCCAGGTGTTAGAGGGTGTGGCGGAGGAGAAACTCGGGCGTATGAGAGACGAGATTTCCGCAGCCCACGATGAATTGGCTTCGGCAAGCAAGGCGCCGACTCCTGATGCTTCACGGCCGTCTTTTATGAGAGCCGACGCTCATGCGTGGACTACGCTTAAGATTTCATCAGGTAATCAGGGTTTACGCTCAGAGGACGTGAAAGCGGTTTCACCCGCGGAGTTCGCGGAGAGGATGCCTAACTTTGAGGCACCGTATGTTAGCCAGGCTTTGACGATAATCGGGGTCTCCTACTTGAACAGGAGTATGAACTATGACGCAGTATGTTTTCTGGAGCGGGCTTGCACGCTTGACGCGGGCAACACGTTCGCGTTGAGGAATCTTGTTCGCGCATGCAGCGCAGCCGGCAAGCAAACGCTTGCAAGGGATGTCGGCAACTGGGCGGAGGAAGTAAACAGGGAAACCACGGTAGGGTTGGACGCATCCCACATGCTTCTCGGAGCCTTGGGAGTGACTCAAGCCCACCTTGAGGGAAAAGCCCCGATGCAGGAGTTTCAGGCCGACTCGGCGACTACCGCGCGAGTCATGTTTGCATTGAACGCGCGAGCAAGCCTCCTGTACAAGAGGGGGCGCTTCCAGGCCTACAACCTGCATGACGCGAGAAACGGTGGCGAAACGCTTGGTGAGAGCATCCGGCACGCGCAGACGTCTCTGGCGCTTCTGGGTCTTCCACGCGCCATAGGGAAGGCTGAGCAGGCCATCGCGGTTAAAAAAGATGATGCATTGGTTGTCGAACACGTGAGGGATGCGGCTTGGGCTTACACGAACATAGGCAACTGCAGGGTTCTGCAGGAGAGGCCGGAGGAGGCCAGACACGCGTACCATCTTGCATTGATGCTTGCCCCGGACTACAAGCTCGCATTAGACAATCTCGGGAAGCTTCCGCCGGAAAAAACCCCTGAGAGAAGTGTTGTCGAGGAAGCGCCTGCGCAGCCCCTCGTCGAGAGGGCGCCGACGCCTTGGAATCAGGCCCGCCAAGCAATCATCTCGAAGGCAACGGTTACCGTGAACTTCGGGGAAGTCTCATTGAATAAATGCAGCAACCAAGAAATAGCCGCTCACGCGACGGCGCTCGTAGAAGACGTAACCGCCTTAAGGCAGAACCCGAGCTTGTGCATCGACTTTCTCGCGCACGCGCGGGAGAGGCAAGACGAATTCTGGAGCGGCCTGGAAGCTGGGAGTCTACCGGAATTCTCCAGACTTAACCAGACCCTCACCCACATTGCAGGCGACAGAGACAGATACGGAGCAAACCGGGCGGGAGAGGCGAGAGCGCTCCTGCGAGACTACCAGAGCATACACGACACCATGCTCGCGCCCGGCCTTGAGAGAGACACCCAAAGGATAAAGGAACTATACGAGAAAATCACCTCCAGCTAAATAAAGGTTTTTAATTAATCAACTCCATAATGATTATCCCCGACGGGCTTGTAGTCTAGCTCGGTTATGACGTCGCCTTGACGTGGCGAAGATCCCCGGTTCGAATCCGGGCAAGCCCAAAAACCCCTTTATTTCAAGGGGTTGCTTCTATCAGTTTGATAATTTCAGTACCACCGTAATTTATTTCCTTCACTATAAGGGAATCGTATTTCCCGGATATTTTGGATAGCTCATCTGCTTTGATTATGAGAAGGCACGTGTCGTTTAGTTCTAGGTTGTCTGACGTTGAGAAGCCGTGGTATTTGCCGAGAGTGTAGTTCCCGTAGTAGTAAAGTGGGGACTTTTGATATTCTTCAGGAGGATACTTTGTGTAATAGAGGACGAATATCTGAGAGTGATATATTTTATCGCTAATATAGACGCATGTGTTTTGGCTTTCTTGCGCGTAGAGTATTGCCTCTCTTACGCCGTACTGCCATGCATCGGAACTGTATTGGGGGTAGTCTTTGAAGTATGCCGTCCAGTATGATAAGGCGCTTATAAGGATTATAAGCGACAAGCAGGGCAGCAGTAATTTCCGGGGGATTGGGTCGCGTAGTCTGTTTCTGGCGGCATAGTAAATCATGGATAGACCGTAGGCTGAGAGTATTGCAAACAATGGCGCACCCACGAACGAGCGCCCGGGATGTTTCCCTGCAGTTAATGCCGCTGGAATCGGGTAGAGAAACAACCATAGGATAAGAATCATGTGTTTCTGCTTTATTTCCGTGAAAAGCAGGGCGACACCCGCCAAGACTGTTATTAGTTCGAAGAAGTGTAGTTCACCGAAGCCTTGCAGACCATACCGGAGGTAGGGGCTTCCGTTTAGGAATAAGAATTCAGGTGTGAAGTAGGAGAGATAGTTGCTTACCAATGTCTTGACGGTAACTGTGGTCGTCAGAACCTGGGACGTTCTCGACATGCCCTCAGGCGTCATCCAGTGCTGGAAATCATAGAGGAAGATTAAGGAGAATATTATCGCGCTTGCGATAAGAATGCTAGATTTTATTTTTTTAAGCCTCTTCCAATGCATCAGAGTCAACCCGAAAACAAAAAGAGGGATGAAAACCCGTGCAGCCATATAAGTGTTAAGTGTTATGGCAAACGCGGAAGCGGAATAAATGAGGTATCTCTGATTCCTAAGGCTTTTCTCGAAAAAGAATAATCCTATGCAGAAAAAGAAAGGCCACATGATAGTCCCGTATCCTGCCCTGCTGAACTGTACGTGCCATGGATTGACAGCCAGGAGAAACGCGGACAAGAAAGCAACTTTTTTGTCGAATAACTCTTTTGAGAGAAGATACACTACGAATACTGTTAATACCCCGATGATTGCCGCAGGAAGTCTTACGGCAAACTCGTTTAAGCCGAAGACACCAGTAAAAGGCGCTGTAATGAACCGATAGAGCGTGTCATCGTAGTCGCCGAAGGATCGTGTGAACAACGGGAAGAGTACACCATACCTGTCTCGCCCAGTCTCTAGGATTGAATACGCATCATAGCCGTTTGACGCCTCATCATGATAGAACCCGTTTGGATTAATCGAAAGATTATGAATCCTGAAGAAAGCTGAAACCAGAAGGATTATTGACAGTGAAATAAGAGTTCTGTACTTCTCAGAGTAAAGACGTTCCATGCTAGATATTAGATTTCCAGAAAAAGATAAAAGACTGGTAGACCCCCGTTCACTTCTTTTTCCCTGTTTCGTGTAGGTATTCCGCGGATTTCAAAAGCCCGGTTATGTCATCCCAGTGTTTCTTGACTATGAATTCCTCAAAGCCCATCAGCGTCTCCCTGATTTGCTTGGCCTTAAGAAGCAGGAGTAACGCAAGCAGTGCGTAGGATACGGAAACAACCATGAGAGCCAGAGCTTTCCATGCTTTTATTTTCCCGAAGAACATGAGCAATGGTATTCCGGAAACGGATGCGAGCGCGCCTATTATGCATGCTAATGCCACTGTTCTTTGGCTGTGGATGAATGCGTGAAGCCTGGATATGTGGCGTCGTATTCCTTTCACTTGCTCTGTTAGTATGAAGTATTCCCAGATGTTGTAGGCCTGCGTCTTAGTAAGCGTCTGACCTCCTTCCGCGACTTTCTCCATGATTTTACGTCTTCCGCCGCGGTCGACGCTCGTGTAGCCGCCTGCCTCGAACGGCCAGCCTTTGCCTTCGAAGCAGTACATGTAGATTTGCTGCAGGAAGTAGCCGATGCATAAGCCGAAGACTATGAGCAGCAGTCCCGCGACTTCGCTTATGCCGGGGTTTATGAAGTAAGTGATTAATGCGATAGGCAAAAGCAGTGTGTATCCGGGGATTACGTATCGGATGAGGACTTCCATGTCCTTCGAGGCTTCCATCTTAAAAGATATATTAGCTTGTGGTATAAAATAAAGGAGTGATGGATGATTTAGTGACTTTCAACGTCGGGAAGAATGGCGTCTCAGAAGCCCTGGTTTCGGAGTTAAGAGGAATTATCGTAAAGAAAGGCAAAGTCAGGGTCAAATTCCTCAAGGCCGCTAGGGCGGGCAGCGACAGGAATGCTCTCGCAGATGATTTAGTGGAGAAAACAGGTGCCAGACTTTCTTTTGCGCGAGGCAACGTAATCGTGCTGGAGCGGAAGAGATGAGCGATGCCGGCGTTAAGGAGAGGCTTGATTTTTACTTGAGTAAGGCCAAACCATTGTTCGAGGGCGTGGAAGTATGCGTTCCGAAAGAGCAAAAGTTGGATAAATTATCCAAGGAATTCGAGGAAATGGCCTTCGGATACTACAAAGACGCCAAACACTTCAAGGAAAAAGGCGAACACCTGCAGGCACTCCTGAGCCTGGAATACGCAGAAGGCTGGCTTGATGCTGGCAAAAGACTCGGCGTATTCAAAGAGAAAAGAAGCTAAACAGTCTCTTTTTCACAGTGCCTTCTTATCCGCCCACGTATATCCGCTACCTGCTCGTCCGTTAAACCGTATTGTTCCTCGAATTCAAAGGGATGTATGAGCTTTCCGGCTTTATCCGCAGCGTCCAGTAGCGGGAGAGCGTATGGCATGAATGCATCTGAACCCCTGCCAGATGCCGCCTCCCGGAAATCCTGTTTGGGCACGACGACAAGGTCCGCATTGACAAAGTCTTCGGCGGTCACGGGATTCTGGGATTCCTTTGACAGGCCGCGGACGCACAACATGTACGGGAAGCCTTCCGGCACAGTCGTAAGAAGAGGATCCTGCGCCCAGAAAACCTTAGAATTCAAGTCCTCAGAAGACAAGGAACCAGCAAGCCTTGAGCCTGAAAGAGGAGACCGGACAATACCCTGCGAACACAATAAGAGTATGTTGAATGGTTTCCTGGTTTCACCCCCCGCCGCCTCAAGTGTCTTGATTTTCATAATACTTCTTAGAATCACGTAGTAACGCTTTAATATTTTATTAACAATAGTTACTCTTATCATAAAGATGGATTTAATCGGCTGGATCAAGGATTTCCTGGGCTCGGACTTCAACAAGGCGCTTACAGTGATACTGCTAGTCGTCGGCGCATTCGCATACATGAACTCGCCGGAAGAGATTGCAGCCGACTCCGATACATTCGTCCATTTTTTCTACATGCCGACGTGCCCTCACTGCAGGGAACAACACGGCTTCAACGACCAATTAGAGGAAAAATACGGCATAAAAATAATTGAGTACGACGTCACCACCACTGAAGGCTCAACACTTTTTTCCAGGATTTGCGGAGAATACGATCTCATGGGCTACGTGCCGACCACGATTGTCGGCGGAAAAGTGTTCGTAGGCTTCGACGAGGAAACAGGCAATAAAATCGAGGAAGCAGTAGTAGAATGCCTAGACGGCGGCTGCGAAGACGCCATGGAAGAAGCCTGCACAGTAAAAGAAACCTTCGTCGTATCCCTGCCGCTCATAGGAGAAAAAGACTTAAGACAATACTCGCTCCCAATGCTGGCAATAATGATAGGCCTCATAGACGGATTCAACCCCTGCGCCATGTGGGTGCTCGTATACATGATAGCGCTCGTCATCAACCTGAAAGACAGAAGCCGCGCCTGGATAATCGTCGGCACCTTCGTCGCAGCATCAGGCACACTATACTTCCTGTTCATGACCGCCTGGCTAAACGCCTTCCTCCTGATAGGATACCTGAAAATCGTGACCATAGTCATAGGCCTATTAGCCCTCGGAGGAGGAACACTACAGCTTAAAGAATACATAGAAAAGAAAGGAGCCATCGAATGTGAGATAGGAGATGCAGAATCCAAAAAGAAGACCATGAACAAATTAAACGAGCTGCTGCACGCGCCACTCACATTACCCACCATAATAGGCATAGTCGCCCTCGCATTCGTCGTAAACAGCATAGAATTCGCATGCTCCGCGGCACTGCCCGCCATATTCACGCAAATACTAGCGCTCTCAAACCTCAGCTTTTGGCAACACTACCTGTACATCGGCCTATAC
>JBDRCA010000090.1:0-4357 GCA_043822165.1 Candidatus Altarchaeota archaeon
GAGGAGCTGCCCGCCGCTCTAGAGCGCCTTTAAGAGAGCCTGAACCTGTCCCTGAACCTGTAGACTGCAATCGCGAACAACGCGTAAATCACAGTAATCAAACCAAAAGACGAGACAAGAGGCGCCGCATCCTCGTCGAACAGCGCCGAAGCCGGAAGATTCGTCGCCTGAAACCTATGCCGCACTAGAGCAGACACGTCAACGGCATCCGCCCCAGCGCCGCCACATCCGGAGATGTAAGCTGGAATGCCCTGGGAGAGGGACGGGTTTATGAATACGTCGGCGTGCAGGGATACGAAGCCTTTGTAGAGGGGGTAGAATAGCCTTATGAACTGCAAGTCTAATACCAGGTGCGATGCCCACAGGTAGGATGCTATGAAGGTCACCTCCTTGTTTTTCCCTGAGAGATGATAGCACGCGTATGATATGAATGCTAGCGTGAACACGTTGTGGAGCCAGCCGTGGCCGAAGAAGAAGTCTATGTCATGGATTACCGCCAGCGGCGAATACATGAGTATTCTTTTCCTCGAAAGCTTGGGGAAAAAGAGCATGAGAGTTGTCACAGGCAACAGGAAGTGTATGATAGGCTCTATTTAAACCACCTCGTAGATGAATCGCTTATCTTTTTCGTAGACATTTTCCAGGAACGTGCAGTTAAGAACCTTATTTGAGAAAACATGGTCAATTCCACGGTATCTTGAAAGCCTCTTTTTCGTATCGCAGTCACCGTTAAAAAACGCGTCCAAGTCATCCTTGCTGCCGCCGCCGTACACTGCCGAAAGCGTTATCGAGACATAGTTTCCGGAGACGGGATAAACCGCGACGGACGGCCAGTAAGGCGCCAGAAAATTGTGTCCGCCGCCGTATTCGCCCGCAAACCAGGTCAACGCCGTATAGTCCCCGTCCTCGATAACGTGATACAGCGTAACATCGGATGGAGGATTATAGTAATCACCGAACGAATCCCACAAAACCGACGAAAACAAGACCGCCACGACAACCGGCACGAAAAAATAAGGAAGCCTGAAGAAACGCCGCACAAAACGCACCAACCAGATGGACCCGACAGCAGACAACGGAGCCATCCCTAGCATTCCATAGTAGAGGGCCCGGTGATACGGGAGCACTATCGTGTAATCTCTCTTGTGGTACATGAATATTCCAAGGTATGCTATGAGAAGCCAGTATACGAGCATCTTCTGTGCGCCGCTCTCGCCTTGTCCGCGCTGTCTTGCCAGATGGTATCCAATAACGAGCACTCCCAGAAACGCCGCCGCGGATGCTCTGATGCCGTAAAGTTTTATTATCGAGTAGGTCACGTCGAATGGTATCTCGTTTTGCGGGAATATTATTCTGTCCGCTATTGTGTGGTAGAATTTTTTAGTGGACCCGTATTGCAGGGTTAAGCCAGCCAAGATGATGAATGTGATTAAAGCGTATGTTAGAAGGTATTTTTTTTCGCCCGCAATTTTCATGCATAACTCCCTTGTCTTGCCGGGTGTCGTCATGAGGTATATGAGGGACACAAGTATCATGAACATCGCCGCGACAGGGTATAATATGCATTGGGCGAGGACCAGCAGGATGGCTGCCGCAAACCATGCCGTGTCGTCTCTGGAAAGTGCGTTGACTACTGCCAAGGCAGTCAGGAACATGAGGGGGAATGACGCGGAAAGCGGCGTGTAAAAGAAGAAGCCGAGTATGTTAACGTTGCTTTTCACGGATGCGAGAAAAAACAGGGAGGTTAGCGCGATGACTGGTGAAAAAAGCCTTCTAGCCAGGACATAAAGCGTAATCGCCGTGAACACCGCGGACAACGCAGGAAGGAACTTGTAGAACAGGATTATGTCCAACCCAGTCAATTCAAACAATACTGCCATGAAAACCGAGAACCCTTCCTCGTGCGTGACCTTAACACGCATGCTCTTGAAATGCGGGTCAGTGAACACGAGCCTTTCTTCCCCTGTAACTTGGAGTGCCTTCGATATGTGCTGCCATTCGTCGACGTGCAGGGGATAAGGGTAATCTGAGTGGGCCCTGTAGACCAGTGTGAAAGTCAAGGTTAAGACCAGCAGCAATAAAACCCCGTGAATCCCCTGATTAGATGACATTTCATAAGTTATTTGCACAGAAAACAAAAAAGTATTGAAATGAGGATTGCCCTGCTTTTCCCCTACTTTAAACCGCACTTTGGCGGAGTGGAGACTGTCTTGTGGGAGGTATCTAAAAGGATGACCGGGCATGAAGTCCACGTGATAACGTCTCTTCTGCCGAACACCAGAGAATACGAGCTCATGGAGGGCGTGCACGTCCACAGGATCCAGAGCTTTCTCCCTGAGCGGGTTCCTTACCCTATACCAAAAAGACTCGGGTTGAGGGTGCTTGCAAAGATAAGAGAGATAAACCCGGACGTCCTAGTAACCCACAACGTCGTGTCATGGTACACGCTACTCGCGGTTATCGCGAAAAGACTCTACAAGAAACCTCTGGTGCTCGTGATGCACACAACGGATGCCAACTACGGCGTCGGAGCGCTCAACACGATACTTAACGCATACTATTTTTTCTCGGGAATAATCAGGAGCCAATTCGACCTGGTTTGCGCGCCCATGAAGAACACTCTCTACAGGCTGGCCCCTGACGAAATAATCCCGAACGGAGTGGACAAGAAAAGGTTCAACAAGGGAGACAAAAAATCCGCGAGAATCAAGCTCAACCTCCCGCCAGACGAAAAAATAGTCTTGTTCGTGGGAAGATTCATACCCGTGAAGGGAGTAGAGACGCTCATAAAGGTTATGAACTCGCGGGATGACGTGCGCTTTGTCCTGGTTGGTCAGGGATACCTGGAAGAGAGAATCAGGGAGAAGACTGGCGGAAACGTCTTGATACGGGAGCCGACGGAGGACGTGCACTTGTACTATCAGGCCGCTGACGCATGCATCATACCATCTCTCGCCGAAGGTTTTTGTTTGACTGCGATAGAGGCAACGGCATGCAAGACCCCGATTGTAGGGTCGAAGACGGGGATACTGCCTTACCTTACAGACTACGCCTTCGAGCCCGGGGACTGGGAGGGAATGAACAGCGGCTTGACGGAAGTGTTAAGGAAGGCTTGCCCAGTCAATAGAGAATACGAGATACTGGATTGGACGAGAGTCGCGGAAAAATACGTTGGAATACTGGAAGAGATTATAGAGAAAAAGAAGATTGTGCTGTAGGGTCAAGCAGGGCGAACCTCCGCTCCGAAGAGCAGAACCCGATCGGCTCATCCACCAAATCGAAATTCAGTGGCGTCCATCACATCACTCGTGTGAGCACTCAGCCGAAGCCGAATGAACGACGTCCCTATAACGTCTTTCGACGGGATGTCTTCCTCACGGGTTACTTGAATTCCCCGCACTTATTGTTGAGGAGTATTGTATAGGAATACTACTATAAAAAGCTTTCTATTCGATAGCTTGCACGCAATTTTTTATCAAATTGAGCCTATTCCAGCCTGTTCCAGAGATTAATGAGATTCAGTCCCCCTCAACCTGCTTGTCGATCGCGGCCTTGACCAGCCCCACGAACAATGGCGCGGGCTTTTCAAGCCGGGACCTGAACTCTGGGTGGAACTGCGACCCTATGAAATACCTGTGGCCTGGAAGCTCCACTATCTCCATGAGATTCTTGTTCGGGTACTTGCCTGAGAACACCAGCCCCTGCTCCGTCAGGGCCTCGATGTATTTAGGGTTCACCTCCCAGCGGTGCCTGTGGCGCTCGCTTATCTGGTCCATGCCGTAAAGCTTGGCTGCGAGAGTCTTCTCTTTTACGACGCACGGATACGCACCAAGACGCATGGTGCCTCCTTTACGGTAAATCTCTTTTTGCTCGGGCAGAAGGTCGATTACCGGGTGCGGCGTCTCGGGAACCGCCTCGGTCGAGTTCGCGTCTTTGAGCCCGCACACGTGTCTTGCATACTCTACGACCATAAGCTGCATCCCGAGGCATATCCCCAGCAGAGGAACGTTTTTCTCTCTCGCATACTTTATCGCGGAAATCTTGCCTTCCTGGCCCCGGGAGCCGAAGCCGCCGGGAACGAGCAGACCGTCGAATTCCTGCAGTTCTTCGTCTGATATCTCGTCGGCCTCAATCCACTTCAAGTTGACTTTCGCAGAATTGGCGGCGCCAGCGTGCTTGAACGCCTCCTTGATGCTCATGTACGCGTCCTCAAGGCCGGTGTATTTCCCGACGATTCCTATTGTTACTTCCTCCTTAACTTTGTGTATCTTCTCGACCAGGTGATCGAACTTCGATGAGTAGACCGGCATCCGCTTCAAACCAAGCTTTGAGATTACGATGTCGGCCAGGTTCTGCC
>JBDRCA010000091.1:0-17308 GCA_043822165.1 Candidatus Altarchaeota archaeon
GCCGTCTGAGGAGCGGGTCAGGATTTCGGCTAAAATAGTCGACTTGGACGAGGAGCGCCCGCTGTTCTACATGACTTGTCCGTCATGCGGTGGCAAAGTCCAGAACCTTGGGGGCGCCTGGTTATGCGATGCCTGCGGGGACATAGACCCTAACCCTAACATCGTCTTGTCCGCGGTCCTTGAGGATAAATCCGGCACAATCCGGGGCGTCTTGTTCAGGGAGATGGCAGAGAAAGTAATCGGCTTGGACGCTGAAGCTGCAATGAACCTTATCGGAGAAACCCAGGACGAGAAGGCTCCCATACTGGCTGCTAAAAAGAGGCTGAAGGCTTCCGCCGCAGACATGCTGGGGCGTGCGCGATACAACGACTACTCTGATCAGCTCGAGTTCATAATAGACGAACTGGCTTAGACGCGCTCCAAGTGCGTCGGATGCTTGTGTTCTGTGTCGGAGAGTAGCGCGTGGATTCTGCCCCCGCCGCCCATCTTCTTATTTTTAAAGTATATTATTGCCCCCGCGATAGCTGCTACCGTGAGTATTGCAAGGAACGCTTTCTTAGGGCTTGAGTCTTCGCCTTCTTTTTCCTCCGCGGGCATGGCTTCCGTCAGAGTCGTGGGTGAACTCGTGGTGGATGATGTGGAAGTAGAGGTCGTAGTTGAACTCGTCGTTGATGTCGAAGACGTTGTAACGTAGTCTTTCCCTGAAATATTGGCTCCGTATGCACTAAGCTCGTTTATTATTTTTTCAACGCCGTTATCGGTGATACGGAATTGTTGAAGTGATTTTCCGCTCTGGTTCTGGCCGGCGAGATGTTTTATGAATCCTATCTTGCATAAGGAATTAACCTCCCACGCATCTATTCTGTCTTCAATCTTTCTCTCGACTCCATCTTCCATCTCGGATGCGCACTCTGCGGTGTATCCTCCTAAAATCCTGTTCGTCGGGAAGAAACTGTCCGCGAAATAATCCGACGCAACACAGAATGCGTAAATCCTATGACACATGCTCTCAGCACCCTCTGAAACATTAAACCACTCCAAAGCCCTGTCAAATGCAGGCCGGAAATCACTGTCTCCGCACAAGTATTTCGCATCCAACGTAGAGCGCACAGGACACTCCCCGTAATCAACGTGCTCGGTCTTGTCGCCAAGCAATATGTCCCCCCAGACCGCTGGGTGATAAACCTTAGAGTAATTCAGGCAATCCCATGTGAGCTCAGGCGACGGTGCATACTTGACGCAAAACCTGTACCACTCAGAAGGCTCGCCTTCAGGGAAACACTGTGTTAATGCGTCTTCACCCCAGACGTTGACGACGGCTTCCTCGCATATGAATTTGTGCGCGGCAGGCCCCCAGGCACGCGCGCCAAACGAAAATAGGAATACTACCATTAAAGCACTGTAAATCCCCCTCATGGTTAAAGATTACTCTAACGCTTAAATATTTCACATCAATGCGATAAGCGCAAGATCCCTGATTGCAGGACCTAAGCCCAGCACGAGAACCACGAACTTTATGAACCCTCTAGCAAGATCGTCGCCACCATACTCCCTGTCTATGACGTAGACCGCCAATCCGACAACCAAAACCTTCAAAGGAAACATGACAACGCTTGAGCCGAAAAACCCGATCAGATAATTAGGTAGCACATGTTTTTCCGTGAAACCAAGAAAATCAACACCAACGAATGTGGCGCTCGCATCCAACAAGTGCGCGGCAACGAGTCCGAAGTTTCCTCTAAACGAATCTGCTTGAGACAAAAGAGAATGCCCCCAGTACGTGAAGAAGACGTATGCTGCAAGCGCGCTTAAACTGAAGAAAAGAAATGCAAGGTAGAGTCCCTTAAGGTCTCCGAGGTTTTCCATTATCAGAATCATGTTGTATGCAGACAAGACAATGCCCGTCGCCGCCATGGGCACATGATACCATTGTCTGGAAACCCGCAGCGTCGCAATCAAGACAGCGGAAGTCAACACAAACATCGTAACATAAATCCCAGGCGCCACAACCCAGAAGTTTGCAGGATACGGCGCATAACCCGGATACAACCCGAAACCCCTGTCAACGAGCTCTCTCGCCGTTGCGCCGAAGAATATAAAAGGCAGTGTCGCAACCAGGAATTTGCGGTCTAGCGTGAATTCTTTCCGCTTGAATGCCTCCATTATTCCGTAGACGCAGGCTGCAAGGATTATCCCGTATGTGAGCGTGTTTATTGTGTTGTATCCCGGAGACCAGAAGTATTCCAGGATAAAGTCGTTGACCGTCATTTTATGCATTTTTATATGGATGTTACCTATTTATATTCCTACGTTGCCAGGCTGAAGGGTGCGTTGCCGTGCGGCATGCACCAATCGAAACAATAGTGAAAGCAGAGTTTTTTCTCTGACTCTTAAAGAAGATAAATGGCCAAAGGTCATAAACCACGGTACGGGTCTCTCGCGTACGTTCCCCGCAAGAGAAGCAAGAAGCAGACGCCTAGAGTGCACTCTTGGCAGGACTCAGGAGAGCCTAAGCTTCTCGGTTTTGCCGGATACAAGGCGGGGATGACTCACGTTCTGGCGCTCGACGGAAGAAAGAACTCTCCGTCATCCGGGCTTGAGAAAAACATCTCAGTAACCGTTCTAGACGCGCCTCCGATGTTCATCGCAGGAATACGCGCATACGTTACCGGCTACGGCGGAAAGGAGACCGCGGAAGACGCATGGGCATCTGAAATCCCCAAGGATCTAGCAAAAAAAATCACCATCCCGAAAGGAAAAGACTCCGAGAAAAAACTCGATAAACTAGCGGGCAGGGAAGACATATCCGACATAGTCGTAATCGCCTGCACTCAACCGCAACAGACATCACTTTCAAAAAAGAAACCAGACATAATGGAAATCGCAATCGGCGGCACAATCCCCGAAAAAATTGAGTACGCAAAACAGATACTCGGAAAAGAAGTATCCGCTAAAGACGTACTCGCCGAAAATAGCTTCACAGACGTGTGCGCCGTAACCAAAGGCAAAGGATTCCAGGGACCAGTAAAACGCTGGGGCATCTCCATCCAACCCCGAAAAGCCACCAAGGGCAGAAGACACGGAGGAACCGGCGGCGCATGGACTCCAACCCGCAAACTATGGTGCGAGCCACAAGCCGGCCAGATGGGCTACCACACAAGAACCGAATACAACAAACTAATCCTCTCAATAGGAAAAGACGGCGCGACAGTAACACCCGCTGGCGGATTCCTAAACTACGGCACAGTCAAAGGCGAACACATAATCATTGCAGGATCCGTTCCAGGACCTGCAAAAAGAATCATACGCGTGAACGCTCCGAAAAGAGCCCGTTCGCACGAAGGATTCGAGATAACATACATAAGCATAACATCCAAGCAAGGAGTCTAACATGGTATCAGTCTACTCAAAAACCGGGAGCAAGGCGGGCACGGTAACGCCCCATGACGTGTTTACGACAGAATACCGTCCAGACCTAATACAGCGGGCAGTCGTCTCAATACAGGCCGGGAGAAGAAGCCCGTACGGGCCAACCCCCTCAGCAGGTCTCAAGACGTCTGCGGACTACTTCGGCAGAAGAAGAGGAGCATACCGGATGACCATAAACCGTGGCATGAGCAGGCTTCCGAGGGAGAAGACCGGCGGTGGAGGACTTGGTAAGGTACGAAGAGTCCCGCAGTCGGTTGGCGGTAGAAGGTCTCATCCTCCAAAGCCAGAGAAGAGTTACATCAAAAAGATCAACAAGAAAGAGTACTTGATGGCATTGCGTTCTGCGATAGCGGCGTCAACGTTAAGGGATGTTGTTGAGGCTCGCGGTCACATACTGCCTGAGAAAAAGGATTTGCCGATTGTTGTGGAAGACTCCATCCAGCAGATCAAGAAGACCAGTGAACTTCTGAAGTTATTGGCTGCGCTTGAGTTGAGCCCGGACATCGAGAGGTGCAGGGAATCGAAGGCTTCATCCGGCAAGTCGCGTCTTCGGGGACGGAGTAAAAAACAGAAGAAATCAGTATTGATTGTCGTCTCAGAGGATGATGGCATACGGAAGGCCGGCTCGAACATTCCCGGAGTAGACGTTGAGACTATTAAAACACTGAACATCGAGGACTTGGCGCCAGGAACACACGCAGGACGACTGGTCGTGTGGGGCAAGACCGCGGTAGAAAAAATAGGTGATCTGGCATGAACGACCCTTACGAAATCCTGCGATACCCCATGATGGGCGAGAAATCAACGGGAATGCGGGAGAAAGAGAACACGTTAACCTTCATAGTAAATCAAAAAGCCACTAAAAAACAGGTTAAAGAGGCAGTGGAAAAACTCTACAATGTGGAAGTCACGTCCGTGCGAACCATAAACCTTATGGACGGCAACAAAAAAGCGCACGTACGTCTATCCGAAAAGCATTCAGCAGATGAGGTGGCCTCACACTTTGGAGTAATCTAAGATGGGTAAGCGTATTGCAACACGAGTCAGAGGGTCCGGAAGACCAAGATACAGGGCGAAAACACACTCATTCAACCCTGACACACGATACAGCAGAACCCTTACAGCATCAGAGACAACAGGCGGCCAAGTAATGGACATCGTTCACGACGGAAGGCGCACAGCATGCCTTGCCAAAGTGCTCACTGAAGACATGAAGGAAATGTATCTCATAGCCCCTGAAGGAATCCAAGTAGGCGACTGGCTCGAATTCGGGGAAAAAGCACCCATAAAACCCGGAAACGTCCTCCCAGTCCGCGCTGTACCCGAGGGAACATACGTCTACAACATCGAGCTCGCTGAAGGTGACGGCGGGAAACTGGTGAAGACTTCAGGTGCTTTCGCACAAGTCGTGTCCCATGAAAGGAAACTTAACTTAACTCACATACTACTGCCTTCCAAGAAAACCACGCAAGTACCTTCTTCCGTTAGGGTTACTGTGGGCGTTGTTTCGGCAGCTGGCAGGCGCGAGAAACCTTTGGTTCACGCAGGACAGAGGTTCTACGCCAAAAAAGCCAGGGGAGGGAAACTTTATCCAAAGGTTGGTGGAACATCGATGAACGCATGCGACCACCCGCACGGAGGAGGCGGACACCCTCACGTTGGGAAGCCGACCACCGTTTCACGAAACGCTCCCCCCGGCAGGAAGGTAGGTCATATCGCGGCACGCAGAACAGGAAAGAGGAAGTAAAAACATGGCTAAAAAAATATTCAAGTACCGGGGACGAACCCTTGAAGAACTCAGACAAATGCCAATGGACGAGCTAGTAACTATTCTGCCATCGAGAATCAGAAGGAAGATTAAGAGAGGATTCGATGAACGCCAGAAGAAACTCTTGTTGGCCGTTAAAAAAGCCCAGAAGCAGCTGGCTGAAGGCGGGGAAGCCAAGCCCATAAAGACTCATTGCAGGGACGTGCCCATACTGCCTGACATGGTGGGCTTAAGACTTATGGTCTACAACGGAAAGGAATTCATAATAGTCGAAATACAAGAAGAAATGATAGGAACATACCTCGGCGAATACGCGCACACGAGAAAACAGGTGAAACACAGTTCTCCGGGCGTAGGAGCGACTCGTTCCTCATTGTTCGTACCGATTAAATAATAAAAATGGAGCTTGCGTACTCGTATAAACCCAAGAGGAAGGAGGCGGCCGTGAAGGGCATGGCAAGGGATGTAGACATATCCTTCAAGGACGCGCTCGTTATATGCGATGCAATCCGGGGAATGCAGCTTGAGAAGGCGAAAGCATATCTAACGGATGTTATATCAATGGAGCGGCCGGTGCCGTACAGGCGCTTTAACTCTTCCTTGGGCCACAAGAGAAACATGCCTGAACGCGGCCCCGGTAAATACCCTCAGAAGGCAGCGCGTGAAATACTCCTATTACTGAATAATATCACGACAAACGCGGAATACAAGGGGCTAACTCCGGAGAATCTTAAGCTAACGCATCTTCAAGCCCAAAAGGGCATAGCCCGCCGAAGACGGAAACCAAAAGGACGATGGAAAACGTGGAAAACCCAACTAGTCCACGTCCAAGCAGTATGCGAGGAAAAATAAAATGGCACTAGAAAGATACTTCATCCAAGAAGGCGTAATACGAAGCGAAGTAGAAAACTTTTTGAGAAACGAATTAAACCGCGCAGGATACAGCGGAATAAACATCCAGAAAACACCGCTTTCAACCAGGGTAATACTCTACGTTGAAAAACCACCCCTCGTCATAGGTAAAAAAGGACGCAGAATAAACAAGCTAACATACATACTCTCCGAAAAATACGGAATAGACAACCCATCAATCGACGTCCAAAAAATAGAGGAGCCGATGCTCGACCCAAACATAATCTCGCGCCGCATAGCAGTCGCACTTGAGCGCGGCATAAACCGTCGAAGAGTAGTCTACCGCGCGCTGAGAGCAGTCATGGGCTCAAACGCACGGGGCGTGGAAATCGTATTATCCGGAAAAATAGTCGGCAAAGGAGGACGCTCCCGCCAGGAGAAGTATTCTCAAGGCTACATGAAGAAAGCAGGGGATTCCGTCAAGTTTGTGAGAATCGGCTCGACTCAGGCGTATCTTAAAGCCGGGGTAATTGGCGTCACCGTCAAGATTGTGCCGCCTGACGCGGTTTTCCCAGACCAAATCTTCCTGAAGACTGCTGAGAAGGCTAAAGAGCCGGTTCCCGAGAAAACCGTTGAAGAGTCTCCTAAAAAGGAAGAACCTTCCTCACAGCAAGACGAAAAAGAGAAGCCTAAGGTTGAGGAAAAGGATGCCAAGCAGGTGAAAGAGGAATCCGCGCCTAAGAAGGATTCCGCCAAGACTGAGAAAGCCAAGCCCGCCAAAAGCGTTGAAAAACCCGTGAAAAAGGAGGCAGTCAAAGCCAAGAAAGAGGAGAAGGCTCAAGACAAGAAGGCGGTGAAAGACAAGGAAGAAAAGACCGTTAAAAAAACAGTGAAAAAGAAGGCCTCCGATAAAAAAACAGGGAAAGAAGCGTCATAGAGGTTTTAAATACTCTCACATGATATAATTTAACTTAAAAATGGCCGAATTTCGTGCAAGTGAAATAGGGAAGATGGAAGCCGAAGAGCAGGACAAGCACTTGGCAGAGCTTAAAGCCAATCTCATGAAGATTAAGGGAGGGCTTGCCTCAGGCGGCATCCCAGAAGACGTCGGCAAGACCAGAGAGATTCGAAAGACGATTGCAAGGATACTCACCAAAAAACACGAGGTAGAACGTAAAGCGAAATGATCTGTCCGAAGTGTGGACTACCAAAGGAACTGTGCGTGTGCGAGGAGATGACCCGTGAAGGTCAAAGGATTCGCGTTCGCAGGGACCGGCGAAAGTACGGAAAATACGTCACCATCGTGGACGGATTCGAAGGAGTTGACATAGAAAAAGTGGCTAAGGAGTTGAAGTCAAAGCTCGCGTGCGGAGGCACGGTGAAAGACGGTAAAGTAGAGTTGCAGGGAGACCATCTTGATAAAACAAAGAAGATCCTCGTTACCCTAGGTTTCTCTGAAAGTATGATAGATTAGCGACCTCTTGACTCCTTATTTAAATGATAACGCCTTACAATATACTCCGCCATGAGTTGATTGGCCTCGAAGCCGAGGTGACGGATGCCCAAGACAGAAAGCTTAAGGGCTTATCCGGGCAAGTGGTCGCGGAGTCGAAAAACACGATAACCCTCAAAAAAGGGAATGCAGCGGCAAGGACGCTACCCAAAGAGAAGGTAACGTTCAAGCTCGAACTCCCCGGAAAGACGGTCCTTGAAGTTGAGGGCCGCCTGCTTTCAGGGAGGCCGCAAGAACGAATAAAAAAGAAGATCAGGATAAAATACGTAAAATGACGGACAAGAAAAAGAAGGAAGAAGAATGCGGGGACCCCAAGTGCCCGATTCACGGCGGGCTGGCTGTGAGGGGAGGGCTGTTTGAGGGTCAGGTCGTGTCCGATAAAATGGACGGCACAGTGATAGTCCAGCGAGACTTCCTCGAAAAGGATAAAAAATACGAGCGATACTTGAAGTCCAGGTCCAGGATTCCAGCGCATAATCCCGCGTGCATCAACGCCAAGTCCGGCGATTCCGTGACTATCGGAGAGTGCAGGAGGCTTTCGAAGTCTGTTAGTTTCGTCGTATTAGAAAAGAAGTCATAAAGTGGCTAAACCTCTTGGAGGTCTTTCAAAGAACCTCCCCCTTGGAAAGGCAGTGAATGCCAACATACCCCGCCCGCTCCCTACTGGTGCGAGGCTTTTGTGCGCTGACAACAGCGGGGCCAAGGAACTCGAGATAATTTCCGTGAGAGGATACAAGGGCGTGCATAACCGTTATCCCTGTGCGGGAGTGGGTGATCTGGTGGTGGTGTCCGTCAAGAAGGGTGCGCCGGATATTCGCAAGCAAATCGTCTTAGCGGTCATCATACGCCAGAAAAAGGAGTACACGCGCATTGACGGAACTAGAGTGCGGTTTTCAGACAATGCTGCAATAGTCGTCGGCGAGGAAGGCCTTCCAAAGGGCACCGAAATCAAGGGTGCCGTGGCAAGAGAGGCTACTGATCGCTGGAACAAGATAGGTTCGATTTCAACGATAGTCATATAAAATGAAGAAGCCGTCATCGAAAAAACCCGGGAAACAGAGGAAGTGGAACGCGAAGGCTCCACTACACTCAAGGAGGAAGATGACTGCATCTCATCTTACGGCTGAACTCATAGGCAAATACAAGCGCCGGAAGATTCCCATACGCAAAGGAGACGCCGTTGTTGTTTTGCGCGGGGAATTCAAGGGCGTGACAGGGGAAGTCGTCCGAGTGGAGACTTCAAGCGGGCGCGTATACCTTGAGGGCTTAACCGTCAAAAAAGCCGATGGCACGGACGTGGAGCGTCCAGTGCACGCGTCTAACGTTAAAATAACCGAATTATACCTCGAGGACCGTGAAAGAAGAGAGGTTCTTGAGAGGAAGATTGGAAAACCAGTGGAAGATGGCTCACAGTAAAAGGATTTCGACGGGATACGGTAAAAAGGATAAGTGGATTGTGACTCCCAAGGCGGGAGCGCATAAGAAGAATCAGGCATTGCCGTTAATGCTTGTGCTCCGGGATGTTTTAGGTCTTGCGGACACTGCTAGGGAGGCTAAAAAGATTATTAATGCAGGCGATGTCTTGGTTGACGGAGTCCCCCGGAGGACGCACAATTTTTGCGTGGGCTTAATGGACGTTGTCAGCATACCGAAGCTTAAAAAGAGTTATCGCGTACTGCCTGGAAGAAAGACTCCTGAATTATGTGAGGTGGATGAAAAGGAGGCTAAAACAAAGCTACACAAAGTAGTCGGTAAAAAGACTCTTAGCGGCGGTAAAACCCAGCTTCAACTCCACGACGGCAAGACACTTATCTCAGACAAGGACAAGGTAAGCGTCGGAGATACAGTGGTCATGGAGCTTGGCAAAGACAAGATACTAAAGATGATAGCATTCAAGAACGGCAATACCGCGATAGTTGATTCAGGAGTCAACAGCGGCGAAGCAGGGAAAATCACAGAGATTAATCCCGCAACAAGAACCAGGAAGGCTCTGACCAAAATCGGCGACCTGCAGACTCTATCCGACTACGTGTTCGTGGTCGGGGAAGCAGAACCCGTGATAACGCTCAAGAAGTGAAATGGAATACGCTAACGTAATGCAGAAACCAATGATTGAGAAAGTGGTAGCAAACATCGGAGTTGGAGAGTCAGGGGAGCGTTTAGGCAAGGCTGAAAAGCTTTTGGAGTTGCTTACTGGGAGAAAGCCGGTGAGGACGGTTTCCACGCACAAGATTCCCACTTGGAACATACGCAAGGGCGAACCCATCGGCTGTAAAGTGACGTTGAGGGGGGATGCTGGAGAGGATTTCTTGAAAAGAGCATTCTCAGCAATTGATACTAAAATCACTCCCTCAAACTTTGATAGGCAGGGGAATCTGGCGTTCGGCATAACAGAGTACATCGACTTTCCAAACGTGAAATACGACCCCGAGATCGGGATATTCGGCTTGAACGTTACTGCGACCATAAAGCGGCCGGGATTCCGCGTAACCCGCAGGAAGGAAAAGAAGGCAAAAATCCCTGTGAAAAACACTCTGTCAGCAGAGGAGTCTATAGAATTCATAAAAGAAAAATTCGGTGTTGAAGTTGAGCGAAAGGAATGAGATATTCGATGCAAGGAACCTCACATGCGTAGTATGTGGCGCCCGCAGGGGAATGATACACAAGTACGGCCTAAACATATGCAGGCGATGCTTCAGGGAGACTGCTGAAAGCATCGGATTCAAAAAATACAGTTAAAATGGAAGCTAATCTATTCGGTAAATGGGATTGCGCGGTGGACGTGCCGCAGGAGTGGGCTAAACGCTACATAACGCTTACTCCCATCACTCTCCCGCATACTTCCGGCAAGAGCTTCGGGAAACAGTTCAGCAAATCAAAGATGAACATAGTGGAGCGGCTTGTCAACAAGATGATGCGTGCAGGTCAGGGAAGCAAGAAAGTAGCGGGTAAATACATCCGTGGTGCAGGAAACACCGGCAAGAAGCAAAAGGCGCTTATGATAATCGAGTCCGCGTTCGACATCGTCGAGAAGAGAACCAAGAAAAATCCCTTGCAGGTGTTCGTCAACGCGATACTAAACGCCGGACCACGCGAAGAAACAACCACCATAATATACGGCGGAATCAGATACCACAAGGCAGTGGACGTGTCCGCTCAAAGGAGGGTGGATTTCGCTCTCAAATACATTTCTCTCGGGGCGTTCGCAACCTCTTTCAAGGCTAAAAAGAGGATAGAAGAATGCCTTGCTGATGAGATAGTGTGGGCTGCTAACTCAGACACGAAATCATACGCAATACAGAGAAAAGAAGAAACCGAGCGTATTGCGCAATCAGCGAGGTAGTTACAAAATGGGACGCCAAGAAAAAGTAGCCGCTAAAGTAAAAGAGCTTTCAAACAAACCCGAGTTCATCCGCAACATGGGTATTGTAGCCCACATAGACCATGGGAAGACTACCTTATCAGACAGCCTGCTTGCTGACGCAGGATTAATATCCTCTGAAACCGCTGGAAAACAGCTGGCGCTTGACTTCCACGAGGACGAGCAGAAAAGAGGCATAACCATTAACGCGGCAAACATTTCGATGGTCCACGACTACAAGGGCAAGCCGTACCTCATAAACATGATTGACACACCCGGCCACGTTGACTTCGGCGGTGACGTGACACGCGCCATGAGGGCGGTGGACGGCGTCATAGTCGTCGCGTGCGCCGTTGAAGGCGTCATGCCCCAGACGAAGACTGTTTTGAATCAGGCATTGAAGGAGCGTGTGCGCCCCGTCGTGTTCATCAACAAGGTGGACCGGCTCATAAACGAATTAAAACTCACTCCAGAGGAACTGCAGAACCGCTTCGTAAAAATCATAAACGAAGTCAACAAGATAATCAAGATGAAGCAGCCCGAAGGCGTCGACTGGACCGTGAACGTTGAGAAGGGTTCTGTCGCATTCGGTTCAGGCTTCCACAAGTGGGCGATAAGCGTCCCATTCATGAAAATAAGCGGCATAACGTTCAAGGACGTAATAGACCACTGCACTCAAGACCGGCAGAAGGAACTCTACCAGAAGGCTCCGGCCCACCACATAATACTCGACATGGCCGTAAAACATCTTCCTAATCCAGTGGACGCCCAGAGGATGAGAATACCCAAAATATGGAGTGGTGACCTAGACTCTGATATAGGCAAGTCAATGCTAAACTGCGACCCGAACGGGAAGCTTGCGATAATGATTACGAACATTCAGACGTTTGATAAGCGCGAAGGAGAGGTCGCTACCGGCAGAATGTTCTCCGGAACCGTAAGAGGAGGCGATGAACTCTATCTGGTCAGCGCGAAAACAACGGAGCGCATCCAAAACATTGGCATATACATGGGTGCTACCCGGGAGCGCACGGATGCCGTCCCTGCAGGGAACATAGTCGGGATAACTGGTTTGAAGAAGGCTTTCGCCGGGGAAACAGTCTCTGACAGTGAAATCGCCCCGTTCGAGGCCATAAAACATTATTCAGAGCCCGTCGTCACGATGGCGGTCGAGGCAAAGCACATGAGAGACCTGCCCCGGGTGATAGAGGTTTTGCGCCAAGTAGCGAAAGAAGACCCAACACTCAAAGCCCAGATAGACGAGGAAACCGGCGAACACCTGCTCTCGGGAATGGGGGAACTGCACCTTGAAGTCATAACAGACCGTATTAAACATAGCGGACTTGAGATACAGACGTCGCCGCCAATCGTCGTATACCGGGAAACCATAGACGGAAAATTCGGTCCAATAGAAGGAAAGTCGCCGAACAAACACAATAAATTCCAGATAAGCGTCGAGCCGCTTGAAAAAGAGGTGTTAAAAACATTACTCGAAGGTGAGATATCTGACGGAAGGCGCAAGTCAAGGAGCAAGGACTTAAGACAACAGCTCGTTGACTTAGGAATGGACGGTGAAGAGGCGCGCAGGATAATCGACATATTCCACGGGAACATGTTCGTGGACATGACGCGTGGAGTACAGCACTTGGACGAGATAATGGAGCTTATGCTCGACGCATTCGAAGACGTCATGAAAAACGGCCCCCTCTCAAAGGAGCCTGTCCTCGGAGTCAAGGTAAAGCTAACGGACGCGTCATTGCACGAGGACGCGATACACCGCGGTCCGGCACAGATATATCCTGCCATGAAAAGGCCGATATACGCTTGCATGCTAAGGTCCAGGCCAATTTTGTTTGAGCCCGCTCAAAATCTTTGGGTGGACGTTCCACAAGACCACATGGGGTCTGTAACGCGCGAAATCCAGCGTCGCAGGGGAGTCATAAGCAATATGGGCCAGAAAGACGAGGTGATGACCATTGAAGGAAGAATGCCGGTTTCAGAGTCATTCGGCTTTGCAGGAGACATAAGAAGCGCATCAGAAGGTCACGCACTATGGTCCACCGAAAATGCAGGATTCGACAAACTGCCGATGGAGCTCCAACAGAAGATAATAAACCAGATAAGATCCCGGAAAGGGCTCAAACCAGAGATACCAAAACCAGAGGAATTCATTGATGCATAAAAACGTTTTTAAAGGCTAAAAACCATTAATTATGTCTAAGTTTAAGGAAAAAGGAGGAACAATAAAATGGCTGAAAAACCACACATAAACCTGGTCTTTATAGGACACGTAGACCACGGAAAATCAACACTCGTCGGAAGATTACTCTACGAACTAGGGGAAATCTCCGAGCAGAAGATGAAGAACCTGAAGGCAGAAGCCGAAAAAATCGGCAAAGGATCCTTCGAGTTCGCATGGGTCATGGACTCCCTCAAAGAAGAAAGAGAAAGAGGAGTAACCATCGACATAGCACACAAGAAATTCCAGACACAGAAAAACTACTTCACAATAATCGACGCTCCAGGACACAAGGACTTCGTCAAAAACATGATCACTGGAACCAGCCAAGCAGACGCCGCAGTACTTGTGGTGTCAACACCAGATGGCGTACAACCGCAGACGAAGGAACACGCGTTCCTGGCCAAAACACTCGGAGTAAGCCAGCTCGTCGTTGCCATGAACAAGATGGACGCCGTAAACTATGACGAAGCAAAATACAAGGCATCGAAAGATCAGGTGTCAAACCTACTAAAAAGCATCGGATACAAAGTCGATGAAATACCATTCGTCCCAGTTTCAGCGTACCAAGGAGCTAACATCAAGGAGAAATCAGACAAAACACCCTGGTACAAGGGAGACCACTTCCTAGCGGAACTGGACAAACTCAAGGCTCCTGAAAAACCAGTCAACAAGCCGTTGAGGCTGCCAGTTCAAGACGTCTTCACCATCACCGGCGTTGGTACCGTGCCTGTTGGAAGAGTAGAAACCGGAATCATGAAGCCAGGGCAGAAAATAATCTTCATGCCATCAAACGTCACAGGCGAAGTAAAGACTGTTGAAATGCACCACGAGCAGATTCCGCAGGCGGAGCCAGGAGACAATGTAGGCTTCAACGTGAGGGGAATCGGTAAAAACGATGCGAGACGCGGAGATGTAGTTGGGCCAGTAGACAACCCGCCAACAGTCGCGGAAGAGTTCACAGCCCAAATCGTAGTGCTCCAGCACCCTAGCGCGATAGCAGTCGGATACACACCAGTATTCCACATACACACCGCTCAGGTTGCATGCACTTTCACGCAGCTTGTGAAGAAAATCGACCCGAAGACAGGCGGCGTAAAAGAAGAGAATCCGGAATTCTTAAAAACCGGAGACGTCGCAGTAGTGAAACTCAAGCCCACAAAGGCTATCGTGGTCGAAAACGCGAAAGACTTCCCGCAACTAGGCCGCTTCGCAATCCGCGACATGGGCCAGACAGTTGCAGCGGGAATGGTGATCGAAGTAAAAGCAAAGAGCATGTAAGGTCCTAAAAAACTTTACACTCCCTCTTTTTTTTATTTAATCATGATGGAGAAAGCACGAGTAATACTTATCGGGAAGGATGTGAAGCAGCTGGAAGACGTATGCAGCCAGATTGTGGCAGTCACGGAAAAAACAGGCGCGAAATACGCCGGACCCGTGCCCCTACCAACCCGCAAACTAAAGGTAACAACCCGCAAATCCCCGGACGGTGAAGGAACCGAAACCTGGGAGCGATGGGAGATGAGAATACACAAGCGCGTCATCGACGTGGACGCTGACGAACGCTCTCTGCGCCAAGTAATGCGCATACAAGTACCAGACGGCGTCCACGTTGAAATAGAGCTCACTAAATAAAAAAAATCTTTCGCCCCTAACTTTTTAACCGTAAATATCCCAGTAAATAAGACCAAGTAAAATCAACCACGCTCCCGTAGTGTAGTCCGGTCAATCATTCCGGCCTTTCGAGCCGGCGACCGGGGTTCGAATCCCCGCGGGAGCAAACCTTCCCTTTCTTGTTCCTTTTACTTGAGAAACTGTTTTTTCAGGTATTCTGAGGCTGGCCTGTGGTAGCGCACTATAAGCCCTATTAGTAGCATGCTTTCGATGAAAAGCGGTGCTGGCTGGCTGTAGTAGCCGCCTATTCCGAGTGCGCCTGTGTTGGTCCAAAGGTTTAAACTGAATCTTTCAGTGCTGAATGGGTATAGCCACATGATGCCTGTTTCCGTTGGCGTGTCGAGCAGCATGTGGATGACTTGCCCTACTATTCCGTATTCGACGCCCTCCCACTTCAGGAGTATGAATCCTGCGATTGCTATTGGTACTGCGTATACGAGTGTGTGGGTTATGCCTCCGTGTTCCACGCCAGGCATTAAGTAGTCAAGGTTAGCGCACCATGCAGCGAAAATAAACCAGAGCAAGAGTTTTTTGTTCTTTATGTTCTGGATAAGGAGCGTGAATGTTATGTGTCCGTACATCATTTTGACTTTATCTCTCCTTTCTTGTGTTCCATGTGTAGTGCCTTCTCGATTTTTCCCTCTACAAAGTGCATCTCTTTCTCTATTGCCGCAACCTCTTTCAGGACTAGTATCTTTATTTTGTTTCTGGCAAGATAAATCACACCCAACAAAACAAGCAGTGCTGAGAGCACGATTGTTTCAGCGGTGATGCCGCGGCTTAACTGGTCTCCAAAAAGGTTTTCAATATAAAGCGTTGGAATGTATCCAATAAACGAGACGATGAAAAAATCCCTGGTCTTTATGGGGGAGACCCCTGCCGCGATAGTAACCACGTCATTCGGGAAAACAGGTATGAATCTCGCGAAAAAAATCGTCCACAAACCCCTCTTATCAATGCTTGCCTCAATATGCATGTATTCTCGCTCATCCATCCACTTCTTGAAAGCGTGCTGGCCGACTCTCCTTGCTATGAAAAAAAGGCTCATGCTCCCTATGGTCGAGCCTATGATGTTGTATATCGTGCCCCACCATACCCCGAAAAGGTATCCTCCGGCAATGGATATGAATGGGCCGGGAAGAAAGAATATTATCGTCTGCACGATGTGGAACACAATCAAGACAATAGGGCCGAGACTACCGTATGATGCCACAGTAGCCTTAATCGCCTCATGGTCGGTGAAAAAAACCCTGAGCGGCGAAGAAAGGTAATAGCCTGCAACGAGCAAAAACAAGACAACCAGCAGATTGGCGTGCTCCAGCCTGTGCTTTTTCGTCAAAGCCTTGTGAACGACCATGAAATAAATTTGTCTAGCCGGGTTAATATACAATCCCCCCTTAAATAAATTACATCATGAAAGTCATCCGCGCCGACCTGAAACACGGTAAAGTAACCGTTCGCATAGACTCTCTCGACGACCTGTGGTATCTGAGCCACATAGTCTCTGAGGGAGACAGAATCAAGTCTAAGTCAGTCAGAAGGATAAAAGACAAAGACGACAAACTCAGAAGCGGCGGCGGAGAACGAAAAACCATAACCCTCACAATCACAGTCGAGAAGAAAGAGTTCCGGCAAGACGCCGACACACTGCGTTTTTCCGGCCTCATAACGGACGGCCCGGAAGACGTCATATCCGTCGGCTCACACCACACCATAAACGTCGAAGATGGCACGGTCTTAACCATCATGAAAGACCGATGGTCTCGCACGGACTTTGAACGGCTCAAAGACGCGGAGAATGCAACGCTCAAACCTAAGTTCCTGGTAGTCGTGGTCGACGACGGCGAAGCCTGTGCTGGTCTTGTGCGCTCATCAAAGATTGACTACGTTGAGTTGACGCACAGTGTTGGCGGAAAATACATCACAACAGACCGTGACAAGAGGAAGAAGGAGTTTTACTCGGAACTAAAGGATTTGATACTGCACACGACTGCCCGTGAAGGCGTCTCAAACATGGTTTTTGCAGGTGCAGGATTCGAAAAAGACAACTTTCTTAAGTACTTCAACGACGCCGTCCCCCAAAACGAGCTGAAAATCGCAGTGGAAAACACGGGCTCCCACGGCAGGAGAGGCGTTATAGAAGTGTTGCGGCGCGCTGAAGTCGGGAAGATGCTGGGTGATCTCAACGCTGCGAGAGACATAAGGTTTCTGGAGGAGGTTCTCGAGAAAATCGGCAAAGGGGAAGGCCTTGCCGCCCTTCCAGCCGTATAGGCAGCACAGGCACCTTCTCCTTGATAGCCAATTTAAACGCGCCGTTCTGAAACTCTCTCTCATCTTTCCGGTTTCACTGCGCGTACCTTCCGGAAAGAATAATACAGATGTCCCGTCGCGCAGCCACTCCGCCGCGGCCCTGTATACTTTTTTTTATGCTTGTAAGCTGGCCGCGCGCTAATTGGATATGCTTGCAAAGCG
>JBDRCA010000092.1:0-8463 GCA_043822165.1 Candidatus Altarchaeota archaeon
GAATTCTAGTTTTTTCATTTATTTGGTATTATCTTGGGTAATACGAATATAAAAGCATTAAACAATGTTCATTTCCTGGTTTTTTCGAGTAATGCCGCAACCATAAGCGGCAAATTAATGGTCGCATCCCCTTCAACTGTGACGTAATCGGCTTTTGCACCCACCTTACCCCAGGAAACCGCCTCACTAATACGCGCACCGGAAAGGCTCCCATCCCACTCAGGCGCCGACGTGAGATAAACAACCCGGTCTAAACCATCCTTGAACTGATTCCACCAGATAGTATGATGCTTGGAAATGCCTCCCCCAATCATCAACGCCCCGCTTTTCCTCGCCTTGAAGACCAAGTCCGCGAGCAACTGTTGGTCCCGGAAAAGATTCAAGCGAAAATCCCTGCCTTGACTGAAAAAATAGAGTTGGCTCCCGAATGCGCCGTCCAAGATGCCGGGCACTATGACCGGAACCTTGTTTTTGTAAGCCCAGTAAAGTATGCTGTCTTGGTCCTTTACTTTTTTACCGAACTCCCAGACGAGTTCATAGCCCGATGTCTCGCGCAAGCCGGCATCATATAGCTTGGAGAGTATCGGCTGCATCTTCTCCTCAAGAACCAGACCATAGGATTCGTCGGGAACGAGAACGTTGCCCAGCCTGTTCACCCCCCGCTTCCTCAAATCAGCGTCATCCATCTGAAAGCTTCCGTGATAATAATTCTTCCAGACTCTCGCCAAGTCATGGTCAAGCGTCCCGCACGTCGTGACGACCACGTCGAAGAGGTTTCGCTTGACAAGCTCCTTTAATACTCCCCGGGTGCCGGTTGCGACGAGAGCAGCGGGGAAACTCAAGAAATTCAGGGAATCAGCGTCCGAGACCATCTCGGAGAGAATCCGCACACCCACTGCAAGCTTTTTCGCGGTGAAGCCGCCGGATTTACCGAACTGCCTGACTAACTCTGAGCAAGAGACTTTACCGCCTACCTGTATATCCTCTACTTTATCTAAATCGCGCATAGCAGGAAGATTATGGCATTCAAAATAAAAAGAAACTAGGCGTCAATTATCAACGGGAAGACGCCGCTAAACTCCGACACACGCATGAAGACCGTATCCAAAACCAATCTTCATCCCGACATAAAAGGCTGCGCCGATAATCGTCGTAACAGCCACTCCAATAGCCGTGTATTCAAGAGCAATATTCTTCATCCGTTTCTGCGCGTCTGCATCCATCATAAGTCAACTCCAATGTTTTTTGGATAAAGAATTTACTTTAAGTTAATAAATACTGGGCATCCAGCGAAGCACACCCTGAAAGCGCATGTATTTATAGTCGATTACCCTAATCTTTTTGCTATGGGTGTGTCAAGAAAGAAGAAGAGACAGAAGATGCGCAAACACAAGCAGAAGAAGCGCAGGAAAAAACTAAGACACATTAGAAAGAAGAAGTAGAAAAAGAATTCTTAAACTCACTTACGCCCATACTCGCTCTCGAGCATCCGCCAGTACTTCATCCTGGATTTCTCTTCCTTGTGGGTTTTGGAAACATCGGCTTTCCGAAGCTCTGGGGACAGCTTTGCCTCCTCGTCCGCGGAAAGCCTTGTCTTGGCTTCGCGGTACTTGCGCTTAGCCCCCTCAACAGACACCTCAAGCGCCGATAGCTCCTCTTTCTTCTTCTTGATTTTCCCTTCCAGCACCTTGAGCTCGTAGAATGAGCGGGAGAGAAGGCCCAGCAGGAAAAGGAATGTGATGATTGCCAGGAATACCACGGCGAAGGCAAGCGGACCGGGGACAGTAACCGAAAAATCCAGGGGCGGGCGCCCCTTAAGAATCTCCCAGAAAAAATCCGCTGAAAGATCGCCGAATGAAAGTTCCATCTACTCTAGTATAAGCCTGGTATCCGAGATAGCGATTGATGACGCTCCCTTGCGACGAAGCTCGGGGAGGATATACTTTAAGTCGCGCTCGTCCATCACCACGAAAACGTCGAAGCCCCCGCCCAAAAGCTCGGAAATCGTGGGTTTTTTAACGTATTTCTTGATGGCGGATAGGACGCCCTCCAGGTTCCCTGGCTCGTCAACGTTAAGGTACACGTTCACCTTGCCCTTGCTTTTCAGCGCGCCATCGAAGAGTTTAACGATTTCGTCTATCTTTCTTTTTTTAGCCTTGTCTTTCAGGCTCTTCTTGTTGGTGATAAGATACGCCGACGTCGTCATTATGAACTCTAGGACACGGCACCTGTTGGCTTTAAGAGTCGCACCCGTCTCGGTTGTGTCGACTATCAAGTCGGCTTCAGGAGTGGGAGGCACAACCCACGCCTCCGTCTTGCCTGCGGGCTTTCTTATGACGGCCTTGATCTTGTTTTTCTTCAAGTAGTCGCCGATTATCGCGGGATACTCGGTGGCAACCACCACTGAGCCGCCCTTGTCCTCTACCTTGGCGGCATACCGTCTAAAGTCAGAGATAGACTCTACGTTAGGCAGAACCTCCTCCGAAACCGCGACAGCAAGCTTGGTGCCGCCGAACCCCAAATCCAAAAGCTTGACGACGTTTTTCGCAAGAGAAGGATTAGAAAGCTCAAACTCCCGGATTATGTCAGAGCCGGCCATGCCAAGGTCCCCCTTGCCAACTCCCAGAAGAAAAGGCGCATCCTGGGGGCGAAGCCTCTTCAAGAGAATGCCTTCATCATCTATCGACGGATTATACTCTCTATCCGAAATCCTGACTTTAAAGCCAGCTCTCGCGAAAAGGTCCAGTGCCTTACCTTCCAGGTGCCCGTCAGGGACGTAAAACTTTATCATTGTAAGACTTATTTATATTCAATCAACTAATAAAATTAAGTGTTTTTAAAGGGGGATGGAATATGAAGGAACCTCAGAGAATAGAAGAGCTCGGCTTAGAGCACGAATATCATAATCTGGCCAACGACTACTTCGCAATCGAGGAATACGACAAGGCCGTGGAGCATTACTCGAAGGCCTTGGGAATCCGCCCCACTCTTAAGGAATCGTATTTCAACAGGAGTCTCGCCTACGTCAGGATGCAGGATTACACGAAGGCGCTCTCGGACTTGGACAGAGTCATCGAGTTGAACGGAGAGCTTGCCGAAGCGTATTATGCGAGGGGTCTTTTGCACGAGCATTCCGGGCGAGTCGACAAGGCGATTGTCGACTACAACATGGCATTGGAGCTTGACCCTAGCTACAACGACGCCTTCGAGCAGAGGAAAATTGCCTTGAAGAAAAAAGACGCGTCCAACTGAACATGGACGTTAAGCGCCTTAATTATTACGCTGACAAGATTCCGGAACTCCCTTACTTTCTGGTTGCGTTATTATTCGTCTTAGCCGACGCTAAAGTAGAGTACATCCACGTTTTCTCGACTGCATTCATATTTTTGAGCCTTGCGCTCGCCATCGGAGTCTGCCTGAAGCTCCTGCTAAAGACCAGGAGGCCTAAGCCGTACAAGTCACGGTACGAGATTTTCAGGTACGGGTTCCCGTCGCTTCACACCATGATTTCCATCGGAGCTCTCGCGTTCGTCTACTATATAGACCCGCTCTTGTCCCTGGTCTTGGCGCCCGTCGGAGTCTTCTACATTTACGCGCGCATCTCTGGGGGATTTCACACGAGAGGGGACGTTTTAGGCGGGATGATAGTGGGAGTGGTTATAGGAGCGTTCAGCGGGTCCCTGATAGACGAATTGTTTCTGCCGGGCAGGGTAGAGTTTTTGTTCGCGTTCCTGTTCTTCGCGGTGCCGACGCTTACAAGCGTTGCGAGAATAAAAGAAATCGTTTAAAGCCCTGGTATTTATATAACCGTCAATTAATTACTTAACAATATGGCCGATGAGACAGGTGAGGCAGGCGCCCAGGGAGCAAAAGACGACAAACTGCTCGTTGCAGGATTATTTGTGGTATTCCTCATCCTGGTGTACCTGATATTCTTCGTGTAAAAAGGACGAGGAAACATGGTTTAAAAAAAAACCGTACAACATACTTTTTACGCTAGATTACGCTCGCAGAACTTGCACGATAAGACTAGAGGCTCCTTCTCCCGCACGATGAAGACGGACTGAACCGGCTCACGCTCCTTGTTGGTAACGCAATTCGGGTTAGGGCACTTAAGGCTTCCGACTATGAGTTTCGGGAGCTTGACGACCTCTTTTTTCACGACTTTGTAGTCTTTGATTACGTTAACGGTCGCCATGGGAGCGATAAGCGCTATCTGGGATAATTCGCTCTCCTTTATCTTGCGGTTCTCGACTTTCACGATGTCTTTCTTCCCGTAGATGCTTGAGGGAACGTTCATGGCAATCGTGATGGTGTCAGTGAATGACTCGTCGATGCCGAGGATATCCAATACGTCTGGAGCCTTTCCCTGGGGAATGTGGTCGACGACGACCCCGTTTTTTATTCTCCGAACCCTTAAGGTCTCCTCCTCGCCTGAAACCCCGCTCTTTTTCATATCTTCACCTCTGAGACCAGACACAAAAGAGCCATCCTTACGGGCACGCCGTTTTTAGCCTGCTGGAAATACCTTGCGTGAGGCGTGGCGTCAATGGAATGATGAATCTCGTTAACCCTCGGCAGAGGATGCATTATTATGGATCGCTTCTTCAAGGACGGTAGAATATCAGAATCAAGGATGAACGCGTCTTTGACGCGCTCATACTCCTGCGGGTCGGGGAAACGCTCCTTCTGAATCCGGGTCGAGTATATTACGTCACATCCTGAGACGTCCAGTTCGTCGGACTCGGAAACATCCAAGCCGAGAGACAGAAGCTCTTTAGTGATTCTCTTTGGCATCCTAAGATCCGGCGGGGACAGAAGCCTCAGTGATACGTCGTAGAGCTTCAAGGCCTCGGCGAGCGAGTGCACTGTTCGCCCGTACTTTAAGTCTCCGAGGAGGCAGACTTTGAGTCCGTCTATGCCTCCGAACTCTTTCTTGATGGTGTACATGTCCAGGAGGGTCTGGGTTGGATGCTGGTTCGCGCCGTCGCCGCCGTTTAGTATTGGCGCCTGGGATATTTCGGCTGCAAGGCGCGCTGAGCCCTCGGTCTTGTTGCGCATGACTATTACGTCGGCGTATGCCTCTGCCATTCTGATGGTGTCAGCGATGGTCTCGCCCTTCTCGACTGACGTTCCCTCAGACGCGGAGAAGCCTATGCAGGAGCCGCCAAGCCGGCTCATCGCGGACTCGAATGATAGGCGGGTTCTCGTGGAAGGCTCAAAAAAGAGTGTCGCGAGCACTTTGCCTTGCATGAGTCCGTAGGCTTTGCCGGAGTTTAGGCGTTTTTCCATGACGGTGGATTTTGCCAGAACGAAGTCGATTTCCTCGCGGGAGAATTCTCGGATCGAAATAATGTTTTTTTTCGTCCACTTCATGGTTGAATAATATATTATTAAAGTATATATAAACCATGGCAAAACACCTCCTGTCGATTGCGGAGTTTACGAAAGACGAGATACTTCATCTTCTTGATTCGTGCGCTGACGTCAAGGAAAACCCGGGGAAGTACCATGACGCATTGAAGAACAAGACGTTGATTATGCTTTTCGAGAAGCCGTCTACCCGAACCAGGATAAGCTTTGAGGCGGGGATGACGCGGCTTGGAGGGCACGCCATATACTTTGATCCTTCGGGGAGCCAGCTATCCCGGGGCGAGAGCCTCGGCGATACGGCGGCGACTCTTTCAGGTTACGCGGACGCCGTCATGGCACGGGTCTTCAAGCACGATGCATTGGTCGAGCTTGCCAGGCACTCCAGGATTCCGGTCATAAATGGTTTGTCGGATGTCGAGCATCCGTGCCAGATTCTGGCGGATTTGTTCACTATGAAGGAGTGCGGGAAATTGGACGGGAGGATAGCGTATGTCGGGGACGGCAACAACGTTTGTAATTCAATGGCGCTTGCAGCCGAGATACTTGGTTTGGAGTTCGTGATTTCTTGCCCGCATGAGTACGAGCCTTCTTTAGGCTCGCCTAAAATAGTCCGTAATCCGGCCGAGGCCGTCAAGGGCGCGGACGTGGTGTACACCGACGTCTGGATAAGCATGGGCAACGAGGCGGAGGAGGAGGCAAGGGAGAGGGAGTTCATGCCTTACCAGGTCAACGGGAAGCTTGTCGCAGGCGCCAAAAAAGACTATGTGTTCATGCACTGCCTGCCCGCGCACAGGGGATACGAGGTAACCGACGAAGTAATCGACAGTAAAAACTCGGTCGTCTTCCAGCAGGCGGAAAACCGCATGCACATGCAAAACGCAATCCTTTTGAAACTGATTGAATGATGCAGGCTGCTATCTTATGCGGTGGACTGGCGACGAGGCTTCGACCCCTTACCGAGAAGATTCCGAAGGCGATGATACTGGTTTCAGGCAAGCCGTTTCTCGAACACCAGATAATGCTGCTCAGGAAAAACGGGGTCAAAGACATCGTATTGTGCATAGGCCACCTGGCGGAATCCATCGAATACTACTTCAAGGATGGCTCACAGTACGGCGTAAAGATAGGATACAGCAGGGAAGAGGCGCCATTGGGCACGGGCGGAGCGCTCAAGAACGCGGGCAATCTTCTCGCCGACGAATTCATAGTAGTGTACGGGGACGTGTATCTTCCGATAGACTATGGGAAGGCTTGGGAATACTTCAAGAGAAAAGGAAAACCCGCTTTGACGGTGGTATACCGCAACTCCGACAAGTACGACATAAGCAACATGGACGTGGTAGGAGGGTTGGTCACGAAATACGAGAAAGAAGGAGGCGAGAAACTGACCTACATCGACGCGGGAGTAAGCATACTATCCGAAAGCGTCCTCGATTTATTGCCTGAAGGTAAAAGCTCGCTTGAAAGGGAGGTCTTCCCGAAGCTTATACAAGACAAGGAGCTTTTAGCCTACGAGACAAAACAGAGATTCTACGAGATAGGGTCTCCGGGGGGGCTTTCCGAATTCAAGGCTTCTGAACATGCTCGTTTATGGATTTGACGCTCACTCTTTTTTCTTTCACCGCCTTTACCGCCTCCGCGCACGCCTTGGCAGCCGTCAACGTCGTAACATACGGCAGGCCATAATTCACTGCAGCCTGCCTTATGAGCCTGCCGTCCTTTCGCACACCATGCTTTCTGCTCGCAGTGTTCACTATGAGGTCCACCCGCTTCTCCCTTATTGCATCAAGAATGTTCGGGGAGCCCTCGCTCACCTTTAGTACGCGCTCAGACGATATGCCTTCGGATATGAGTTTTTTGTGGGTTCCAAGGGTTGCAATTATCTTGAAGCCTAGAGCTGAGAAATCCTTTGCGACAGAACACGCCTTGGCTTTGTCTTTGTCGGCAACGGATATGAAGACTGTGCCCTTTGATGGAAGATCCATGTCCGCGCCCAAAAGCGCCTTGTAGTAGGCAAGCCCGAAGTCGGAGTCAACGCCCATGGATTCGCCGGTAGAGCGCATCTCAGGGCCAAGGACCGGGTCGATGCGAAGCTTGTCGAACGGCAGCACAACCTCTTTTATCGAGACGTGAGAAAGCTGCGGCAGCCGGGCGACGTCTTCGACTAGTTCGGCGAGTTTGACGCCGCATGATACTTTCGCCGCGATTTTTGCAAGGGGCACGCCTGTTGCCTTTGATACGAACGGCACCGTGCGGGATGCCCTGGGATTAGCCTCCAATACGTAGACTACCCCGTCTTTGACGGCATACTGTATGTTTAGAAGCCCTATGACTCCTATCTCTCTTGCAAGCCTGCCTGTGTAGTCCACTATTGCGTCAACGACTTTCTTGGACAGAGTCTGTGGCGGGATAACGCACGCTGAATCCCCTGAGTGTATGCCCGCCTCCTCGATGTGCTCCATGATGCCGCCTATGAACACGTCTTTACCGTCAGATACCGCGTCAACGTCCACTTCCACTGCGTCCTCCAGGAACTTGTCCAACAGAATCTGCTGGTTGGGGGAAGCATCCATAGCCTCGTCGACGAAACCCTTAAGCTCGTCCTCGGACGATATTATGCGCATGGCCCGCCCGCCCAATACGTAGCTTGGGCGCACGAGAATCGGGTACCCGATTTTCCTGGCCTTCGATATGGCCTCAGAGAACGAGTGCGCCGTATCCCATAACGGAGAAGGAATATCGAGTTTCGCCAAAACTTCCCCGAACCTGCCGCGGTCTTCCGCACGGTCTATGGAATCGGGGCTTGTGCCCAGTATCCCAACGCCCGCCTCGTGAAGTTTCTGCGTCAGATTGATTGCAGTCTGGCCTCCGAACTGCACCATGACGCCCGCCAGATTATCCTGCTCGACGTCCACTACGGCGAGAACATCCTCAAGAGTCAGAGGCTCAAAGTATAGTTTGTCGGATGTGTCAAAGTCGGTTGAAACGGTCTCTGGGTTGTTGTTTATGATAATCGTCTCGTAGCCCAGCTCCCTTAAGGCGTAGATTGCGTGCACCGTGCAGTAGTCGAACTCGATGCCCTGCCCGATG
>JBDRCA010000093.1:0-6247 GCA_043822165.1 Candidatus Altarchaeota archaeon
AAAAAAGAAGTGTGGGTTCCGGGTCTATACTGTGGAGTTTTGCCTCGAGCAGGTGGTTTATGATTCCGGGTTTTCTGGTTGCCTTTCTGACGGCGGCTTTCGCGATTTTTACCTTGTTTTTCGAGTATGTCTTCTCGGTCAGCTCCATGGGATTTAACGTGCATACTGCGATGCCTGCGGGTTTACTGTCTTCTACCGCTACTGTTCCCCAGCTGTCTTCGTCGCCGACGACTTCCCTGTAGAATAACTCCGTCATTTCCTCGCCGAGTTCATATAATATTCCCTCCCTCAGATTTTCGAGGTGAATCTTCACTGCGGCGGCGAGGTTGCCGTCATTTAATGCTACAAACTCCATATTTTTACTTCTCATAAATATGTTATTGCCTTAAAATGAATGTCTTCGTATCGGGTGGTGCGGGATTCATAGGAAGCCACCTCGTAGACCGCCTGGTTTCCGGGGGAGACAAGGTAACAGTCTACGACAACCTCTCATCCGGGAAAAGACAGTTCATTGAAAAACACGTGTCTTCCGGCAGCGTCAGATTAGTCGAGGCAGACCTACTGGATTTTGACACCCTGACAAAGGAGCTTTCAGGCCAGGATTTCGTGTATCATCTGGCTGCTAACCCTGACATACGCTACGGCATAAAGCATACTCGCTGGGATCTTGAGCAGAATACTGTAGTCACCTACAATGTCTTGGAGGCCATGAGGCTGAATGGTGTTAAAGTGATTGTGTTCCCGTCCACTTCCGCGGTTTACGGCGAACCATCCGTCATCCCGACTCCCGAAGACTACGGGCCTCTTCTGCCAATCTCCCTGTACGGCGCATCAAAGCTTGCCTGCGAGGCGTTAGTGTCGGCATACTGCGGCACCTTCAGTTTCAAAGCCTTTATATTCCGTTTCGCAAACGTGGTTGGCGGGCGCGGAACCCACGGAGTCGTATACGACTTCATGGAAAAACTCGGGAAAAACCCGAGGCAACTCGAGGTGCTAGGAGACGGGAAACAGGTGAAGTCTTATCTCTTGGTCGATGAAATACTGGACGCAATCGAATACGTCCTCAAGCACGGCAAAGACAACCTTAACGTCTACAACCTGGGCTGCGGCGACCAAGTATCAGTCACAGAAATCGCGGAAACAGTAATCAAGCAGATGCGTCTAAAAGACGTCTCAATAAAATACACTGGCGGCCGCCAAGGCTGGCCCGGAGACGTCGCTGAAATGAACCTTTCAACAGAAAAAATAAACAAGCTCGGATGGAAGGCCAAACACAATTCGAAGCAGGCCGTGAAAACCGGAGTAAAAGACATGCTATCAAACATTTAAAGACGATTCACGTCTAAAATATACTCTACGGGGTTGGCTAAAGAAAAAATGATTATTTCAAGAACGCCGCTGCGAGTAAGCTTCGCGGGAGGGGGATCCGACCTTAAAGCATACTACAAGCACAAGCCCGGCGCCGTAACATCCACTTCAATCAACAAATACGTCTACATAACAGTCAACAAAAGATTCGACAACCAGATACGCGTCGGATACTCGAGAACAGAAATCGTCGAATCAGTAAAAGACATACAACACGACCTCGTCCGAGAAGCCTTAAAAATAGTCCAAGTAGACGGCGGAATAGAAATAACATCCATCGCAGACATACCAAGCCGCGGCACAGGACTCGGCTCATCAAGCTCCTTCACAGTCGGCCTCCTAAACGCACTGCACGCATACAACGGGGAATTCTCCCCCGCCAAAGCCCTCGCCGAGGAAGCATGCGAAATAGAAATCAACAAAGTCGGAGAACCAATCGGAAAACAAGACCAATACATAGCAGCCTACGGCGGCATATCCCACATACAATTCAACCCCGATGAATCAGTCTACATCGACCCAGTAATATGCCCCAACGGATTCAAGGAAGAACTCCAACAAAACCTCATGCTCTACTACACCGGAGTCACAAGAAGGTCAAACTCGATACTCACTGAACAGCGCCAGAAAACCAACGCCAACCTGCACGTACTAGACGAAATGGCGGAGTTATCACGGAAACTGAGAGACAGCCTATCCGCCGGCGACTTAACAGAATTCGGCGAACTACTCCACAACGGATGGATGCTGAAAAAGAAACTCGCCTCCAACATCTCAAATCAGGATATAGACAGAATCTACACGAAAGCCCGCAAAGCCGGAGCAGTCGGCGGCAAAATACTCGGTGCAGGCGGAGGCGGATTCCTGCTCGTCTACTGCGAGCAAAAAAAGCAGGCTCGCGTCAGGGAGGCGTTGAATGATTTAAGGTATACTCCATTTGCGTTCGAGCCTCAGGGGAGCAAGATAATCTATGTGGGTGACTGAGATTGGATTACGTTGAATACGCTCAAAGATACTTCAGGGACTTAAAGGGTGCGTTGGACGCGCTTCCCGCGGGTGACGTGCGCGAAGTCGTTGAAATCTTGGCGAAGGCAAGAGATGAGGGCCGCTGCGTCTTCGTTTTCGGCAACGGGGGCAGCGCGGCGACTGCATCTCATTTCGCGAATGATTTAGCCAAGGGTGCGATACGCGGGAAAGACAAAAGATTCAAGGCAGTATGCCTTGCCGATAACGTGCCATTGATGCTTGCCTGGGGAAACGACACCGACTTTTCCAAGATATTCGCGGAACAACTCAAGAATCTTCTCTCTCCCGGCGACGTTGTCATAGGAATCTCAGGGTCCGGTAACTCAAAGAACGTTTTGGCGGCGATAGAGTACGCCAACGAGAATGGGGCGACTACGATAGGATTCACGGGTATGGGAGGCGGCAGGCTGAAGGATGCTGCCGAGCACTCGATAGTCGTTTCCAGCAATCACATGGGCAGGGTCGAGGACGTCCACTTGATACTCGCGCACGTTGTAGCCTACTATCTTAAAGAAAAGTAGGGGGGGGGGCTTTTCTACTCGCTTAAGACCTCGATTCCGGAGCCTGCCATGAACTTCATGGTGTGGATGTCCTCGCTGTGCGAGGTATTCCTCATCTTGTCGATGGTAAGCGTTCTACCGGCGGTCGGCCCGACCTTGGTGTAGTGAAGCGACACGACGCCGTCCACGACATAGCGTTCCACGCCGTGAGTCGCGGAATACCCGCCATCTCCCATCTCCGACACGATTACGGTTGTTAAACCATCCTCCTTGAGCCTGTAATTCATCTGCAGCAGAAGCCTCCTAACATCCAAGTCTCCCTGAACCAGAAACTCCAGCGCCGGCAAACTGTCAATCGTCACCCTTGAGGCCTTCAGATTCCTCGCAGCCCTCACAACGACATCGGTCAAATGCTCGATCGTCGTCTCCCCTGGCAAAAGAGAGAAACTCTCAGACGAAACAGGAAGAGACGAAATCATGGCTTCAGCGCCAAGACGGCTCAAACTAGCATCAATTATAATGATTTTGCCTTCCGCCTCCAGCTTGTCAAAATCCATGCCAAAAGCGCTCATATCCCTCTTAAACTCCTCAGGATTCTGCTCAAGCAACACTAAAACACCAGGCTCCCCGTAACCCCTCGCACCATTGTGAATGAACTGGGCGCCGAATATGGTCTTGCCAGTCCCGCACTCGCCGGAGACGAGTATGCTCCTGCCTCGCGGCAGACCACCAGAGACCAGTTCGTCGAATCCTTTAATCCCGGTAGGGCACCTATCGTTTAAATCAGCCATGGAAATCACCTCAAATAGAATGTTAATTATTCATCGAAAACCCTATTTAAGTTCATTTAAGTGAAATAATTTACTCTCACCATGAAGACACTGGTTTTATGCGTTGACAGGGACAACGACATCGGCGTGAAAGTCAAGGCAAAGGGGCCCATAGTCGGCTGGAAGAAAAACCTCGAAGTAGCACAATCCCTTGCTTTAGTCGACCCCGAGGACTCTGACGTCAACGCAATATACGGCGCCGTAAAAATCGCCAGAAGCCTCGGCGCAGAAGTCGCGACGATAACCGGGGACTCAAACGTTGGAGTCATCTCCGACGAGAAACTAACCAAACAACTCGAAAAACTCATCGAAGACTTGAAGCCCGAATCACTGGTCCTGGTCTCAGACGGCGCCGAAGACGACCAATTAATCCCCATAATCCAGTCGAGAATCAAAATCAATTCCGTGAAAACGATTGTCGTGCGCCAAAGCAAGGAGCTAGAAAAAGCGTATTTCACGTTGACTAATTTTCTGAGGGAGGTTTCCGAGGACCCGAACTTGGCGCGGCTCTTGTTTGCCGTTCCCGGCCTTGTCTTGTTGTTGCTCGCGATTTTCGGCAGTGCGGCTATGAGTTTGATTCTGGGTTTCGTCGGGATCTATCTTATAATCAAGGGTTTGGGTTATGAGGAAGAGTTTTTTTCGTGGGCTTCGAATTTCGTAAAGTCTATTTCAGTGGGCAAGATTAGTGCTTTGACGTATACGCTCGCGTTTATTGTTTTCATAATCGGTTTGGGTTTTGGTTACAGTGACTTGAGGGTTAATCCCCTGGATTTCACGGATATTCGGTCTGCTCTGGATTCTGTCTCAGTATTCATCTTGAATACTAAGTCGATTTATCTGATGGTTTTGACTCTCGGGATAATTCTTGTTGGCCGTACCATCGATGATTTGGTGGTGAGGGAGCATCTTCAGGTGAGGCGGCATTTGATTCTTTTGGCGTTTATTGTTTTGTTTTATGTGATGTTGTCTGAGGGTGCTAAGTTTTGGAGTGAGGAGTATGGTTTGGGCAACTTTATGTTGGCCGCGATTTTGGGTATTGGGGGTTTTGGTTTGTGGATTAAGGTTGTTAATCTCTTGTTTATGGGGGAGATTCAGTCGATGGAGAATACTGTGAGTCATTTGTCTGACAAGGAGGTTTATAATCTCGGGGGTGATCGTTTGGGCAAGGTTGATAAGGTCTTGTTCCGGGGCGGTGATTTGTCTGAGATTAGGGTTGGCAGGAAGACGATAGATAAGAGTGACATAATATCCGCCGACAAGGTTGTGGTCGTCAAGTAAGAATACGATGAGGTTTATGCCGCTTTTGCTGGCCGTGGTTTTGGTTGGGGGGTGTGTTGGTTCGCCTCCACTTAAGTCTTCCAGGTTTCGCGGCGGTTCCGTTGTGTCATCTTCATCCAATGTTTCGGCGGCTAGGTTTTCCGAGTGTGACGGCATCGTTCACGAGTACCGCAGGTATATGTGTTACTCAAAGGTCGCTGTTGATGCTAGGAATCTTGATTTCTGCGATAACATAAGTGATTTTTCGGCCAGGTTTTTTTGCTATGAGATGGTTGCGGTGTCTGTGGGTGATTCTTCGGTGTGCGGTGAATTGGATAATCCGTCTGTCAGGGATGAGTGTTTGTTAAGCGTTGCGAAGGTTGTTGGTGATTCCTCGGTATGTGATGGAGTCCAAGACAGGTTAACTCGGGACGTGTGTTTTCGTGATGTTGCTAAGGCTTCCGCTGACTTGTCGTCATGCGATAGGCTGCCGAGGATAGATGTTTTCTCGTGTTACACGGATGTTGCATCCTTTACCCGCAATCTCACGTTTTGCAATGACGTGACCTCCGCTGAAGAGCGGGAGTTCTGCTACAAGGAGGTTGGAGTCGTAAGCGTTAATTCCTCAATATGTGAGAGCATTAATGTTATTTCCTTGAGGGATGCGTGTTTTGTGGGTGTTGCGGCATCGAGTGCTGATTCTTTGTTGTGTCTTAAGGTTAGGACGCCCCTGCAGAGGGATGTTTGTTACCGGAATGTTGGAGTCTTGACTCGGAACATCTCTTTCTGTGATGAAGTAGAGGGTGAGTATGACAGGTATAGTTGTTATGCAATCGTTGATGAGGAGCCTTCGATGTGTTTTCAGATACTGGATAAATCGGACAGGGACATGTGTTTCTCTGATGCGGCAGCGGCGTTGGATGATCCTTCATTGTGCGTTGACGTTGAGTCTTATATGAGGGATACTTGTTTCTTCCAGATTGCTGTGTTGCGCAATGACTCGGATTTTTGCGATAAGTTGGCTGATGATAAGTTGTGGCCGAGCTGCGTGAGGGAGGTTGCGTTCGCAGGCAATGATTCTTTTGTTTGCGATAAGTTCACGGTGTATTCCCGTTGGTTGTCTTGTCTGCGGTAGTTTGATTTTAGGATAGCACGTGCATGAACACTATCTCCAGGAGGTTGCCAGTCCAAACTGTTACAATATAAGAGAATAAAAGTATGGGTGCGAATTTAACCCCCCATTTAACGCATACTTGCAGGGGTATC
>JBDRCA010000094.1:0-13609 GCA_043822165.1 Candidatus Altarchaeota archaeon
GGCATAGACCTTAACACGCAGCTTGCCAGAGAACACCTTTTAATGTCCATTATGGGCGCGTCCGCGCACACGGCGCACGCCCGCCACCAACTGAAGGGACTAATCAAAAAAAACGGTAAAAACACAAAACTGGATGTGGTCGCAAACAGCGAAGTGCACGCGCCATGGACGATGCTGGTCGCAGGAGTGAAACCGAAAACACTGGGAGACCTGGAAAAACCCCTCCAGTACGTGGAAGAACAACTAGTGCAATTAACATCCTCACTCCACACTGGACAGGAATCAGACCACATAGACTACAACTCAAAGGCACTCCACGCGGGAATGCTCGACCACTTGGGGATGGAAATCGCAGACATAACCCAGATAACTGCATTAAACTTCCCGAAGGGAGACCCTGAGCCTAAGCTTTCCGACATAGGATTCGCGTCAGTGGACACGTCAAAACCCGTAGTACTTTGCATCGGACACAACGTGGCAGGCGGGGTCGAAATCGTAGACTACGCGGAAAAAAACGGGAAAGATATAGAAATCGCGGGAATATGCTGCACAGCCCTTGACATCGCACGATACAACCCGAAAGCCAAAGTCGTAGGCCAACTATCATACCAGCTCCCCTACGTGCGCTCGGGGATAGCAGACGTCATCGTCCTCGACGAACAATGCATACGCCTCGACACCATAGAGAACGCGGAAAAACTCGGGATACCCGTGATAACGACTTCGAGCCAAAACGCGGGCGGACTACCAGACTACTCCAAAAAGGAAGTATCCGAAATCATTGACGAACTCGCCAAAGGCAAAGTCCGCGGATGCTACCTCCCAGACCTGGAAAAAGCCGGCGAAGCAGCCGTAAAGATAGCGCAGATAAAACACAAAAACAAGAAACATGCCGTAAAAGACGTCTCTGAAGACACCTTAAAGTGCACGGCATGCGGGCTTTGCACGCAAGCATGCCCAGTAGGAAACGACGTCCGAGGAATGATAAGAAGCGTGCGCGCCCGCTACCTGAAACTCCACGACGTAGACGTCACAACCAAAGAAGGAGGAGACACCCTGAAATCAGCAGTAATAATACTGCTCAAGGAAAACGCTTACACGCCAACAGAGCTCTCAGACAAGCTCGGAGTATCCAGGCAATACGTCTACAAAGTCCTCGAAAAACTCGAAGACGCAGAAAAAATAAAGAAAGGAAAAGAAGTCTACTACTCGCTCTCCGAGAAAGCAATCAAAAACCTGAAAGACGGAGGCTCCGACAAAAAAGGCGAGAAACCCCTCTCAGAGGAAGAACTCATGGAGTACCTCTCCCACTGCCTCTACTGCGGAAGATGCGAAAGCTACTGCCCCCAGAAAATACCGATAATAGACGTCTTCTCAGACGTATACAAACACAGGTTCGCACACGACAAAGCAAAAATAAGCCCCGGTAGAGGCGGCATACAAGACACTGAAATCCGCGAAATAGGAGCGCCCCTCGTCTTCGGGGAAATACCGGGAGTAATAGCCCCAGTAGGATGCTCGTACTGGCCTAACGGCGGCAAAGAACTCGGCGAGATGGTCGAAGAATTCCTGAAAAGAAACTACATAGTCACAGCATCAGGGTGCTCTGCGATGGCGCTTGCCACAGACTACTCTGGAACCCACAACCTTTACGAGAAATACGGCGGCGGATTCGACGGTGGAAACCTCGTAAACGTGGGCTCATGCGTTGCCAACGCACACATAACGGGAGCGGCGATAAAGGTTGCGAGCATTTTTGCGAAAAGAAAGCTTCGCGGCAACTTCGAGGAGATTGCTGATTACACGTTGAACCGGATTGGCGCGGTAGGGCTTGTGTGGGGCACTTACTCGCAGAAGGCGGTCTCCATTGGCTCGGGTGTAATGCGTCTTGGAATACCGGTCATCTGGGGTCCAAGCGGGAAAAAATACAGGCGGGAGCTTTTAAGCGATGCGTCGACTAACTGGAATGTCTACGACACCAAAAGCGAGGGCCTCTATAATGTGGGGCCTGTTCCAGAGCATATGTCGGTCGTCGCGCAGACCAAGGAGGAAGTCATGGTCTTGATTCCGAAGCTTACTATGAGGGCCTCAGACGGCGTGAAGGGCCGGCAGATAAAAGTCGCCCACTACATCGACTTGAACAAGAAGTTTTACGGGGGGCTTCCCGAAGACCTGGAAAGATTCATAAGAACCGAGAAAGACATTCCCATAACGCTTCGGGATGAAGTATCAAAGTTCCTAAAAAAGAAGGGGTGGAAGCCGGCTCCCAAAATCCCGGACCCAACGCTTCTTGAGAGGTTTTCAGGAGGTAAGAAGAAATGAAGATTGAATACGGAGTAGTATACGAAGGAGAAAGAATACGGGGACCCGACACCTACGTCGAACTGGGAGGCCCCAAAGTAGAATACAAGGCAGAGCTCGTCCAAGCAATCCCTGAAAAAGACGTGAAAGACGGAGAAGTAAAGATAATAGGGAAAGACATAAAAGACCTCCCAGAAGGCGGGACGCTCCCGTTCGGAATACTAATCGAAGTCTGCGGAAAGGAAATCGAGAAAGACTTGGAACCCGTCATAGAGAGGCGAAACCACGACTTCCTGAACTACATCAAAGGATTCATGCACTTGAACCAGAGATACCACATCTGGTGCAGAATCTCAAAGGAACTCGTTAAATCCGGCGCATCGTTCAAGGACGTCGGTAAGGCACTGATGGAGTTGTTCAAGATGGAGATGCCCTTCATCGAGAAGATGCAGGTAACCTTCATAACAGACGAAAAAGAAGTCGAGAAATTCTACAAGAAAGCATTAGACGTATACAAGGCCCGCGACGAGCGCGTGCGCGGCATGAAAGACGAGGAAGTAGACGACTTCTACGGCTGCATACTATGCCAGAGTTTCGCGCCCAACCACGTATGCATGATAAGCCCGCAACGCCCCAGCCTATGCGGCGCCCTCTCTTGGCTTGACTGCCGGGCCGCTGCGAAAGTCGAGCCCGACGGCCCCATATTCGCAATACAAAAAGGAGAAGTATTGGACGCAGAGAAAGGGGAATTCGCCGGAGTTAATGAGTCAGTGGTAGATCGTTCAAACAGCAAGAACGAGCGATTCTACTTGTACAGTATGTGGGAGTACCCGCACACGTCCTGCGGCTGCTTCGAGGCAATCGCATTCTTCATACCAGAGGTTAACGGCGTCGGCATAGTGGACCGGGGATTCAAGGACGAGACCATAAACGGACTCAAGTTTTCGACGATGGCAGGCCAGACCGGGGCAGGCGAGCAAACCGAAGGATTCCAGGGCTTTGGACTCCAGTGGCTGCACTCCGAAAAGTTTCTGTCAGCCGACGGCGGATGGGAAAAAATCGCGTGGATGCCAAGCTCACTGAAAGACCGGTTCAAGGAGTCCATACCAGCTGACCTCGTAGACAAGATAGCGACCGAAAAGGATGTTTCCGACATAAACGGGCTCAAAGACTACCTGTCAGGCAAGGGACACCCATTGCTCTCTGGAGATGCGGGAGGATTCGAAGTAACCGAGCAACTAAAAGAGGAACTGGTCGACCACATACAAGCCAAAGACGGGGAAATATACCCCGACGAAGCGTCAACGGCGCTCGGCATAACAGAAGACCAGCTCATGAAAGTAATCGAAGCACTCCAGAAAGACGGAGTGCTCGAATAAAAGGAGGGAAAAAGATGAGTGATAAGAAACCCCTGAAACTGAACCTGAAGAAGAAACCATTGAGGCTGACGCTAAAGAAAAAAGATGACGGAGCGCAACTCGCTCCCGCGCAGGCGGTGGCATCAGTACCTGAGCTTTCCTTGCCTGCGGGCGGCGGAATACAGATTATTTTAAAAAACGCCAAGATTCACGCCGACAAGGTCATCATCAAGAAAAGATAGATGGGAAAAGTAATCGCGGTTTCAGGCAAGGGAGGAGTCGGGAAGACACTTGTTGCGGCGCTCCTGGTAAAAGAGCTGGTCGAACGAAAGCAGGGGAGTGTTCTGGCGATTGACGCCGACCCTGACGCGAACCTTGCCGGAGCGCTCGGCGTCAAAGTGGAAAAGACTATTGGAGACATACGCGAGGAGATAAGCGGGGGACTTCCCGCAAACGTCGAGAAGAAAACGTACCTTGAGAGCAAGGCCTTCGAGATAACCGTCGAGTCCGGCGGCTTCGACCTGATTTCCATGGGCCGCCCGGAGGGCTCGGGATGCTACTGCGCCTTAAACCACATGCTAAGGGAAGTAATAGACACGACGACTAAAGCCTACGACTACACGGTCATAGACGCCGAAGCAGGACTAGAACACTTATCCCGCAGAACCACCCAGAACGTGGACACCATGCTCGTCGTAACCGACGCAAGCCAGAGAGGCCTAGAAACCGCAAAAAGGATAAAAGAGCTTGCAGGAGAGCTTGACATAAAGTTTTCCGAGTTCGCGCTCGTATTAAACCGAGTAAAAGATGAGAACCGCAAGCAACTTAAGGAGAAAGCAGGCATGCTCGATGTGAAAGTCATCGCGGAAATCCCGGAAGACGAAAACGTCTCTGAATACGATTTAGCAGGCAAGCCGCTCTCCGGGCTTCCAATGGATAGTCCCGCGCGCGCAGCGGTAAGAGAGCTTGCAGGTGAGATAGCATGAAAGACAAGCTTGAGAAACTGTTGGAGTCCGTGGAGGAAATCGAAGTCGAAGACTTCGTGCTTGACGCCGAGGAAATAGAGTTTAACTTGCTGCCGCAGGTAATCTTGAGGCAGGCATTCCAGAAGTTTGCGGCGGCATCGATTGCGCAGGCAAAAGTCGCGGAGCCTCCTAAATTCACTTTCAGGATTCCGAGGAAAGACTACAAGAGCAAGGTCTTAGAGGTTGCTTGGGGCGCGACCGAAAAAGACGGGGGGACGCGCGGCAAGGCAATAACATTGGGCGGGCAGGGAAAGCCTCCGTTCTACCTCTTCGAGGAAACGCCCCCGCACAAGCCAATCGTCGCCCACGACATATTCGACGTACCCTTCAGGCTTCCCGCATCAGTGAAGAGAAACTTCGGAGATGCGATAAAGAAGCCGGAGCTTTGGGCTAAGAAACAAGTCGAAGACTTCGGGGCCGAAGCCATAACCCTGCACCTTGTGTCAACAGACCCGCTTTGGAGCAACAGGCCCACGGACAAGGCCATGGAGTCCGTGAAGGCAGTATTGAAGGCAGTTGACGTGCCGCTCATCATATCTGGGAGCGGCAACTACGAGAAAGACGTTGAAGTATTGTCGAAGGCCGCAGAGGTTTGCGCCGGTGAGCGAGTGCTGATATCGTCTGTGTCTCCTGACATGAAGGATTACGCTAGAGTAGTCCAAGCCTGCAAGGAACACGGACACCTTGTTTTGTCGCTTGTTTCAATGGATGTTCCCGGCATGAAGCAGATGAACAAAAAGATACTAAAAGAGGGCTTGCCCGCGAACCAGATACTCATGGACCCGAACACGGCATCCCTGGGCTACGGCATAGAATACTCGATAACCACGATGGAGCGAATCAGGTTGAACGCGCTCTCAGGCGACAAAGACCTGGCGATGCCCATGCTTGCGGGAGTGTCGAATGCGTGGAGCGCGAGAGAGGCCTGGATGAAGGATGATTATCTGGGCCCTAAGGAGCTTCGTGGGCCGCTGTGGGAGGCGCACACGGCGACCATGGCTCTTTTATCCGGCGCGGAAGTATTCATGATGCTTCATCCAGGAGCGATAAAAATCGTAAAGTCTATAATAGACACGCTTTTTTCCAAAGACGCGAAAGTCGACCCCAAGAATTACGAGAACTGGGTGAGGATGTAAAAATGGCGAAGATAACAGCGATGGAGGCCTACAGGTACCTGCCGCAAACCAACTGCAAAGACTGCGGCGAAACAACCTGCATGAGCTTCGCGTTAAAGCTCACATCCAGGGAGATGGAGCTTGCCAGATGCCCGCACCTTGAAGGCGAGAAACTGGCAGTCCTCGAAGACAAGACCACGCCGCCTGTGAGGGAAGTAGTAATAGGTTCAGGTGACAAGGCGCTAACAGTCGGCGGCGAGGAAGTCATGTACAGACACGAACTCAAGTTTTTCGCACCCTGCAAGATCATAGTCGACGTGTCAGACACAATGGAAGATGGGGAAGTCGAAAAGAGGATAGCCTTCGTGAAAGACTTCGCCATAGACCGGATGGGCGAGACCTTACGGCTCGACGGACTCGCAGCAAGGTGCGCAACAGACGACCCCGCAAAGTACGCGAAGCTCGTCGAAAAAATCGCCAAAAAATACGACGGCCCCCTCATACTATGCTCGCTTAACCCGCAAGCCCTGGAAAAAGCGCTAACAATAGTCGGCGCGAGAAAGCCGCTCGTCTACGCGGCAACCAAAGACAACTGCGAGAAAGTCAGGGAACTTGCCAGGAAATATGATGCACCAGTCGCAGTATTGAGCCAAGACCTCCAGGAGATGGGGGAACTAACACAGAAACTCGGAACCAAAAAGATAATACTGGACCCGGGACTAATCACAGCCGGAAAAGGACTCGGAGAAACACTCAACAAATACGTGATGCTAAGACGCTCCGCAATAGAAAGCGCAAAAGAGCTTGGCTACCCAGTCATGTGCGCGGCAGCCGCAATCTGGAGCGGCGAAAAAGATGAAGTGCTCGCGGGAACATACGAGTCCATCATCGCAGGGCTTGCAATGGACAGGTTCGCAAGCCTGATCATACTGCATTCAACCGAAGCCTGGTCCATACTGCCGCTGCTAACGCTTCGCCAATGCATATACACTGACCCCAGAAGCGAGCCCGAAGTAGAAGCCAAACTATACACCGTAGGAAACCCAGACGAAAAATCCCCGGTGCTTGTTACCACCAACTTTTCACTCACATACTTCACAGTAGAAGGAGACGTCAGAAGAGCGAACATGAACGCGTGGGTGCTAGTCATCAACACGAAGGGTTTTGCAGTTGACACCGCGGTTGCGACCGGTGATCTTTCAGCCGGGAAGATCAAGGAGGCGTTGGAGGAGGCTAAAGTCGCGGAGAAAGTCAAGCACAAAATCCTTGTAGTTCCGTTGTTTGCGTCTCATCTTCGCGGCGCCATAGAAGACGAGACCGGCTGGGAGGTGCTTGTCGGCCCCAGGGACTCGTCTGGAATACAAAAGTTTCTGCAGGAGAAATGGCCGGCGTAAAGGAGGGTAAAATATGGCTAACGTGATGGACGTATACAAGAATCTGCCTCAGACCAACTGCAAGAAATGCGGGGAAGACTCGTGCATGAGCTTTGCCATGAAGCTTCTCAAGGGAAGTGGTGAGCTGTCAAAGTGCACTCCTCTTGCAGAGGATGGATTTAAGGAGAAGAGGGAGAGGCTTGAGGAGTTCCTGGCTAAAAGCGGGGACGCCTTGGAGACCGGGCACGTCATGCGCTACGACCTTTGCAACGGGTGCGGCAACTGCGTGGTCGTCTGCCCCGTAACGTCTGCGAAAGACAGCGGAGGCGGCAAGGACCCTGCGTCCAAAGACGTCGTCTGGACGGTGGTGGATGGGAAAGTAAGGATAGTGGACATCAAAAAATGCAAGCGCCTCGGGGAAGACGCCAACTGTAGTCTTTGCAAGGATGCTTGCCCGTTTGGAGTAATAGATTTCGTCTAAAGGGAAAACATGACTGCAATAGAGATAAGAAACGCCAGAGTCTACGACCCAGAAACCAAAGTGGACGGGGACGTCTCAGACGTTCTCATAGAAGATGGGAGAATTGTCTCCAAGATAAAGGCAAAAAAGAAGACTGTCATAGACGCGAAAGGCAAAGTAGTGATGGCAGGCGGAGTAGACGTGCACACCCACGTCGCGGGCTCGGCGATAAACTCGGCAAGGCTTCTACGCCCGGAAGACAAGACAGTCATCTGGGCGAAGACGAAATACACGCACTCAGGCACAGGATTCTCATGCCCTTCCACATACCTTACGGGATACCAGTACGCACTCTTAGGCTACAGCCACGTCACAGAGCCCGCGGTATCACCGCTTAAAGCCAAACACACCCACGAAGAACTCGCAGACATACCGCTCATGGACAAGGCGGCACTGCTTCTTCTCGGCAACAACTACTTGGTCGCAAAATACATCAAGGAAAAAGACCAGGAAGGCCTCACAGACTACTGCGCGTGGATGCTGGACCGCACCAAAACATACGGGATAAAACTTGTCGCTCCCGGCGCATATCTCTCGTGGATTTGGGGCGAGAAAAAAACGCTCCCTGACTCGAAGATTCCGAAACTCGACGTTACGCCGTCTGACATCATAACACACCTTGAGGAAGCAGCGGAAAAATTGAAACTACCCCACCCCATACACGTCCACTTAAACGGCATGGGATACTACGGAAACGTGAAGAGCAGCCTCGCGGAGATGAAGCTTGCCAAGAAACGCATGCACATCGCGCACCTGCAGTTTTCCTCGTACGGCGGGAACTCTTGGAGGGAGTTTGAATCAAAGGCAGCCGAAACCATAAAGGAGGTCAACAGAAACAAGAAGCTCACCTTCGACATCGGGCAGGTAACACACGACAAGACCACAACGCTTACGGCAGACGCGCCCTTCGAGCAATACCTTTCGTTTCTTCTGCGAGAGAAATGGAATGACGGCGACGTCGAGCTCGAGCACGGCGCGGGAGTCGTGCCCATCCACTACCACAAGGACCATCCAGTGAACGCGGTGCAGTGGGCGACGGGACTTGAGCTCGCGCTTTTAGCAGAAGACCTTGAGAGGGTGGTTCTTTCCACAGACCACCCGAACGCGGCACCGTTTATGAGGTATCCGAGGATTATAAGCTGGCTCATGGACAAGAAAGCAAGGGACACATACGCCGACGGGACGCACAATGCGGTCGCAGACAAGACAAGCCTGTACTCGATTGACAGGGAATACTCACTGTATGATGTTGCCATGATAACACGGCTTGCCCCAGCCAAGATTCTCGGACTCAAAGACAAGGGCCTCTCAAAGGGCTCTGCTGCAAACGTCGCAGTATATGATTTATCGGATGGAATCGAAGAAGGCTTCTCGCGCGCATGCCACACAATACTTGACGGAGAGTTCGCGGTCAAAGACGGGGAAGTCGTCTCAACAGCGCCCGGGCAGACCATACACTACGAAAAAACCAAGGACATGCCAAAGCTTGAGGGAGAGATGACAGACTTCTTCAAGCACTACTACTCGGTGTGCCTTTCAAATTACAGGGTGGTAACGTGAAGACCCTTACGCTTACCGCAAAGGATGTCCCGGAGGTCGGGGTCGAAGTCGACGGGCTAACGCCTGACGCAGTAGCGGGAAAGACGATAAAACAGGTAAGGGAATTGGTCGTTTACGCGGGCAGGAATAAGTTGAAGGCCGGCGACGTATTCGAAGTCTCTGGGGAGAGCGCGAAAAAGACAGAGGAACAAGAAATCGTTTTTGCAAAATCGACGCTTAAGATAAAGCGGATTGGAGAGAACATGAGCGCGGGACAGATAAGCGTTGAGGGAGACGCGGGCTACCATCTCGGCGAATACATGAGCGGCGGCAGGATAATTGTCTCTGGTAATGCGGCGTCTTGGATAGGCACATGCATGAGCGGCGGGGAAATAGTCGTGTCCGGGAACGCCGGGTCCTATGTTGGGGCGAGCTCAAGAGGTTTGAGCCAGGGTGTTAGCGGCGGCAAAATCACGGTTAAGGGCAACGCAGGCACGCAGGTCGGCGTCGGCCTGGCTGGCGGCGAATTAGTAATTGGAGGAGTCGTAAATGATTTCCTGGGAAGCTACATGAGGGGCGGCAAGATTTCGGCAGGCGGGCTTGACGGGAGGGTCGGATACGCGATGAGCGGCGGAGAAATAACAGTCGATGATAAATCCGCGAAGCCGCCGCTTTACTTTACGAAAAAATCAGGGGGCGAGAAATACGCAACCTTTGAGGGAGATGCAAGCTTTTCCGGAAAGGGGGTTTTGAGGATTCGAAGATGATTCACCGAGAAATTACTTGTCCGGTATGCGGGTGCGGGTGCGACGACATAACAGTTGCAGTCGAGAAGGGGCAGATAACGGATGTTCGCGGAGCATGCCTTGTCGGACGCTCAAAGTTCATGGAGGTTTCCGGTGGGCAGAAACACAGGATCATGAAGCCGTTTGAGAGGGAAGGCGGCAAAATAAAAGAGATTTCATGGGATAGGGCTATCGGGAAGGCGGCGGACATCCTGTCGTCTGCAGAGCGCCCCTTAATCTACGGTTTCAGCGAGAACAGCTGCGAGGCAATGAAGGTCGGCGTAGACATGGCCGAGAAAATCGGGGGCTTCATCGACAGCCAGTCAAGCCACTGCCACGGACCCTCAATACTCGGCGAACAGATGGTTGGTATTCCGTCGTGCACGCTGGGGATGGTTGCAAACTACGCAGATCTCGTAGTATACTGGGGCGCCAATCCCGTCGACTCTCACCCCCGGCATCTTTCAAGATTCAGCGTTTACCCTAAAGGCTTATACAGGCCGGAGGGAAGACGCGACAGAAAGCTAATCGTCGTCGATACGAGGAAGACGTGCACCGCGAAAATCGCCAACCAGTTCATACAGGTAGCATCCAATGGAGACTTCGAACTCATAAGCGCATTGAGGATAATCGTAAACGGCGGCGACATAGAACAAGCCGAAGTTGCCGGAGTCCCTAAAAAACAAATCATAAAGCTTGCCGAAGACCTTACAACATGCGAGTACGGAGTCGTCTTCGTAGGCCTGGGACTTACGCACTCGCAGGGCAAATGGAACAACATAGACAACCTGTTCCACCTCGTGCGAGCAGTCAACAAGAAAACAAGGCTCTCAGTAATCCCCATGCGCGGCCACTACAACGTCGCAGGATTCAACGAAGTACTGACGTGGCGCACAGGCTACCCGTTCTCAGTAGACTTCCAGCGCGGATACCCAAGATACAATCCCGGGGAAAACAGCATAATAGACATGCTCGCCCGCGGAGAAATAGACGCGATGCTCTCGATATCATCAGACCCTGGAGCGCACTTTCCCAGAAAATGCGTTGAACACATGGCGAAAATCCCGTTAATCACCATTGAAGTCGCGCACACCCCGACGACGCAGCTTGCAAGCCTTATCATCCCAGGCGTCGTCTCCGGGATGGAGTCAGAGGCAACCTACTATAGAATGGATAACGTGCCTTTAACGGCGAAAAAATTCCTGGATTCCCCGTTCAATGAGACAAAATCAGACGAACACACACTAAAACAAATCCTTGAGAAACTAAAATGATTCCAGACGAACTCGCAGACCTGAGAAAGCTCATCGGCCTGAGTCTCAAGGTTACCTTGAATACCGGCTCATCCACCGGCCAAGGAAAAGTCATGCGCGGCGGAAAAAAGATTGCTGAAGCAGACGAGTACGCCAGAAACGTCGCAGTATGCTACATGAATGCCGCGGACATGAAGTATCTTGGGCTCTCCCCGGGAGATTGCGTGGAAGTAAAGTCGAAGATAGGCTCGGTTACCTTGCGAGCTGAAGCCTCCGGCTGTCCCAGGGGCCTTGTGTTCGTGCCGAAGGGCCCGTGGATAAACTCCGTGATAGACGCGGAAACATCCCAGTCAGGGTCCCCGCACTACAAGGGCATGGAAGCAACGGTTTCCGCGACAGACAACAAAGTTAAAACCGTGGAAGAGATAATAAGTTCATACGCAAAGAGGTGAATGAGATGAAAAACACATTATACATTGTTATAGGAATAATCCTTTTCGGTGCAATATGGGGTTTCGCGGAGGCTACCGCGGGGGCGGTACTGCACCTTGCCAACTCACCGCACAAAGGCCAGATAATGACGTCATTCGGAGTCATGGTCATGTCCCTGGCAGCCGCAGTCTACAAGCCGAAAAACACTCTCGCATTCATGGTGGGATTAGGCGTCGTAGCCTCGCTGGTAAAGGGAGTCGACGTATTGTTCCTTGGCCTTGACTCCCACGTTATGCGAGTCATGGTGGTAATACCCCTTGAGGCCGCCGCCTTCGGAGCCATAGCATCCATCTTTCACAAAAGCTTTTACTCAAACAATACTCTAAGACCAGTCATAGGGGCTGCATCAGCATACGCGAGCTTTTTCCTGCTTGCGCTAGTCTACGTTTACGGAGGTATTGGCTCGAAGTTCTGGGTTGGGATGAATTTTACGGGCATAGTGAACTTCGCACTAACTGACGGGACGATTGCTGCAGTGCTGGCGCTTGTAACAACCGATGCCGGATTCAGGGTCGGCGCGAGCGTTAAGGCTGGTGTCGAAGACTTCGTGAGTAGGAATCCCTTGGTCTATTATCTGGCCTCGCTTGCGGTCTCGGGGACGCTTTTGTTTGCCAGATTGCGGTTAGCATGATAATCCTCGTTTTGGGAGACGTAGGCTCTGGAAAGACCAGCATCTGCGAGAAAGTGCTGGCGAAACTTGAAGATAAAGGTTTTTCCTGCGGCGGGCTTCTTTGCCCTTCCGTCTTCGAGGGCGGGCGAAAGATAGCCTCCAAGGCGGTTGATGTGGCATCGGGGGGAAGTGTAGATTTCTGCTCCCACAAAAGCCAGGGAGTGGAGGGCTTCGAATTCTGCGACTGGACTTTCCTGGAGGAGGGAGTACGATTCGGGTTGAAAGCACTCGAAGACGGGATTTCCAGAGACGTCGTGTTCATAGACGAAGTAGGCCCCCTTGAATTATCCGGGGCTGGGCTTGCACCCGCTCTCCCCAGGGTGTTTGAGAGTGGGAAACACGTTATCGTAGTTATGAAGCGCCACGTCAAAGACAGGTTTTACGCCGCCTACCCGCGCGTTAAAGCCCGGGAATACGATGTCTTAGACGGGGATGTTGTGGAGCGAATCGTAGGGAGGATAGTTGATGGAGCGTGACGGATGGGAGATTACTGTTGGTGGAGTGGAGAAAAAGAAAGTTTTCCTAGCCGACGAGGAATACGTGACGTTGTTTGTCGGAAACCTCAAGTTCACGCGAATGTTCGCATCCCCAAAAAACCTTTCAGAGCTCGCGGTAGGCTTCCTCGTGACTGAAGGAGTAGCAGACTACGAGGACGTAAAAAGCGTGAAATCTGAGGGTGCAAACGCCTTCGTTGAATTGAAGAGTAAAGGAAACCTCGACGTTGCATCTGAGCTTCGCTCGTCAGGGTGCGTGGGCATGACAACGGATGAGCCGGCGCCTCTTGAGACAAAGATTAGCTTCGACAGAAAAACAGTCGTAGACTCCCTGAGACACTTAAACGAGAACTCGCCTACTTGGCGCAAAACAGGCGGCACACACACGGCATGCATCATATCAGGCCGAGGAGAGCCAGTATGCTCTTTCGAGGATATCGGAAGACACAACGCGCTCGACAAATGCGTTGGCTGGGCGCTCTTAAATGACGTTTCATTAGACGATAAATTCCTCCTGTTCACAGGCAGAGTATCGGCTGGAATAGTCTACAAAGCCGTTCGCGCGAAAATCCCGCTGATAGTATCAAATACAGCGGCGCTCTCCAAAGCCGTCGAAGCAGCCGACAAACTGAATCTTAGCACAGCAGGATTCGCCCGCGGAGAAAAACTCACGGCATACACGCA
>JBDRCA010000095.1:0-2337 GCA_043822165.1 Candidatus Altarchaeota archaeon
TCAAAGTATTTCTGGAGCATTTCGACGATTAAAGCTTTCCTGTGTGTTTTCGCTTATGCAGTGATGATTGCCATCGTAAACGCGGGGGATTATCCGCGGGAGACTGTCTTGGCTGTTTACGTCATGGGTTTGGCAGTGCTCGTCGAATCGTTCGCAGAGCTTTTAAGGTCGGTTATACGGGCCTTCGAGGAGATGGAGTACGTGGCTTACTCGAAGGTCGTGCAGGGTGCCGTGACGGTTGCCGTAGGCTTGGTCGCCCTGTATTACAGGCTGGGTTTGGTATGGTTTTCGTCGGCTTATTTTTTCGGGAACCTCGCAAGCCTTGCGTACACGTCAGTGATAGGTTTCGCAAGGTTCGTAGAGTTCAGGTACGACTTCGACTACGAGCTCCTCAAAAAAGCCGTGAAGATGGCGTTGCCGCTGATTTTTTCCGGGATACTGGGAGTCACATACTATAAAGTCGACATACTCATGCTGTCATACCTTAAAGGTGATGCTGCGGTCGGAGTATACAACGCAGCCTTCCAGATAATAGGGGCGCTCCTCTTTGTACCCACCATACTCTCAACCGTGCTGTTACCAGTAATGTCCCGGTTCTACGAGACCTCAAGGGAATCACTAAACAAGACCTTCGAATTAGGGATGAGATACCTGCTCATACTCTCGCTTCCGATGTTTCTGGGCCTGGCGTTGCTCGCAGACAGGATATCGCTTCTAGTGTACGGCGCAGAGTTCGCTGAGTCGGCGGGCCCCCTTGCGATATTGTCGCTTTCAGGGCTTTTTCTTTTCATGAACTATCTCTTGTACAACGCCATCAACGCGATAAACAGGCAAAACGTGCTACCATACATCATAACTGTGGGGCTTGTCGTAAACATCGTTTTGAATGCCGCGTTCATACCATCCTACAACTTCAACGGGGCCGCGGTTGCGACGACAATAAGCAACGGCCTGGTGTGCGCCATGTACGTCGCCTACTTGAGGAGGAGCAAGGTGCCCATTGGACTGAGGAGGACGGTTAAGATGCTGATTCCGTTGCTGGTGATGGTCGCGGTCGTATACGCGGTGAAAGACATACACGTAATCCTCACCATAGCCTGCGCAGCCGCCGCATACTTTACCGCGATAATAGCAGTCAAGACTTTCACGGACGAGGACAGAAGACTCGCAAAAGAGATATTAAACGTCGACTTCTTCTGAAATGATTTTTTCAGGAGGCCTGCCCTTAAAGTACATCTCATACCATATCTCAAATGTTATGAGACCCCACAGGATGGTCGAATTATCCCTCGCCCCGCAAGCGTGATCGTCGATAAGCCGCCTTACGGAATCCATCTCGAACAAACCAGTCTCAGGAAGAGCCCTCCCCAGAAGAATATCTTCTGCGAGAGGCTTCCACTCCCCGCGCAACCACTGGCTCCAGTCGATGTTGTATCCGAAACCCATTTTCCGGCCGTAGATGATATCCTCTGGAAGAACCCCTGCCATAGCCTGCTTCATTACGAACTTGTTTAGGCTCCTATCCAGCATCGAAGGAACCTTCATCTCGACAGGGAGAGAAGCCGCAAACTCCATGACCTTATGATCCAGGAAAGGCGCCCGAATCTCGATGGAATTCATCATGCCTGCAACATCGGCGATAACGACCGTGGAATGCATGTTACCCATGAAAAGCTCAGTGTAGAGCATCCTGTCAAAGTACGAGGCGCCCTCTTGCTCGTTGAACACGTCATCCAGGGGCTTGCCGGCGTCGACGCCGGAGACTGCATGCCTCATAGTGTCGGAGTAAAGCGAATCCTTGAGCCCTTGCGCCTTCCTGCGGTAAACCTCCCCCTTCCTCTTGTCAGGAGATGCCGCGAAAAGACGCAGCAAGACGCCAATCCTTGAGTCAGCGCCGAAAAAGGAGGCTGCGAAACCGAAAAGTTTCCTGGGGAAAAAACGTGAAAACCTGAAAACCTTCTCGAGCCCCAAAAGCTGGTTATGGTAATCATATCCGCCGAAAAGCTCGTCGGCGCCATTACCGGCCAAAACAACCGTCACACATTCCTCGCGAATCCTGTTGGAGAGCGCCAGCGAGTAGAGCCCGGGCAAAAGATTGATGGGCTCTCCTAGATGGTGGATTATGTCTGGCAGAAGCCTTATGTCAGCCGGCTTGAACACTAACTCGAAGTTCTCGGTCCCGAACAACCCGGAAACCTTCCTTGCCCTTGAAAGCTCCGGGTCTTTTTCGTCGAAGCCTATGCTAAAGCTTTTCAGGCCTTTGCCCGGGGAGCGCGCCATAACAGACACTATGGAGCTTGAGTCCAGGCCGCCTGAGAGGAGCACTCCAAGTGGCAC
>JBDRCA010000096.1:0-11646 GCA_043822165.1 Candidatus Altarchaeota archaeon
GGCGTGTAAGATGGGATTGCGGTGAATGCTTGTTTAGGCCCTGTGAAAAGCGGTTTTATCTGGCCTATTCCTTCCCCGTAGTAGAGGACCATTACTACGAGTATTGCGCAGCTTATGAAAACTAGGGCGGGTAGTATTTGCTTTAAGTCTTCCGGCATTTTATCCGGTTAATACTTGAATTTGTATGATAATAAACCGGTTTTATGTGACGGTGAATCTGTATTTCTTCCAGCGTTGGTTGTAACCTAGTTTGTACTCGTAAGTCATATGTGTGGTAGTATCTGGGGTTCGGCTACTTTATTGAGTGTCTTGCATGTTCCGGGCTGGCATTTGGCTTCTCGGTCTAATTCGCAGTTGTTTATCGACCGGTACTTGCACATGTATGAGTGGAGGCCTATTGTCTGACAGTATGCCTGGCATCTGCGTGTCTCTAATAATGCGCATGATTCCACCGCCGTCAAACTTGAGCAGTCTTTTTGTGTTAGGCACGTGTGTATGTTGCATATTTTTGCCGGGTCGGGTATGCATCGCTTGTTCTCCCATTTGCACGGTTGGCCTGTTCGGCCTACCTCGCAGGATAACGTGCAGTCTCCGATGTCGAGGCCGCTGCACGATGGGACGCCGTCCCTCCAGCCGCAGTCGACGTAGGCCATGGTGCTTGTTGTTATCGTGGGTTTTGTCGACGTCGTGATTGTAATTGTGGTAGTTGGCGAGCCAGGGCATATCGGGTCGCAGCTATCCCGAGGGTCGATATAGCATTTGCTGCCATCCCACCTGCACGGCCCCTCACTCTGGCATCGTTTGTTGCACATATCTGCATCATCACCCCAAGTATCGCAGTTCCAAACGCGTCTCCTTCCCGTACAGTCGACGTGGTTGCTACAGGTGCCTGCTTTGCATTGAGTATAATAAAATGCCTCGCATTTTGAATGCGCTTCATCCCAAACACAAAACCTAAAATCATCATAACATGTTTTGTCGCATTGCTCGGCGGTTACCGCATTCGAACAAGACGCTTCAAGGTTCCGGTCAGAGCAATCTTTCTTTAGTGTCGTGCACGTTACTGGCTTGCATTTCATGTCGGATAGCCAATCGCACACTTGAGACCCGGTGTTTTGCCCGCAAGGTCTGCTCTTAGTGATGGAACAGAATTCAGTGCAATCCCTCATTGGGATGTCAAAGCACTCCGTCTTCGAAGCGTCTTTGACCGCGTGGAGTCTGCTGCAGTCAACTTCCTTCCCGTAGGGTCCTCCGTAGGGTTCTGTTGCTTGGAGTCCGACGAATAGTGGCTTAATCTTTTCAATAGCGTTGCCGTAGTATAATATCATTAGCAGGAGGAAGATGCATGCTGTGAAAACCAGGGTCGGGAATATGCGCTTTAGGTCTTGAGACATTTTAACGTTTAATTATTGCCTTTGCGAGGATAAAAGCAGGACTCTGCTAAAAAGAAAATACAACTGAAGAAACTCAATGGGACTCAGCTAGTCTGAAGCACTCCCCTTTTTGCGTACTTGAGTGGGTGAAACGTTAATTACCTCCATTTTTAATGCCTTTTTCACCCATAGTCCGTTACGTGACGTCTGCTCTGGATTAAATGGACCGTATACCTCTACGGTATCCCCGCTGCTCATGGAATTAAGCAGATGAACTCCCTCGTCTCCCCGGTTAAGGGGATAATCGATGATGAGTTTTTTCCTGCCCTCAAGAGTCTCGATGTAGAATTCCAGTTTTGGGTGGTCTTCCCGTGGGATAACTTTACCCTCATCAAAAATGCCTTCTATTGAAGGTTGCTTTTGTTTTTTCATCTGACCACCAGGCCCGCATCCGCCTAAGGCAGAGAGCGCTGCAGAAGCTGCAGTCGCCTTTAAAAAATCCTTCTCCTTACTTTTTCCATGGTGTTATCATCACCCCATGCAAAGTGATGTGGGACCTCCGCACGCCCCGTTGGAGCATTCTCCGCACAAGCCGTTGCCGAGCATGCATTGTCCTCCATCTAGAGGAACGCAAAGGCCGTCTTGGCAGAACGTGCACGTATCGCAGGGCAGGCCATTATAGCAGAATACTGGAGGAATGCACTTGGCTCCCCTAACAGCATCCCATTTGCATGTGTCAAGACCAGTGCAAGGGTAACACTTGCCCTTCACGCAATAACACGCTTCTTTCGTGTGCGGGCACGCATTCGAATACTCCCTGCAGAAGTTTCCCTCTTGATCACAAAACTGGCATTTGGCATCGCAATTAGAGGTACAGGCTCCATCCGGGTGCTCGTTTGTGGGTATGCAATTGGAACAAGGATTCTTTGGGGGATTGCACTCGTTAATACACATACCTTGGTTACCTGTTCCTGGGTCTATGCAGTCCGTGCAACATCGAGCACAATCGGTGAACGTTCCATTCGCCAGCGGATCACAGCTCACACAAACTGCCGTATCCCCCAGTTTGTCTACTTGGTGGCATTCTTCGCACGGTCCGCACGTCTTTTTCTTGTTGCAATGTCCTTTTCCGTCGCATACTAGGCAGTCTTGCATTGAGTTTGGATATCGCGCACACAGAGTGTCTTCTATCGCATCATAACACTCACCGCCATAACAGACTTGGCAGTTTGTACCTTTAGGCGGCGGTTCGCAACGTTGGCCATCTTTCATCGGGAAACAGCCTCCAATAACACACATCCTGCATCTACTGCCATCCTCGGCACACGATTTCCCATCGTTTTCCTGCACTTTCTCGCAGTGACCATTTGTGCAATAACCACACAACTCACTCGACGGAAAGATAAGAGTATCAAAGCATGTAACCCCGTCATTGTTCATGCACACTCCTTTATTATCTTTCAACTCGCATTTCACGCACCTTCTATCAGGCGAATCATCATCTCCCAGACCGCAGAAGCCGCCAACATTCGCGCACTTGCCGTGATCACAACACTGATTACTCTTACACGTGTATTCCCCACCGTTAGGAGCATCCTTGCATACAATACTCCCATACGGTCCGTACGGCCCCACCGCTTCTAGTCCAACGAACAATGGTTTTATCTGGTTTATACCTTCCCCAAAGTAGAGGATCATGACTATGAGTATTGCGCAGCTTATGAAAACTAGGGATGGTAGTATTAACTTTAAGTCTTTCGACATTTTATCCGATTACTATTGTGAATTTATGGGATTAACTGCGTTTTATGCCGGACAGTTTCCTCCAGTTCCCGTGCATGCTCCTGCAGAACAGCTTCCGCACCCTCCATCAGTCATACATGCTCCTCCTTCAAGGGCCTGGCATTCACTGTTTATGCAGACTTGGCATGGCAGACACGTATTGCTCGCGCCCATTCCACCACACCCTCCCGCAACGCATTCTCCATCCTGGCAGGTGCCTGGTACGCTACCCCAACCAATTAAAGTTGTGCATGCCGTTCCGTCCGCCTCTTTTTCACAAACTTGATCTATGCATTCCCAGCACTCCGAACAGGTGTCACCGTCGGATGTTATCTCGCAGGGCGTCTTGCACTCATTGTTATCGCATACCATATCCATTTGCGTGCAGTCTACGCACTCATCCTTCCAGTCGCCGCAGAAGCACTTAGTGTCCGTTCCCGGGCATCCTTCAACGCATTCAGACGGGTTTCCAGTCCACCACTCTTGCGGGTTTTGCGGGGGTTGACAGTCTTCGCAGTCCCTGCAATAGTAGGTGCATACGCCGTTGGCTGAACCTTCTTGAGTAGGATTGCATATGGAACAGTAGGTTAATGCTTCTGAATCGCAAGTGTCTGTGCAGATGGGCACACCCCACGGATTGCCTAATTCACCCGGGAAGGCGCATACCTGACAATTGGTCAAACACTCTCCAACACACTCCCATCCTTGAGTGTTGTCGCTTGGCTGACACCGCCAACATTGGCTTGTGTCACCCGTTTCTTGGAAGCAGTTTACTGCCTTCTTTGCACACGTTCCCTGCTGGCAGATGTCGCAAGTGTGGTCGAATCCGGGAGTAACTCCCTTCGGTAGTGTGCACAATCCTCCGTCCACTTTGTTGCATGCTCCGCCATCGCAGACGTTGCATCCATCGAGGTCGCCGCATACTATTTCATCGTCGTTGGGAACGTTTTCACATTTCTTCTCGCTTGTACACTCCTTACATTCATAGGCGTCATCATCTCCGCTACCTTCGGGGCCGCAAGACATCCCCGTGTTCGCAACGCATACTCCGCTATCACATTCCCCACATATCTGGTCAGGGTTTTCTAGGTCGTAGACGCCTCCTCCTCCGCAGTAATAGTTTTCATTGGTCGCCATGCATCCCCCATCCAAACATTCCCTACAGCTTGAGCCGTCGCTCGAACAATCTTCGCCGTCGTTGTCGACGCATTCGCCGACCTCACATATCATGCATTTCTTTTCGTTCTCGTCGCCGACGCCGCAGAACGTGTCTTCATCTATGCACGAACCCTTGTTGCAGCAGCCGTATCTGCCATCACACTTGTAGATTGGTTCCTCTTCTGGTCCGTCCCTACAGCAGCGTTCATCATTATCGTGTGATGTACATTCTCCCCCACAGCATTCCTTATCACTTCCACAGATATACTTCTCATTTCCTTCTGGCCCGTCCTTGCAGCACTGGTAGTCCTCGCTTACGACGGGGATGCCACCACAGCAAGTCTCATCTTTTGTAAGATCGCCTACCTTGTTGACGACATACCACAGGTGTTCGCCGTCCCGGTCGTCGCAGCACCATTGGGTGTGTGGCGTGAAGCATTCGCCGTGACAGCAGGACTGATCCTGCCAGTTGTCGTGTTTTTCACATACGTAATATTTGTTGCCGATAGGCCCATCTTCACAACATTTCTCCGAACCCGGGTCGAACGGTATTTCCCCACACATCCCCCCGTAAGGCCCTCCGTATTCCTCTATTTCTTGTAGTCCGACGAAGAGTGGTTTTAGGTCGCTTAGTCCTTCCCCAAAGTAGAGGACCATGACTAAGAGAATTGCGCAGGCTATGAAAACCAGGGTCGGGAATATGCGCTTTACGTTTTGTGGCATTTTATCCGGTTAATCATTTTAAGATACTGGTAAAAATATGCGGCTCCTCCCTACTCCATTATCTCTATTCCTTCGCCCGCTTCTTCCCCTTCGAGTTTGCTTGTGGCAAGGTCTAGTTCAATCAACTCTTTCTCGAATTCTTTCACTATTTCTCGGAAGCTTTCCTCGTCTATCTCCCTTTTATGGAATCTTTTTTTCGCGAAATCAATCTCCTTTAAAATGTCGTCTTTCTGAAGTTGTATTTGGATGAGCTTTAAGTCCTCGTCTCTTTCAATTGGGATGATGAGGGAAGTCTCGGTTTTGGAAGTCTCAAGGTTCAGCTCTTTTATCATGGCAAAGACTTTTTCCAATCCGTTCAACTCGATCAACTCGTCAATCCCGTCCAAGAGTACGATACTGTTTTTCCTGGAAATCCTGAAGAAGTCTAGAAGGTGGATGATAAGTTGCTCAAGATCTTTCGGTGGTATTGCCTTATGTCTAGTCTCCCTAGTCGTAAGCCAGATAATCGGCGTTTTCTCAATATTGTATTTTCCCCTCACTTCATCAGGATTCTTAAGAGTTACGCACAATCCCTGTCTTCCATGGAGTATCTGGTCCACGTACATGTCCCACGCCTTAGAAGAATCCTTTGCGGTGATGAGATAAGTCTTAGACTTCACCGCATATTTCGGTTTCCCGCTCGCTTCATCCTCTACGGTCGGCGTGATAATCAAAAGCTTATACCTTATTATCGCGTAGGCTATGAACGCGTCCATGATGATGGTGGTCGTGCTTGCAATTGGAAGCGCTCTGAAACCTAGGATTGGCAGCATCATCTGAGCGAAGGCGCCGCCAACGTAAGGAAATGCTATTCCGATAGAAACTAATCTCAATTGGATTTTCTCTATAATTTTCTCAGAAATCCTGTATCTTCGATAAAGCATTGAGAGCACGTAGAAGACGATGATGAAGTGGTAGGTCGAGCACAGGTATTTGAGAACCCAGCCGAAGGAGCCGGTGTAACCCCAAAATTCTCTGTGGGCGCCCGAAATGACCCACTTGGTCGTGTAATTCAAGGTGACGAATAGCAGGGAGATCGAGTAGGCTAAACGTATCTTCCATCTATCTCGTGACTGTAAATCCTGTTTCGTCAAGACTAGCGCGAGATGCAGAATTATGGCGGGGGCGAGAAGTACGGGCGTCCAGGCGATGCGCGCCCAGAAAAAGGCCTTTAAAGGTTCATCAGCCATCCTGAGCATGAACTCGGCGAAAGGCCACAATGCGCCAACCAGGATTGTAAGCAGTCCGTACACCCGATTCAACGGGTGGTGGGGGCGTTTTTTAAAGACAGTGTATCCGATAAGAAGGTTTACTACTGCGACTGCGGCCGAAAGCAAAGCGTAAGGATTGATTGATAATGGCATGATACACTAAGATATTCCCGACAGTTGAAAAAAATAGAAAAAAAATGTGGTGATGCAGGATAAAATAAATCCTGCATCGAACTCCGTGTGCTAGCAGCTACCTTGAGCTGCCGGCGCGGCAGCATCCTGCGGTAGGTTGTTGCAGGCGTCGGGCTTGCTGTCGAACTTGGCGCACAAAGCGCTTGCAAACCCTGTCGCGCTCCTTGCTCCGGCGTACTGTTCACCCTCAATGAATATTGTGGGCGAACCCGAAACCCTAAGCAACACGTTAAGCTCCCGATCCTTTCTCATAAGCTCCAATCCCTGTTCGGCCTCGCACGCAGCAATCTTTTCAGTGTCTAATCCAAGACCCGCAGCCACGTCAGTCCAACAAGTGTCGGCGTTTCTGCTGTCACACTTGGCATTCATCTCTTTCACGAACTCAATGAACTTTTCAATGCCGAGATCATTGTAAACACAAATCTCGCGGATGTTCTGGTTAAGCTCTTGAATACCGTGCATACTGCACAGTTTTCCTTCATCGAGACAGTAGTCTGGTCCGCCACCGCCATAGTTCTCGTAGACAATATACCTTGGAATGTACTCTACAGAATCCCCTAGGATGTCGTAGACTTGAGCCACTATCTCTTCCGCCTGATTGCCGTACGGGCAGTAGCTCATGATGAAGAAGTCGATTTGGGGTTTATTATCCCCCAAAGTAAGGCCAATTGCCTCACTATACTTCTTCTTAGCCTCCTCGCTAACAAACCAGGTCGCTCCAGTAGCCTCGTCAGAAAGCTTGTAGGAGTCACCCTTCCTTTCAAAGGCGCTTACAATCCTTGGATTATTAATCCAGGAGTAGGTTGTAGTAATTTTGGCCTCGAAAATATAAGCTGGCACGACAGTCAACTCGTAATCCCCTATCAATTTCTTACCCTCATCAGTTGAGACGTCGACGTCGCGGAATGAGGCGCCTATAAATAACTGCTCTAAAACCTGCTTAAGCTGTACCGTATCACAGGCTGCACTGCAATCCTTGTCGTTTAAAACAATAATCTCAAACTCCACTGGATTAGAGTAAACGCACTTGGCGTTCTCCTCTCCGGGATTCTCACACTTTCCGATTTTGCCTTGTTCTGCAGTACAGTCGGTGTCCTGACCGCAGGCTGGAAGTCCCATACACTCAGGATGACCTTCCAAGTGCTGGCACAAGGCGCGCTGGAATGAAAGAGGATCTCTCCCTCCAGAATACTGCTGGCCAGCAAGGTAAATTGTGGGGCTTCCACGCGCGTTTGCGGCCTCCGAATTCACAATGGATTCCGAGTGGAGTGTTGCTCCTTCATCTCCTTCAGCACACTGCTTAACTTTCACAGTGTCCAAGCCCGCCTGGTTTGCGCAAGTCTCCCAGTCCGTGGAACTAATGTCCTTGTTCCTGCAGACGATGTAGTCCATGTATTTGTCGGGATTGTATTTATTCGCGCACAACTGGCGAATGTTTTCATCAACTTCAGCTTGGCCGTGGAGGGACTGGAATGTGCCGTCTCCCTGATCAGTTGCGATAAAGTTTAGCTTAAAATCGACTGCGTCCCCGAGCTTGTCCAAGACGGGTTTGATCGCATCTAAAACTTGTGTTCCGTACGGACACATGCTCATGACGTAGAAGTTTAGTTTTACGGTGCCGTATTGGCTTCCGCCTGTGGATCCGACAGTCCCCGTCTTAATGTCTCCTCCGTCTCCAGTTGCGTCTCCGCCGTCCGTCTGGTTTGAGATGTATATGCCGCCGGCGAAGGCGATCACAATCAAAAGCAATAGTGCCGGAGTCTGAGGCAATCCCAGAATCGTCGGTTCCTTAGTTTTTACTTCTTTTTTTACTATAGTTTTTACTTCCGTTTTCTTAGTTGCAGTCTTTTTTACTGCTGTTTTTTTCTTGGTTTTTTTCGTAGCCATCTGTTTTAAACCCCCAATTAAATTCAAAATTAAATTCAGGATAGTAGATTTTGATAATATAGGTAATCACCTATAAAAAAGACCCCCGGTAACCAAAAGGTAACTACTCTCATTTTTCCACCCGGATATAAGCTTGAAAACCCGAGAAATAACCGGATTATGGCCCACAAACAGAAGGATGCTCATGATGAAAACCCTCTTGTGAGAGAGGGTGAATCCTTCATCGTGAAGGGGGGGAGGCGGTTATCGTCCGGGAGGATAATCCGACATCTTCGGCTAAATACTATTATGTACTATAATTTACTATGGACGTGATTGGCGCGCTCCTCGCGCTCGGCGTCACCAAAAAGGGTGTCGACGAGATTAGCAAGGGGCTTGAGGAGAAGGAAGAATAGTGGTTGATTGATTTATGGAAAAACAAGCTAGACGTGTTGGAGGCAACTATAAGCCTAACGGAATGATGGAAAGGCTTGCAGCCCACTATCAGAGTGAATATCCCAAAGTTGATTACATGCGTTTGAACATGAGTATCATACCCCCGCTTTTCGCTTTATCCTGTTTAAGCCCTGAAGGACATGCTCCTGAGAGTCAAAGGCTTGTGAAGACTGCCGAAGAGCGTGGGGAGTTTTTTAGAGAGTATCAGGATTTTATCGGGGAAAACCTTGACACTTACAGGGGCAATATTCCTTCCGGATTGGAGGAGATTTTGGGTGTGGGCGAGCTGACTGATGATTTGGCTGCCGACGCCTTGATGGTCGCGAATATGGGTCGTGCTTCAGGTATGCTCCAGATTAGTGGTGACGATATGGTAGGAACTGATCATCACGTTCTTGGATTCCTCCTGGAAAACAGAGAGAAAACTGGTCTAGTTCTTACTGCTTTTCAGGTGGCTTCTGTGTTTGCCTGCACATTCCCTGAAGGAGTGAGGAATCGTAAACGTGGAATTTACATGGACAGGTTGGATGAACACATGTGACAATGAACTTGAATAAAAACTCTTGGGACATTCTTGAGAAATTCATCGGCGACGTCTCGATAACAAAGGATCTTGGTGTGACTGTCCTAGATTTCGGGGTTGTGGAGCCGATCGACGAGTCGCTTGCTTGGCGTTACGCCGTCGCCGTGGCGGAAGTCTCCCTTGGCGGTCTCGGAAGGATTTACGTAAGCTCCAAGGAGGTTGAAGTCGACATTAAAGACTACCCTGCGATTGCATGCCTTGGAAGCCAGATGAGCGGCTGGGCAATACCTGTTGGAGGGGGCACTGCGCTCGGCTCGGGTCCCGCGCGAATCCTTGCGAAAAAGCCGAAAGACGTTTATGAGCGCCTAGGATACTCGGAGGATTCCAATAGGGCGGTTTTGTGTCTTGAGACTCTAAACCTTCCTGATAAAGCAGAGTGTAAAAAGATTTTAAGGCAGACGGGGGCGAAAGAGCTTCTCATCGCAGCCTACCACCCAAACTCCATCATCAGTGCCGTAAACGTGTTGGCTAGAATAGTCGAGATGGGAGTCTACAGGCTAGACTTCCTAGGATACGATGCGGGCAAGATTATTGAGGCGTCTGGGGCGGTGCCAGTCCCAGAATTTAATGAGGATCTAGTCTACACTGCAAACGATGCAATACGCTACGGCGGCCTTGTGGAACTCGCAGTCGAAGGTTGGGATGAACTATTGACCGAAAAATGCGTTTCAGCATCCTCTCACTCCTATGTCAAACCCTTCAAAGACATTCTCTCCGAGGCGGAGGGAGACTTCTACAAAATCGACCACTCAGTATTCGCTCCCGCAGAAGTGATAATCGAAGATTCAAAATCAAACAAAGTTTACACGGCAGGTGAGCGTACGTGGCGGAAATAAAAATCGATTTTGAAAAGTGCACTGGATGCGGGACCTGCGTTTCCGTGTGTCCTGTCGGAGTGTACGAGATCATTGAAGGCAAGGCTGCAGCGGGAGTGAATGCAGACCAGTGCATGGTGTGCCGGGCATGCGAGAACATGTGCCCCGAGCAAGCCATCCTCGTCGAAGAAACACTTTGAAGATGGCTCATAAAATAAAGCCCTTGGAATTTGAGGTTCGAAGTCTTCTGGAATTTCCAGCAAGATTTGGAAAGGATTTTCTCTCCCTGACCGGGGCACTCCAGAAAATTATTAGACCTAAAGAAAAGCCTGAAGTGATTCTGGGCGCCTTCCAGGGGAAGAAACTTATGGGAGTCTCTTATGCGAGCCCCTTCAATAATGGGGGTGAAGACCTCCTATCCGTAGGCGGGACATTCTACCGTGGCGGTGAAGGCTCAGCGGAAGTCGTAGCCTCCCTTGTTCAGGGCATGGTTTCCGAAGCGGAAGCTCGCAATCTTGTCGGAGTCAACCTAGACGGATTAACCGCGGGTGATGCAGACGTGCTCCGGTCAGTGCTGGACCCCGACGGAGTCAACAGCCCCATCCGACTCTCCTTTGAGGATTGCGAAGGTATAAGCGGTTTAGCAGGGGACTTGCGGCTTCGAGTCCGCGACATAGAGCAAGGCGCTGAAACCAGGGAGGGAGTGTACGTAAGACCAATCACTAAAATACCTGACTACTTGATCGAAGCATTCATCCATGAAACCCACGCACCCCATAGAGACCGACAGAAGACTCGGGATTCACCGATAAAGGTGGGGGCATTCAACCACGGATTTCTCACAGGCTTTGTCGCCGCAACCACCCGAAGCGTCGTCGACGTAACCTCAATCTACGTGGAACCATGCTCCCGCGGAGTAATCACTGAAGGAGAGCCTACGGCAGGGGAAAAGCTCATGCAGGCGATGATTTTAGAAGCACGTGCTAGAGGCCTTGAAGGCGTAGACATCGGACCTCTTGCCGAAGGGGGACTACACCTGTTTGAGCGGATGGCAGGGCAAAACCAAGCACTGGGAGAAGCGTCAGATCTTGTCTTCGAGGAACTTCCCGAAGACGAGTGCATCTACGGAGAAATCAGATTCAAAAAATAAACCCATTCCGAAAGTTTCCTGGACTGGTGAATAATACTTTATAATGCTATACTATACCGAGATGAAGCGTACTAAGGTTTTGGTTACTGTGGGTCCGTCTTGCATGGACGAAAAGTCGTTGAAACGCATGTTTCGCGCTGGCATGAATGCTGTGCGCATTAATTCCGCTCACGGGAGCATTTCCGAGTACGACGAGATTATTTCGAATGTCCGCAAGGTCGCTGACATCCCCATCATCTTCGACGTTAAGGGCCCTGAAATCAGGATTCAAAGCCCGGCCGACGAGACGGTAAAGCGA
>JBDRCA010000097.1:0-11285 GCA_043822165.1 Candidatus Altarchaeota archaeon
ACTCCTCGGCGGCGTAGAGCAAGTCTACAGGGGATTCGCGCGGATTCTAAACCATTTTTATTTGATGCTTAGAGTAATCATTACTTACGATGGACGCTGAAATTGCTCGCGCGATAGAGCATATGGGTGAGACGAATTCTATTCGGAAGGTTTTCTGGCACATGGATGAGCGCGTTGAAAATCTTTCGTTTGGCATACAGCAGGGCGATGACGCAATCATTGTCGGGGATACTGTCGTCAACATGGAGGGGCCGTATCCCATGAAAATCGGCAGGAAGACGGGGCTTGTGCACACTTGCTCTGACATCGTCATCATGGGGGGGCGGCCTCTTTACGCGTTAAACAGCATGCAGGTTGACTCCATCGAGCAGGCCCGCGAGGTCTCAGAGGACGTAAAGAAGCAAAGCCTTGGCTTGGGCGTGCCGGTTGTCGGCGGAAACACGCAGATGGAGAACAATCTTTCACCATGTATTTCTTTTACAGTTATTGGAAAGCTTGTCTCCGAGCCTGTCTCGGATTCTGGTGCGAGAATCGGCGACAAAATCCTCATGATAGGCGACGTGGTTGAAGGCGAGATCGGGGAGCGCGTGTACCGGGCCAAGACCAAGTTTGAGACGTACCTTGAGATTCTTAAGGAAGGCATTCCGGTTCACGCATCAAAGGACGCGTCCCGCGGCGGATGGTTCGGAAACCTTGCCGAAATGCTCGTGAAAAGCAGGAAAGGCGCAAGGATTACGAGCATCCCGTATCCGCGGATTACGAGGTACATGGGCACGTACATGATTTCAGTTCCGAAGAAGTCTGCAGACGACATCGTCTCCGTTGCCGCGAAACACAAGTGCCCGGTGGTTGAAGTCGGCGTCGTCACCGGCGAGCTTAAGATGGTCTTCGGCAGGAAGACCGTCGTCTCCGAGAAAAAGATGAATTCACTGATAAGGAACATGCCTTACCGTAAACCCAGAAGATGATAAGCGTCGTAATCCCTGTATACAATGAGGAAGACGGCATACTGGAGACGATACAGGGGTTGGAGAAAGCCCTTGCAGGAGTTGACCACGAATTAATCGTCGTCGACGACGGCTCAAGCGATGCCACCGTCGAGATAGTAAAGTCTATTAAAGGCGTTACTCTCGTCCATCACCCTGAGAACAGGGGATACGGCGCCTCGCTTAAGACTGGCATGCGAAAGGCGGCTGGCGAGTGGATTCTCACAATCGACGCGGACGCAAGCTATCCCACCGACGCTATTCCAGGGATTATAGGGGAGTTTGAGGACTACGACATGGTCGTGGGCTCAAGGGTCGGCGAAGACGTCAACATCGAATCCTACAGGAGGCCTGCGAAGTGGATTCTCTCAAGGCTTGCCGACTACCTGTCTGGCACGCACATCCCGGACCTAAACTCTGGTCTGCGAGCATTCAAAAAACAGGTTGCAACGGATTTTGCAAACCTTCTCCCGTCAGGATTCTCGTTCACGACCACGTTAACGCTCGCAATGCTTTGCAACGACCACCCCGTGAAATACGTCCCCATAAACTACCACCAACGCATGGGAAAAAGCAAGATAAAGCCCTTCCGAGACGGGGTGAACTTCATGCTCCTAATTGTGCGGACCATCACCTACTTTAACCCCCTCAAAGTCTTCCTGCCGGCGAGCACTCTTCTTTTCATCTTGTCTTTTCTGGTTTTCGCATACACTCGCTTCATAATGGGCATGCTCATGGATGTTTCCGTGATAATCCTTTTTGTCGCAGCCGTCCAGACCGCAGTAATCGGGCTTTTGGCGGACTTGATTGTCAGGAAAAGGGATGTCAGATGAATGGTTTGAGGGCTTCCACGCTTGCGGGAATCTGCGGCGCGGTCTTGGGCAACATGGTGGGTGCGAGGATGAATCCTTCCTTTTGCACGTACCTTGTGACTTGGAGGTGTAATGCCCGCTGCATCATGTGCGACATCTGGCGGAAGAAGAAAACGTATGAGTTGCGCTTAGACGAGATTAAATCGGTTTTCACCCAGCTTAAGGGATTGGATGCCGTGAGGATTAGCGGCGGAGAGCCCTTTTTGCGCCCGGATTTGGCCGATGTCGTGGACGTAGTCTGCGATGCTGCTGACCCGGACATCGTGCATTTGACGACCAACGGAATCCTGACGGACGACATTGTCGGGTTCGTGGAGTCGGTAAGTCACCCGCAGAGAATCCACATCAAGGTCTCCATTGATGCCGTCGGTAGCAAACACGATTCTATACGGGGCGTTAAGGGTGCTTACCGGAAAGCCCTGGATACCTTGAGCAGGTTGAATGAGGTCAGGGATTCGTATGGTTTTTACTTGGGTGTTGACTTGACGATTACTGGCAACGATTTCGAGGAATACGAGAAACTCTGGAGTGTGTGCCGGGAGTTGGGTGTTGGTTTGCACCCGGTCATGGCTTACGGGAGCGTCCCGCTTTATTATCCCGGAGGAGACAGCGCGTATGATTTCCCGGGGAAATTGGATACTTTCGGGCAGTTCACGGAAAATGATCTTGAGGAAGTCTTTTCTTTTATTGAGGACGTCAACAGGAAGACCCGGGACTTCAGCGAGAAACTAGCCAAAAAATATTACGTCAAAGGCTTGAAGAACAGGCTTTTGCACGCTCGCTACGAGCCTAAGCCGCGCTGCGTCGCGCTGCGAAGCCATGTTCGCATAAACCCGGACGGCACCATCCCTGTGTGCCTCTACAATTCCCGGGTCGTGGGCGACTTAAGGAAGACTGCGTTCAAGGACGTATGGTTCGGCGACAAAATCGAGGAACAAAGAAGTTGGGTGAGAAAGTGCCCGGGATGCTGGGCCTCCTGCGAGCTCATCCCCAACGCCGTCTACTCTGGCGACATTTTGCGGGCGCTAATCTGATGTTTTCTCGGCGACTACGAAGTTGGTAATGCCCAGAGGCTGCCTGAAGTCGAGGAGTCTTATGAGGGGGACTAAGAAAACAGGCATCTTGTTCGCAACGGATGCGCCGAACGAAAAAGAAGCCCTGACTGTAAGACCCGCCTCCTGCACCATGCGTTTAAGATAAGACAGCGAGAACCTGAGCGCCCCCCTCTCCTGGGCGACAATCAACGAGAAAATGCTCATCAACGGGTTGTTTCTGTTGGGCTCAAGGACTACCACGTGTTTTTTGGAAACACGCTTCATCTCTGATAGAACCGCGCCCGAGTCATCCACGTGATGCAATAGCGCGTGACAGAAAACCACGTCGAAGGAGCCGTCCTTAAAGCACAGGTTCGACGCGTCCGATAACACGCATTTTTTGACTGGATTCAATGAAAGCATCCTCTTAGAGTAATCAACGCCCCACACGTCGCAGAGCCCGTCGAAGTGGAACGTGAAAAACCCGTTTCCGCAGCCCACATCCAAAACACGCGTCCCGGCCGTCAACTCAAGATGGTGGGAAAGCTCCCTGACCCTTGAGGCGACATACGCCGAGACCGCGGGATGCGATGGGTGTCTTCGCCCAGCCAAACCATCCCGCTCCCAGAAATCCCTCGAACCCACCATAAAACCAACCACCCTACTTCACAGAGTATATTGCCGAATCCTCCTTCAAGTGAACCATATCAAAAAGACCCGAAGAAGTCAACTGCCCCTGAAGCTCGCTCCACTTCAACATACACATCGAAGCATCAAGCATGTCCAGGCATCTTTGCTCGCACGAAGGATCATAAATCAGGAACTTGAAACCCCTCTCAGAAAGAATCGAGTGCAACTCCTGCACAGACACGTATGGAAGCCTCTCCTCCCTCAAACTGACAAGCTCCCTGTCCCAGGGATGCGCCATCTTGTCAACGCCTATCAGAAACTCGTCCGGAAAGCACGCTGAAAACATGGGCGTGTCAGGCGGCATTGACTTCAGTCCCAGATACATCTGGAACTGGTAGTCAGTAACCCAGGCAACCCCCATCGGCCAAATCGAGGTCTGGACACTGTATTTCGCGGCACCAGATGTTGCAAGAACCCCTGCCACAATAAGCACGAAAACCATGGCCCTTGACAGGGGATAATTCCGCATGTGAGCAGATATTATCATAAGCCCCTTCCCGCAGATTATCGCCGAGAATACTGCAATGTAGGTCCAGTTGCGGGTCGAGCGAAGAGTCAGCGGGAGGGCGGCAGACTCGAGTGCTATCAACGCCAGGAAAAACCAGCACAAGACTATTAGCATGAATTTCTCTTCCCTCGGGCTTGAGAGAAGGAAGACCACAGAAAACAAGAGCAAGCCAAAGTATACTTCCCCCAAGCCAGTGGGCTGGGGAATGTGTGTGGGATCCGCGGCGTGGACGAACTCGCGGAGCGAATAAACCCTGTTGAACAAATCCTTCTTGTTGGGCGTGAGAAACGAAAGGCTCACTTCGGAGGCGTCAGGATTGGCTACAACATTCTTGCTGTAAACGCTTAGGAAGCCGAATTTAGCGTACGCCGGAGCCCAATAAAAACTCAAGGCCAGCATGAACCCTATCAAGCCGGCGAAGAAAACAAGCTTCTGAACCCGCCGCTTCAGCAAAGACTTGACGACGAAGTAGGCGAAGAAGAACACGCCGAACATTACCGCAGTAGTCGTCTGAACCACCAAGACGCTTGCTGGAATAAGAAACGCTATGTAAAACCATTTCCTGTCATCCCTCAAGGACTCGAACGCATAAAACGCGGGATAAAAGATTGCGACATTCAAGGCCTGAGCCCATATGAAGTGGCTGGAATAACTGTTAACAATCGAAAGGAAAAACGAGGAATAAAAAGCCAACTGCGAGCTACCAGACAGTTTTTTCACGAACACGTAGAAGAAGACTATCCCCAAGCAGACTATGAAAGAGTTGAAGTACTTGAGCGTCCAGGATATGTGCGTGTTCAACTGGTGCGTGACGCCCATAATCGTCGCGTAAGCGGGAGGGTAAGGCTCAAGATAATGGGCGACGTACATGTCAGCGGGAACAGAGAACGTGTTGAAGACTGAAACGTATTTAGCGGATGCCGCATGCTCCCATGGATCCCCGTCTTCAAGCCACGCGTATTTGAAGGCACCGAAGACCAGGACGTAAAAGAGGATGGACGCGAAAAGAACCGCCGCCAGCACCATGACGGCGTCCAAGGAGTCGAGTGATTTAGCAAGGTTTTTTCTCGAAGAGACAGCAAGCTTTCTGAGTTTTTTGGCGTCGAGTCTTTCAAGGGAGCGCGAAGCATAAGCTAATGGAACGCACAAAGCCAGAAGAAGGTAGACAAACCAGTTCAAGGGTATGCCTGCGAAATTCATTATGACAGACAATATCGGGAAAAGACCCAGACCCAATCCCGCATTCGTGAAGAAACCCTCTATTGGATTGACGTTAAGCCTCAAACCCAAAACCCGGGTAGCTGAAGCCCCGATACCCCACAAGACTGCGAGAAACCATGTAACAGAGGCAAGCTGCATGTGAAGGACGGGCGCATCAAACTTTCCGGGAACCAAAAAAGTCTTTGCGAAAACAATTAAAACCAGAACCAATAGTAGGCAAGAAGCCAGCTTGAGAGAAAGCCTTACCTCAAACACATCCTCGTCTTTACGCCCAGGCATAGTAAAAAACTATATAACCTGTCTCGAAATAAAATAATAAACAAAAAAAATGAGCGGAGAACTACAGTGTTCGAACTGTGGCAGCCCCCTTAATCCCGGGAACAGGTACTGTGAAAACTGCGGGGCATACATAGTCCCAGCCGACGCGCAGATATCGTGCAAGGTGTGCGGCACAAAAATCACAGGGAACTTTTGCCCGAACTGCGGCGCCAACATCATGGTATTCGAAGAAGACAAGAAAAAATTCAGGGGAAAAAAAAGAGGGAGCATAATCCCGAGAATCCTTGAGGGAATCGTAAAGACTATCTCTTCCCTGCTGGACGCAATCCTGGGAGTCTGAAACTCCTTACTCCGAAGCCTCCTTTATCGGAACCAACACAATCTTTCCGTTGACTGGCAACGCATCCAAGCGAATGGAAATAGTCTCCCTGTTCTGAAACGCAACACCAATCTCCACCCAACGCTCCTTGCCGTCGGGAAGGTCAACAACAGTCTTCGCCCTATAATCCGGGTAATTCACCATAGCAAAACCACCTCTTAGATAAATACGAGCCTTAATTAAAAATTTGAATTCACAAGGAATGCACTTCCTTTTCGTAGAGAGCCTTGTATTTACGCCGTATTTTCTGAAGTTCCCTCAAGTCAAGGTTTATGTATATCGTGCCTTCCCTGCCGTATAACTGGCGGATTATCCTGTGCGGGTCCGCGACAGCAGTAAACGGTATCAAGTCGTCCAAGCCAGGATCGTATTCATTCACGAAAGCCATGTACACGAGGTTCTCAGACGCCCTAGCCAGCAGGATAGACTCCAAAAGCCTCCTCTCGATTTCCCTGAACCGGGTCCTATGAATCCACGTCTCGGCCTGCCAGAGCATGGGACAAAAGATTATTTTAGCTCCTCTGCGGACCATGGAGACGAACGGGCGGCTAAACGATACGTCCCAGCATATTGCGATGCCTATTTTCCCGAAGTCTGTCTCGAATACCGGGAATTTTCTGCCGGGCTCAACGAGCCTGTGGTCGCCGCACAGGAATACTTTCCGGTACCTGCCCTTTATTTTCCCGTCCCTGCCTATTAGAAGCGCCATCTTGTGGACGCGGCCCTTCTCCATGAAGTTCTCGGTTAGTATGCACCATACGCCCGCTAGCCCGCATGCTTCCTGGATGGACTTGACTTTAGCAGAATTCACGGGGATTATGCCGCCCATAAGGGATTCCGAGAAACAGACTATGTCGCAGCCTCTCTTGCCCGCCCTCCGAATTGACTCGACAATACGGGCTACTCCACCCTCCTCCCCACCAGAGGATTTAAGCTGGCACAACGCAACCTTGACTTTATCTTTAACCATCACGTCACCTGTTTCTCGCAGCTATAATCCTGTCTAAAAGCCGGGCATACCTTATTCCAGCGCACGCGGCACTGTAGGTGAAAGCGGACTCGGAATCCAACACGGGATTCACGTTCACGTCGATGACGTAAGGCACGCCATCCCTAAGCATTATGTCCACCCGCCCATAACCCTTAAGTCGCAGAAACCTGACTGTCAAAAGAACCTCTTTCTCGATCCTGTCTAGAACCCGCTTGCCAGCCTTAAACCTCCTGTTCGAAACGCACTTATACTCCTTCGAGTCCGGATAAAACTTCGCCTTCTTCGTGAAAACCCGATGCCTCCAACGGACGATGTCATCATCATAAACCCTCTCAACCGGCGGGTAAACCTCGACTTTCCCGGCATCTGAGATAAAGCCGACAGTCACCTCGACACCGTCAATAAACTCCTCCAGATAAAACAAGTGATTCGGACACTCCCTGCGACACCAGGCAAGCCTCCGCCTAAAATCCGCAACATCATCAACTACGGAGTGAACCGAAATCTCGTCAGAACCCGCTCCGCTAACAGGCTTAATAATAGCCGGGAACCCGACGCGAAGCCTGTCAAAATCCAGGCGCTCAGAACACAAAACACTCTCCGGCGTCGAAACATGATGCTTCCTCAGGATAGCCTTGTACTCAAGCTTGTTGGTAGTCATTACTTGGCTGCGAGTATCCCCCCCAGTATACGGCACACCAAGCATCTCAAGAAGCGACGGAACATAGTCGAACGAATAATTATCGCGTGAAATATAGTCTTCGACTAGATTAAAGACCGCGTAAGGCTTGAACTTCCTAAGCGTCAAGAGGAAGTCATCAAGGTTTTCGAGGAAGTAAAGCTTAGTCGAATACTTCCTGCGAAGCGTCGAATAAACGGAATTAACGCTAAACGAGGGCTTACCATCCTCCTCCCGGAGAGCATAAGCCACCAGGATTCTGCGTCCCCTCATCAAATAAAATATTGAACAAAAAACAATAAGAATAACGAACCTTCTTTTTTGGTACAGATTTTTTCTCTCTGGAAAGAAAAAAGGTGTACCGCCAGCGGGATTTGAAGCACCGAAATATCGGTGCACGCTATAAACGAATTTGTGGGGCTATCCAGCCCCACAGAACGCATTACAATTTCTTGTGTTCCTCATAATACCTTTTGCCTTTTTCAGTGATTTCCCAGATACCTCTACCAGACTCTCTTGAAGGTTTTAACAGTCCTTCATCAACCATCTCCTGTCGCTCCCACATAGCTGCATTACTCCAGCGAGTATCCATGCCAGACGGTAATTTATCATAGTCTATCTTCTTCAAGATCCCCCTCATCCTCTTTTCTACAATGCGTAAAACATCTTTTGTTTTTCCTTTTCCGCCCATCTCCCTCAATGCCCCAATGATATGCATTCGGTATTCTTTTTGAGGTGTCACTAAACCCCTGGGGGTTCTATGTAATTTTTTATCTTCATCACCTGACAACGGTGGTTTCATTAGTGGTGGTTGGGGGGTACGATTATACAATGGTTTGAAAACGTGACAGTGGATTTCATTAGGATTAACAAATTTTTCGTTTTGGTCGATTCTGGCAAAAGTCTTGAAGACGACAACTTTAACGTCTTTATCAACACCTCGCACTTGTTCCCTGAATTTCGCTCCTAGTCCCCCATCAATATTGTTTATTATTACCACAAGTTGAGGCCTTGTCTCGTTGATTAAATCATCCAGAAAATCAGCGTCTCTGATGGATTTTATAGCCTTGTATATTCCTCGTAACGCAGTTGGATTTTCAATGGCGTTTTTGTAGTTTACTATCTGCCCTGAAATGCGGTTTACTGCGTCATCACAGAGGAGTTTCAGTTCGACTACATACCACTTTTTGTTTTCGAAGTCAACAATAAAACCGTCAGGGATCGACCGGTTGTCTGCGAGAGTTTTGAGTTTTCTTTTAGGGAAGTACTCGCAGCTTGGACCGAAGATGTCTTTTATGTGTTCGATGACGAGGGGTTCGAAATCCCTTGTCTCGTCCATGGAATCCCAAAGCTGTATAAAACCCCGTCTTTAATCAGGACTTCAGTCATTCTTTCTTTTGGGGATGAAACCACTTTTCTTTCTTTTTAAGAAAGAAAAGGGGTTCTTTGCCGCCAGCGGGATTTGAACCCACGACACCTCGGTCTTCAGCCGAGTGCTCTCCCAGTCTGAGCTACAGCGGCGCAATATTTCTGTAGTTGTATAATTGAAGGTTTATTTATATTTATCCGTTGTGGGGGTGTTTGAGTTTGAATGATAGTGCGGCTGCTATTATGCATGCTATTCCCGCTGGTATGAACGCCCATGTGTAGCTTCCGGTTGCGTCGAATACTCGCCCTCCGAGTAGGGGTCCAGCGATTCCTGCGACTCCGTATGATGTGAATACTAGCCCGTAGTTTATTCCGACGTTTCTGGTTCCGAAGTAGTCTGCCGTGGCCGACGGGAACAACGCGAAGTTTCCGCCGAAGTTGAAGCCAACCCAGGCGGCAGCCACTGCAAGCGAAAGCTTGGTCGTGCCCATGTTAGTCAAGTAAAGCATCATGGCGCCCTGGAGCAGAAACATAAGTCCCATCGCTTTTGTCCTGCCGATTCTGTCGCTTGCGGCGCCCCATACTATGCGGCCTGCACCGTTAAACAATGCGAGAACGCCGACCGCGGAAACCGCAGTGGCCTTGGCAACGTCTTCGGCTAAGCCTCCTGCCTCCTGCATCTGCTGGGCTCCGAACGGCTTTAGTATTCCGATTACCATAAGGCCCGCGGCGGCGCCGAACACAAACATTACCCAGAGCATCCAGAATTGGCGGGTTGCTAGCATGTCGCGCCACTCGAAGTCTTCACTATTTTTTTTCGAGTTTTTCTCGGGCGGATTCCAGCCAGCAGGCTTGTAGCCGTAAGGCGGGTTAACGAGAAGTTGCGCGCCCAAGACGACTGATGCAAGAAATATGAGGCCGAGGTAGAGGAAAGTGCTCATAAGACCGTATGAGTCTATGAAGGTTGCGGAGATTTTGGCGAAAATCCACGCTCCCGCGCCGAAGCCTGCGACCGCAAGCCCAGACACCATTCCGCGTTTGTCCGGGAACCATTTAACGCACGAGGCTATGGGGCAAACGTAAGCAAGTCCAATGCCTGCGCCGCCGACAACACCGACCGTCAACACTAAGCCTGTGAATGAGCCGCCGGTAAAATAGGCGAGCAAGTATCCGACACATAGGACTATGCCGCCTGCTGTTGCGACAACGCGCGGGCCTTTTTTATCCTGCCAGCGCCCGGCGAAAATCATGGTCACCGCGAAAGAAGCCAACGCCACGGAAAAAACGGCCTGCGTTTGAGTCGCCGTGTAAGAGTAATCATCTATCAGAGGTTTTACGAAAACGCTCCACGAGTAAATCGCCCCCAAACACAGTTGAACAAGCAGCGCTCCGGCGACGACTATCCAGCGGTTTCGTGTTTTCTCCGCCAATTTAGGATACTTCAACCTGGGTTCCGAGCGCTTGGCCGGGGAGGCCTTTAGTGAATTTCGCGAGTACTCCGCCTTTTTTGCCGTGTATCTTGGATATTTCGCCGGTGATTTCCTTTCCGGAGGGTGTTTTCCAGACTGCTTTTTTCCCGATGAGTTTCTCGGCTTCCTCTTTGTTTTTGACGCCTTCGACTTCGACTACGAGTTGGTTAGTCTTCTGCGTGTGGCGTCCTCCCCTGTAGTTTACGATAACACCTTTCATAGTTTAAGGAGTAATATTTATGCAGCCATACTATTTAAAGCAACGATAAGGCTTTTATTGTTTGGCGTGTAATACTACAATTCATGTTGACTGAGATAAGATTGCACGGCCGAGGCGGTCAAGGCGCCGTTACTGCCGCAACCATTCTCGCGGTCGCGGGATTTATCGATGGTAAATACACTCAGGCGTTTCCGCGCTTCGGAGTCGAGCGCCGTGGTGCTCCGGTTGAGGCTTTCACCCGGATTTCCGACGAATTCATCCGAAGGAAAAGCGCAGTCTATGAGCCGGAGATTCTCGTCGTCTTGGATTCCACCTTGTTCGAGGCCGTGGACGTTACCGCAGGATTGAAAAATGGCGGGACAGTCATCATAAACACCAACAAGAGCCCGGACAGCTACGGCATAAGAGACGCTGACGTCAAAACCGTCGACGTTACCGCGCGGGCCATGGAAGTGTTGGGGCGCGACATCGTGAACACCGCGATGCTCGGCGCGTTCGCAGGCTTTACTGGGATGGTGTCGACGGACGCCATCGCCCACGGGATAAAAGAGCATTTCTCGGGCGCCATCGCCGAGAAAAACATTGATTT
>JBDRCA010000098.1:0-11120 GCA_043822165.1 Candidatus Altarchaeota archaeon
CTGGCGCGCTTTTCTTTTTCCTAAAAAGAAAAGGGTGCGAGGGGACGTATGTCAACATCCTGCCTTTTCTTGATTCCCTCAAGTAAATAATTTTTGTTATCTGTTAGAGTACTTTAACTTTAGCAACATCTGCGCAAGGCCTATGAAGAACGCTATTAGATTACACACCATAAGGGGATAAGCGCGTATTAGGACGCCATAAGCCAGCCATAAAAAACAGTTGAGAAGATACAAGACTACCATTCCCATTGAGACGTCTTCGACGCGCTTAGTCTTAAGTGTCTTTGCGACCTGGGGTAACATAAGGCTTGTGCCGACGAGGGCTGCGCTGTATCCGATAATCTGGGTTAAGGTATCAGTCATCTGTTTTTCCTACGTCATTTAATTTTGCGTTCCTGCTATTATTTACCATGAGCAAGGTTCGTACTATGCGGGCTTTCCCTCTTGGCCACGAAAACAAGTATGCCGAGATTTTCGGGGAAAGGGACGCAGTACACGATCTCGTGAAGAATATGGGGACTTTCGTCGTCACCGGTCCATGCGAGTTGCCTTTGAGTGTTAGCGGTGAGGCGGTTAACTTTCAGACTTATGATTTCGTCTTCAACGGCCGCTCTGGGACAAGGGATTGGGAGAGGGTTTATCAGGTTGCTGTTTTAGGTGACATTAAAGACAGGGGTGACGTGTTGGCTCGCATTGACTCGCATTGTAGTTGGGGTCAGGTGTGGGGTTCCAGGTACTGTGACTGCGGCTGGCAGCTTGCGAACGCTAAAAAACAGGTTGCAACCGAGGGCAGCGGAATAATCATCCACGGAGTAAGCCAGGAGGGCGCCAACATGGGTTACGGAGGCCACTTGCAGCTTTATCTAGCCTACCAGATGCTGGGGATGGACCGCGCCGAAGCGGGTAAGCGGGTTTCAGGCGACGTTGACCCGCGAAGCTTCGGGGACGCCGCGCAGATACTACGTTACTTGGGAGTTAAAGGCGTGAAACTTATAACAAACAACCCCCAGAAAATCGCGGACTTGCAGGAAGGCGGCTTAAAGGTTACGCGCGTGCCGTCAATAATACCTAAAGAGGAGCGAAGCGATAGGGTTTCGGCTCTCATAGCCGAGAAAAAGGCGTCAATGGGACACATGTATTAAAGAGCTATTTATTAGTCTTTCGCCTTAAACTTGTTATTGTATGAAAAAGCAGTGTCGTCGCGTAATCGAGGCTATTTTGTCTGGGGAGATATCTTCCAGGGATCAGCTTGACTTGGTTAAGCGCGGTTTATGCGAGGAATTGGGTCTTGACCGTTTCATAAGAAACAGCGAGATACTAAAGTATGCGAAGCCCTCTGAGCGTGAGATGCTGCTTTCCATCTTGCAGAAAAAGCCGGCTCGTACTCTTTCCGGTGTTGCGGTGGTTGCGTTGATGACTCGCCCCCACAAGTGCCCGCACGGCAGATGCAAGTATTGTCCTGGAGGGCCTGACTCGGATGTGCCGCAAAGCTACACCGGCAAGGAGCCTGCGACGCGCCGGGCGATACAGTACGGATTCGACCCGTATCTTCAAGTAACCTTCCGTTTAAACCAGCTTGCAAGTATCGGCCACCCCATCTATAAAGTAGAGCTCATAGTCATGGGAGGGACGCTTACCGCTCAGTGCCTGGATTACCAGGAGTGGGTGGTTAAAGAAGCATTTAGGGCTTTGAATGAATTCGAGAAAAACAAAAGCTTAATTGCAGCAGGCGGAGAGGAAGAATTCATCAAAGAATACGGGAATGCGCCGAAAAAATTCCAGTACATGGAAGACATACAGAAAGCTAACGAAGCATCATCTGTCCGATGCACTGGCTTAACCTTCGAACCCCGCCCAGACTGGGCGCGGAAAGAACAAATCGATTACATGCTAGGTTTCGGAGTGACAAGAGTTGAGATTGGAGTTCAGAACCCTGATGATGCGGTCTATGAATTGGTGGACCGGGGCCACACGGTTGCTGACGTGGTTGATGCAACGCGCGAGCTTAAGGATTGCGGCCTAAAAGTCGGCTACCACATGATGCCTGGAATCACGGGCTTTGACCCCGAGGCGGACTTGGAGGCTTTCAGGAAAATATTTTTCGAAGACGATTTCAAACCAGACATGGTCAAGATTTACCCGTGCATAATACTCAAAGACACTGAATACTATCTTAAGTGGAAGGCGGGCGAGTATGAGCCTCTTACGACCGAGCAGGCAGTGGATATCATCGTCGAGGTGAAAAAGATGATGCCCGCCTGGGTTCGCACCATGCGGATTATGCGGGATATTCCATCAAACCTCGTGGAGGCAGGAATTAAGTCGAGCAACCTGGGCCAGCTCGTATACGAGAGGATGAGGGAGCTTGGAGTATCATGCAGTTGCATACGCTGCAGGGAAGTGGGGCGTTTCCTGGAAAAGGATGTCGAGCCCCACACCTCCGACATAAAGCTTGTCCGCAGGCAATACACGGCGTCCGGCGGAGAAGAAGCATTCCTATCATTCGAAGACGTGAAACAAGACATTCTCATAGGCTTCCTAAGGCTTCGGAAGCCGGGCAAACCCCTGCGCCCAGAAATAGACGACAAAACCAGTCTTGTCCGCGAACTTCACGTCTACGGGCCAATGCTCGAGCTCGGGGAAAAACCGGTCTCCGAGTGGCAGCACCGCGGCTTCGGCCGCGAGCTTCTCGCGGAAGCCGAGAAAATAGCTTTTGAGGAGCAGGATTCAGAGACAATTCTCGTAACATCCGGCGTAGGAGTCAGACCATACTACAGGAAGTTCGGATACAAGCTGTGCGGCCCATACATGGGAAAAACGCTCTAGATTACTGCAGAAATAACTTTGCTTCCAAGCGGGCTTATGTTAATCAAAAACAACAATACCGTGAAGGCGAGGACTCCGTAGGAAATCCTCTGAGCGCTCTGTTCGCCGACGTTGAAGACGCTTAAAAGCTCCTTTAGCATGTGCCATCCGTCGAACGGTGCAAGAGGGATAAGGTTTACGAGCGCTATGTTGAAGTTGAAAAACATGATCCACTTCATCGAAGTCAAAAGAAACAGTATGGCCTTGATGTAGGATTCCACGAAACCCTCGTTTCCGGCGGCAAACGGCATCATCCCGCCTACGCCCTCCTTTAAGACGTAGTGCTGCATCATGTAGACTCCGATGTATCCCCTGCTCTCGTTTACGGGGCTTGGGACGGCAGTGAGTTCGACAACTCCCTTGTCTGTCGTCAAAGCTACTTTCTCTCCCGGCTTGACGTCGGGTATGAGGTTCTCAAGATTGGGTTTCGCATCGTTTACCGCGTATATCACGGAGCCTTTCTCTAGGACTCCGTAGGCGGGATAGCCTTCTGCGGTATCGATTATCTGCAGGCCGTCGGTTTTTATGGAAAAAGCAATCAAGAAAATCATGGACACGTACACGGCCCCCGCGAGAGCGCACACGCAAAGGTTTGCAAAAGAGCCCGCAGAGTAGAGCCGCATCTTTTCCACGCTACTCCTTCCTTTGACTTCTTCTTCGTCGGGTTCAACGAAGGCTCCGATGGGTAGTATCCCAACGGTTATTATCCCCGTCGACTTGATTTTCATCTTGTGTGCCTTAGCCATCACTCCGTGGGAGAACTCGTGGGCGACAACCGTTATAATCAAGGCAATCAGGGCATGCCACCATGGAATGAATATGTCGTATCCCGGAAAGGAAACACCCACTTCCCCAGCCCTCTCCGAAGGCATAAGCGGCGACACGCCAGGAACATTAGACTCCTGGGCGAGAATGCTCGACGCATTAGTTGCCAGTCCCACGAGCACCACGGCCGGCAGACCAAAGACGGAGCCGGCGAGAAGTATCAGCTTTCCAGCGTTCGTGGCGACTCCTCCGAAGGAGACTACTGTGACTCCAATCAAGTATATCATGGCAGTGCACGAGAGAAAGTCTATTCCCCTGCTGCCCGCCTTGTAAAAGGATATGATAGCGGCCAGAAGGGCGACTCCAGCTACGGAAGCGTATGCGAGCCCGTGCTCGGCTAGGACCAAGGCCATGATAATCAAGGCTATGAAGAATTCTATGACGTATAGGCTTCTGCGCTTCCTGTGTTTTGAAAGATACGCCGCCCCCAATCCCCCAAAGGATACCACTATTGCGGCGTTGCCCATGAACTTCCAGAACCTGGGAGAGAGGCCCGCGATCATCTCCAGCAGGCGGATGCCTCTCTGGGTTTTGATGAGAAAGATTATGAAGTATCGTTTGACGTCAAGCCTAATCAAGGCAAGCGTCCCCAATACGAACGCTATAGTCGCTAATCCAATAAAACTCATGTCACTGCCTCTTCCTCACTACCACAACATCACCCAAAGTCACTGGACCCTTCACATCTTTGACCTTGAATCCGCCGTCTCCGTCATCCCGTTTCTCATACAAGCTGACTCCGAGCTTTCTCTCAAGTTTCGCGGCAACAGACGGGGAAGGAGCAAGTTTCCCGGACTCGATTCTGTGGATTAGGGAGGATGGCTCGTTTATGGAGCGCGCAAGCTCGTCTTGTCTTAACTCGGCTGTCTCGCGCGCCTTCCTGATTTTCTCTGCGTAGTCTTCGGACAATTCTTTGACTGATTCTACCATCAAGACTTTTTTCTCTTCTTTCTTGGGTGGAGCGGGCTTAGGCTTCTTTTTCTTGGCGTTTACTCTCTCAACTATTTTGCCCAGTTTCGCGCACTCCGGGCAGGCTGTAACTTTGCTCCCCTCGATTACCACCTTGTAGGCTTCGAGACTGCCCCTCCCGCATAGCTCGCACTGCATCGTGAATACTTTGGGAACGAGAAAGTAAAAAACAAAACTAGTCCGGGCAGCCTACAAGCTTTGTGGAGTAGGCGTCTTGCGCATCCAACTCGAAGTCGCCGACGGAGACGATTGATTCACCCGGCTTCAATACAACCGACTTCAAAGGATACTCCCTGCCATTAACCTTAAGCTCTATAAGGCCCGTATGCAAGGCAGATTTACCCTCGTTTATGAAACGCAGGTAAAAAAAATCCCTTTCATCGACCTTCTGAACCCTGAATTTCAGCTCGGAACAATGATTCCCAACGCCTCCAACCCCCATGATGCGCCTGTAATGAGCCTTAAGGGAATCCAGCGTAGCCCGCTGATTCATCTGCTCTCCAGTAAACGTTTTCCCATATCTGTCTTCCGCGAGCGCCTCAACCATCTCATCAAAGCTTTTGTAGAAACCCATCTCATAGAGGAACCGATACCTCATCCTCTCGCACGGGCGCTCAATCTCCGTGTCCGTCAAATCATCTAATCCCCCTAAGAGATCATACATCATAAAGTGGCAGGACTCGTGCACCAGCATGCCTCCGACGTTAAAGTCGTCCAAGTAATCCATGATGCCCCTGCCAAGCGACACAGTCCTCTCGCCGTCATCCGAGAAAAACGCGTAAGCTCCAGGATGCATGCCAATGCTCACCCGGTCAACGCTTTCGCAAACCATCTCATAGTCGCCGGGGGAGGCGTCCTCCATGAAATGCAAAAGATTCACGATGCGCTGAGAATAAATCGACAAGACACTGACTTCAACGCACGATGAACTATAGAAGAAATAAACCATCACGAAATACAATGCAATCGGAATACTAAGCCACTTCAACTGCACCGCCGCCCACAAAAGACTACCCCTCACAAGCTCGTACGGGCTCCTCTCAGGCTTCTCCTTGATGCCGTAACTCTTCATTATGCCCTCGATTTCCTCGCGAGCCTTCCTGATTTTGCCCTGGATGTCGTCGACTTCGCTTTGATACTCTTTCCTGTTGATCTCCTTGCGCTGGAGCATACGACCTAAAACCTTGATTCGCTCAGAAGACTCGCGAATCAAAAGCTCGGTTTCACGCTTCTTGTCCTCGAGGTCGTCCACTACCTCGTACTCGATGTCGTCAGGCCTTGAAAACATTAAAATACTATTCTACTTGGAAACCAAAAAAAAGAAAAAACACGTCCGGTTCACTCGCCTGCGCGAGATTTCTTGGCGCCAGCAAGGATTATTGTGGGGTGAAAACCGGACGCAGCAATCAGCCGGTAAAGGATGCCCGACAAACCAGTCGCCCGCAAAACACCCAGCAGCGGCAGCATAAATCCTAAGCGTCCGGGAACTTGGCTTTCATCTGCTTCGACGAGAATCCTGCGGAACCTGTCAGCCGAGTAATTCTCCACCCGCAATCCCGCATCCTCCATGATGCGCCTTACTCCGTGCACTGTAATGTATTTTATGTGGCTTATGTAATCCGGGTCTTTCCCCAGAAGCCTTGCGTAAAGCCTGAACAACCACTTAGGCGTGAAAGGAACCATAAACACCCTGTAGTGTCCCTCATAAATCCACAGGTAATTAGGAGCCTCAACGTATAATACGCCATCTCCGGCTAACACGCGGCTCATCTCCTTAACGCAGTCTCCGACATCGCTTACGTGCTCGAGCACCGTCTTGCAGGCCACAACATCAAATGAGCCTTCCGGGAATGGTAGTTTCTCCCCCACGCAGCGCACGAACGAAAGATTATCTTTGCCGAAATACTCTTTCTTGCGCGATGCTATCTCAACCAATTCGGGGCTCGGCTCAATACCCACTACTTCCGCTGCGCGCTCCGACAAGGCAAACGCGAAGTCGCCGGCCGAACACCCGACATCCAACACCCGCCGACCCCCGACTTTTATCCCAGAAACAGAAGAAAACTTTTCAACATGACCCCTGTTAAGCTCAAGATCCCCCTCCAAATCCACTTCCCCAATACCGGAGTGAATGGAATAAACAGTGTCGCCTAACTCGTCGCAGCGCCCATAAAGTTCGATAATCCTTCCCCGAAGCCCCTCCTCATCCATCACAAAAACACCCAATCAATAAACAACACATGTTAATCCCCACTAAACAAGATAATTCTAGTCAGAGAGATTAAAATACTCATCCCCACTACACTGTCATCGGGTTTCACGTCTCCATTAAAGAGACGTGCTTTCATGCTTACTAATTAAACAGGAGTATAAATACCTAATAAAATGGCAAGAAAAACCCTCAAACAGTTCATAAAAGAAAATCATTATCTAATCACTGTTTTGGGTGTTTTTGGGGCTTTAACCGCAATCTTTTCACAATTGTATCCCATACAAGAGTTCCCCTATCCATCATTTTTCTCGATAGCGCTCTTCCTAGTGGTAGCATGGGAGTTGTGGGTTTCCTTCCCAAAAAGTGAAGATGCAACAGGAAATCTTAAAAGATTCGAACATCTTTTCGTTTTTTTAAGCCTTGCTATGATTGTTTGCGTCTTTAAGACTAAAGAATATCAAGAGATTACTCTATTTTTATTAGCATTAGCCTTGATTTTCATCTATTCCACACTGTTCTCGTATGTACTAGAGCGAAAATGGATTGCATCCCGTATTAGGAGATGGGCTCCAGAGGATTCATACTATGGTTCATTCGTTAGAGTGATACTATCACTCTCTTCGTTGTACTTACTTATCTGGCTACTGCGTTGGTCATTAAATCTGCTAAAAAACTTTTTATAGTATACACTCCTACCTCAATGCTCTTTTTTTTGGCTGACGTACTGACTTAAGACCTGTAATCAGAGTGATTTGGGGTCGGGATTTTAAATAAGTGCACCTACGGTGCCATTATCAACTCCACCCTTGTTTTTTTCTTTCTTTTTCGCCAACGTTTTTCTTTCTTTTAGGAAAAGAAAGAAAAAGGTTGCTTTGGGGTCGGAGGGATTTGAACCCCCATCAGCAGGTACCTTCAAACCGTCCTTTTCTTTTTTCGGGTGCGTACCCGTTTTTCGTCGTCACAGCCCCCCATAATAGGAGGGCTCAGCGCTCCAGATTAATGTTAACTTCACCCAAAGTTTTTCTTTGGGGGTGCGCTCAAAACGCTTTTTGTGTTTTGGCGCGCCGAAACCCTTTTAGGGTTTCGAGCGAAGCACCTTTCTTTTTTCTAAAAAGAAAGGGGCTCTCTGGAGCCCGCCAGGATGCCGAGTTACCCCACGACCCCATCGTGGTTTTTTTTTGGTTCTGGGTCATCGAGCAACATTTTTTTGGTTGCGAAGATGGCCCTTTAGTCGTCGGCTAACTCCGACGCGGAGTTACCCCACGACCCCGTTTTTTGTTTGAGTAGAATTAATGGTTTTTGTTTCTTAAATAATGTGGTCGAATGCGACTATTTTCTTGAATTCCTCGTATCTTCTGTCGATGTCTTCGTGGGTTATGTTTTTGATTCCGTCCACTGAGAAGCCGCTTACCATGAAGGAGGCGATGATGCTGCCGCACACAAGGCTTTTTTTTACTGCTTTGTCGTTGAAGACTCCGTGTTTGGCAAGGTGCCCTACGGTACCGCCAGCAAAGGAATCCCCTGCGCCAGTGGGGTCAACGACGTCTTCTGTAGGGTAGGCGGGCGCCGTGAAAAAGCTGTTCTTGCTAAAGTACAGGCTTCCGTGTTCGCCCTTTTTGATGACGACCCGGTCCGTGTGAGTCTTCAAAAGCTCTCTCCCGGCTTTGATGAGGTTCGGCGTGTCGCAGTACATCCGCGCTTCGCCCTCGTTTATGACTATCATGTCGCAGGCCTCGAATACTTCAGATACCTTGTCGCGCTTGTTCTCAATCCAAAAATTCATGGTATCACAGATGCTGACTTCAGGCTTGACTTTATCCAAGACGTCCAACTGTATGTCCGGGTCAGTGTTCGCCAGAAAAAGATACTTAGCATTCTCGTATTCAGCCGGAATCTTAGGCTTAAAGGATGCGAGAACATTCAACTGAGTATCCAAGGTGTGCGCACTATTCATGTCGTACTCGTATGAGCCGCTCCAACGGAATGTTTTTCCGGCTGCCTTCTCGACTCCCAGCGTGTCTACTCCTTTTTCGTTTAGGAAGGAGAGGTGTTCGCCGGGGAAGTCTTCGCCGACGACTCCCACGATTCCGCACTCAGAGAAGAACCGTGCAGCCAGTGAAAAATAAACCGTGCTGCCCCCCAGTATTTCATCCTTTTTACCGAAGGGCGTTTCAATGGAATCCAATGCGATAGTGCCTAATGCAACAAGATTCATCGTTCCTATAGTTTTATCCGGTCTACGAGATAGTATGTTACGTCTCCTTCCTCGTCGACGATGGCGTAAATCAAGTCTTTGTTGACGTTTTTCGCAAGCCGAAGCGCCCGCGCCATCTCCGGGAAACTGCACGTGTATTCCTCGGGTACGACGTGCACGAGTTTTTTGCTGTGTCCTTTACCGATTCCTTCACCGCGCTCGTATATCCTGAAGTCTGTGCCGAATTTGAGTCCAGTGCGAACGAGCAGCCCGCGGCCTCGCAGGTCCTTGTATACCAGGTATTTGTTGTAGAATTCTTCTTCTTTTTCGGAGCCGATTTTCAAAATGTCTTCGAAGGATATTTTCGCATCACCCTTCATGACGTCGAGTTTCTCGGTTTCGACCAGAAACACGGCTTCGATGAGAGATACTACTAGTCTTTTCCCCTCTTCCTCGCCGAAGCCGCGTTCCTTGAGCTGGCTTTTCGTCTCCGAGTCTCCTATCAGTATCTTCGTCCCGGACAGTATTCCAACACCCATTTTTCTACTATATATCTAAGGAGTGAGTAATAAAAACAGGATGATTACCCTAGGATTCGAGGGCACCGCCCACACACTCGGCGTCGGGATTATAGATGATGAATTCAACGTGCTCGCCGACGTTAAGAAGATGTATGTTCCTGAGAGCGGTGGCATACACCCCCGGGAGGCTGCCCAGCACATGGGAGATAAAATGGGGGAAGCAGTCTCCGAGGCGTTGTCTGCCGGCAAAGCCGAGTGGAAAGACGTAGAGCTTATAAGTTTCAGTCAGGGCCCGGGCATGGGTCCTTGTCTTAGGACTGCGGCTACTGCAGCACGTGCTCTCGCAATCTACCATAAAATTCCAATCCTTGGCGTAAATCATTGCATCGCCCACATCGAGGTTGGGCGAGTATTCAACAAAGTCGAAAACCCCTTAACGCTTTACGTATCAGGTGCCAACAGCCAAGTCATAGCCTTATCGCACGGCCGCTACAGAGTATTCGGGGAAACACTCGACGTAGGAGCAGGCAACATGCTCGACAAATTCGGAAGAGAAGTAGGATTAGCCCACCCAGCCGGCCCAAAGATCGAGGCGCTCGCACGGGAAGGGAAAAAATACATAAAACTCCCTTACGTCGTGAAAGGCACAGACTTGTCTTTCTCGGGGCTTCTGACCGCTGCCGTAAACCACGCGAAAAAAGGCGAGAAACTCGAAGACGTCTGCTACTCGCTGCAGGAGACCGCGTTCGCCATGCTAACCGAAGTAACCGAGCGGGCGCTCGCGCACCTGAAAAACAAGGAAGTGTTGTTGACGGGCGGGGTCGCGGCCAACAAGAGATTGCAGGAGATGGTTTCCTTGATGGCCGCTGAACACGGTGCAAGCTTCGCGGTTCCCAAGGGCTTCACGGGAGACAACGGCACCATGATTGCGGTTCTCGGCAAACGCATGTTTGACGCGGGCGCGAGAATGAAAATCGCCGACACGATAGTTCTCCCAAAGCAGCGCACAGACGACGTGGAAGTCAACTGGTAAAGTTTTAAGCGTATCCCTTCCCATATCTTTATCAAGATAGCACTTAGACGACTGTTTACTTCAGCACCCAAGGGCTTCGGAAAAAAACATCTCGTAGATTCAATCCAATTGACTGAAGTAATGAACCCAACCACAACCACGTGCACCTGCAACTTCGAATTATGCTTTGACACAGCCTCAAGCAGATACCGGTTTGCCGGCCAGCAAGGAGAACTAGGCTTTGACGTCGTCCACTCAACAGTTGATGACAGTAAAGTAAAAAGCGAGTTGAAGCTGACGCATTCCTCGGAGTAACACCTGGACAGGGCGTCACAATAGTTACGGGCGGGTCAATGCAAGTATCAACGCAAACCACAGGTGACGTGAAAAAAGGCTCCATCTACCTGAAGAAAAAATAGGCTCCTAAAAGGCTCATGCAAGGCTTCGTCGTAGTCTGCTTAACCGTTTTTCACGCGCTTAAATATGCGATTCATCCATAGCTTTAATCCACGAGGGATCGGT
>JBDRCA010000099.1:0-6775 GCA_043822165.1 Candidatus Altarchaeota archaeon
CATCACAAAAAAAGGCAAGGAAACCCTCAAAGAAGGCAAAGCCTATCTCGCGGGTTTAGCCAAGAAAATAGGGTAAGCCTTCAAACCAGGCCGCCTGCCTGCTCCATAACCGTTAGGGTTGTGGGCGCGACTACGTAGTCGTAGCCCCACATGTACCATGCGACTGTGATGGCTGCAATCAACCCTATGGCTGCGAGTATCACGGCCGCGGACGTTAATTTATATACTCTCCCGTGGTTTTTCATTGTTTATAGATTGTATGCGTAAATTAAAAAGAACGATGGCAAAAAAAGACATCCTCTACTGCGCCAAGTATCCGTTCACGCGGGAATCAAAAGAATACGTCAAGGGATTATCCCTGACGCTTTCCGAAATACTGGCGCACCCAGTCTACGGAGCATGCCTTGGCGCCGGGAAGACCCGTTTTCTGGACGGGCTGCGGGGAACCATTCACCCCGAGCTTGGTGACAGTGTCTCCCAGGAGTTGACGGTATTAAGCTACCCCATCGCAAGGCTTATCGCCGCTCTGGTGGGGGGCGCGAGCAGGCGCAAGTATGCTTTAAGCGAGGCATCTGCCGCCTACGAGTTCTTCAAGCAAGACGCCCGCGACTACGAGAGGCTTGCGGCAGAACTGGGTCTCGTCTTCGAGGACGGGAAACTTCCTATCGCAGAGTTTCTCCGCCTAACCGAGCGTCTTGCGAGAGCTGACGCGCGTTTCAGGCTCGTTAACCGCAAGGTCCGCTCAGGTTTCGTGGAAGTATTGGATTCTGAGAGAAAGGATATACTACGAGAGAAAATCGGCATCAGGGTTGCGGAGGCTGTTGACGTAAAAAGCGCTCCGGCAGAGATTGTCGCAGAGGCCAGGAGAATCGAGGTCACTCTTTCCGCGGCAAGCAAGAAGGCATTCGAGGAAAATATTCGCGGAGCGGCCAATCCCCCCTGCATAACGGAGATGATAGCGCTCATGTCTGCGGGTCAGGCTACGCACAACATAATGTTCATACTGGGAACGTATCTCTTTGGGAGAGGATACCAGGAGGACAGGGTCGTCGAAGTGTTCTCTCAGTCCCCGTCTTTCGACGAATCCAAGACAAGGTATCAGCTAAGATTCCTGTCAGGTCAGCGCGGCGCAACCAAATACAGCTGCCCGACGTGCGCGAAAATCAAATCATACGGTCTGTGCAAGTGGGAGTGCCCGGTAAAACACCCCCTGCAGTACAAGGGGTGAAAGCTTTAATCAGCCCAAGCGTCCTGGGCGTCTTCCTCTTCCTCCTCCTCCCAACCCTGCTCGTTTAGTTTCCCGTCCTTTTCCTTTTGGATGAATTCCCTGTCGTATTTGCGCTGAATCCTCGACCCAGCACGCGACCTGGATTTCCTGCATCCCTGGCAAATCGGCTGGCCGTCGTAGACGGGTCTCCCGCAGAAACCGCAGTTCATCGGAAGGGATTAGGTAATCAAAGAATATAAGTGTTAACTCTATTCCGTTGAAACAGCTTCCGCGAAACCCCTCTTCAAGAGGATGTCCGCGTTCTCGCGGGGAAGCTCGACGACGTCGTCTTCCTTGAAGGGTCCGTAGGAATTCGAGTCAGAGCCCACAATCTCGGGTATCGCCTTCACAATCCTGACCGACACGACGTCCGGGGCGGGAGACGGTGCTTGAGCCTTCTTTTTTACAGGTTTTGCTTCAAGGAACTTTTTCTTGTATCCCGTGACCAGGGATGCGACTTCCGCGAAAAAGTCCTCCTCCATTGGGTGAATGTTCGTTGGATGCACAACATCGTCTGAAATACGCAGCGCATGCAAGACTATCTTGTTTCGCCTGCGAAGTATGATCTCCTCCAGCAGCTTGTTCAAGTGCTTCCTGTGCTCTCCTTCAAGGGAATCAGCAAGGGCGTTGGCATCCTGGAAGAAGTCGCGCGGAATAATCTGGAGCGACGGCATGTTCTTCTCGTTCCTGTATATGCTTTGCACGTCAGCGAAAGAAACCATCCAAACCACCACTTATACTTGATTAAGATTCTTCTCGTTAATATACCTGCAAGACAGCATGCTTCGACAGGCATCAACGCGCGAAAGCTAGACGTAGCTTGACCCGGTCTTCCCGTAGTCCGGGGAGATTATCCTGTCTTTTTCAATGCCCTTCCACACGCTCCCGTAGCGCTCCTCGAGCTGGTATTCGATGGGTTTCGCCTCGTTGATGGCCTCTTTAATGTGTTTGGGCTCGATGAGCTTTGATTTTTCGAGTTTCGCAAAGTCTCCTGCAAGCCTTACCACTCCCCCAAGGTCTCTTAGCCTCAAAGTGAGCGCGTTTTTGGCGTCATCCATGACTCTTGCCCTCTTGCCTGCCTCCTCTATGACAAGGTCTATGGAGGCCCGGCTTGCCGGCGGAATCTTCGCGTCTTTGACTATCTCCTGGGCTATGAACTGGGCCATATACGCCCTGTTTTCTTCGGTGTCGGGCATATACGTTTCAAGCAGTATCTCGTAGCCGTTGCCCAGTATCCTCGAGCGAAGCGGCGAGAGTATCTCCTGCACGTCCTTTATGTTGCAGGCTCCAACGAAGAGGAAGTCGCAGGGCACATCCTCCACCTTGACGGCGGCACCCGAAGACTGCGGGTTCCTGCCCAAAAGCGAGAACTTTTTCTCCTGCATAGCAGTTAAAATAAAGTTTTGCAGGTGACCCAGGTGCGGGAGTTCGTCTATGAACAAGACTCCTTCATGGGCCTCGTGTATCGAGCCAGCGACCACTCTCAGATACGCTGGCGTCCCGATATCCGGGTGGCTCCCGTACGGGTCGTGGCGCACGTCGCCCAAAAGCTCGGTCTCGGAGGCGCCTGTCGCATGAACGAAAGTCTTCCTATCCAACGGCACAAGCGTCATCCTAAGTGTTTCCCTCTTAAAATCAGCCCGCTCCACGACATGGTCGATGGTCTTGACTTTCTCCCCAGCCCGCTCATATACCACGTCTGTTTCCTGGCCCTTAACGCCGAAGCACGTCGTCTTCACCCTGTCTTTGACGGTAATGTGCTCGAACTTGTCTTTCCCGCACGTCGGGCACTCCTTCTTTCCCGGCGTGCTGTATGCGCCGCATCTCGCGCACTTGTAGCCTAAGTGTTCCGCGACGAAAGACGGGACTTCCCTTGGTTCAATAAGCTTTTCGTGCGGCTCATCAGAGACAACTTCGACGAGCGGCCTGTTCGGGTTTGCGGGGTTGTGGACTATGTTTATCTGCTGCGTCGGCTTGGGTAGGTGTGTTGCGAGGGCTTGGGCGAGCATGCTTTTGCCGACTCCGGGTGGTCCGACGAGGAGTAGGTGGCGGCGCTGGGCCATGGCAAGCTTTACTTTTTTTACTGCCTGGGGTTGGCCGATTACTTGTTCGATGATGTCTTCTGGAATCTTTATGTCTTCAGTAGTCTTTATCTTTTTTAGCGGCAGGGGTTTTTTAGAATCCTTTTTTTTCATCTGCGTTAACTTTATCAGTGTCTCCATTTAAGTATGCAATACTCCCGCAAGGCTTGCTCTCCCGTATTTTTATGTCTGCAAGCCCTTTGGATTTAACCTGTTGGCCGGGGGCTTTTGCGCTGTTTCTTTAAATAGTTTTCACGTGAATAATTTTTGGTGCAAGAAATCCTATACTACGTCGACGAGGCGAAGGGTGAGATAATCATTTTTTCCGGGGGGAACAGCTTGCGTTTAACCGAGAAGGAGTTCACGGACATAAAGCGCAAGAGAATGAGCGGAATACTGTTCGGCTTGCACAAGGCTACGTCCGAGCCTTCTTCCCGCGCTTTTCCTTAACCGGTTTTTGCACCTTAACCGGTTTCTCGCTTGACCTCATAAAGTAGACGCCTGAGCAAAAAAGTGTTATCACGACGATTACTGCCAGCGAGTTTACCATGTTGATTTTCACTCCCGCGGCAACGTTTAAGACGTAAATTAGCAATACGACCAAGGCGATGGATAATCCGATGGATAACGCGATCCGCTCTATCAAGTCGATTTCCTTGTCGTCGGGAAAAAGCGCCCACGTCGCGGCGTAGCCTGGCACGAACAATACGAGCACGAAACCAACTGCCGCCCTCACAATCTCTAACGGACCCATCAACATATTATTACTCCAACAAAACTTTATAAACATATGCTCCGCCAGAAGCATGCTCTAAAACCGTGAAGTCGCATATAACCCGCGGGCCAAACGTGTAGTCCACGCCGTATCTGCGCACTATCTCCTCCCTCTTATCGCACCCCTCATTGAAGAAGGCTCCGCTGTCATCCAGGCGATTCTGGGGAACCCTCAAGAAAGTCCTAACCTTCCCGACGACTTTGCGCTCCGCAATCGGGGTCACAGCCTGCGATGCGCCAGGTAGAGCGATTATCACCGCGTCTTGGGGCGTGTTGTCTCTTATCCACTCTAGCGCTGCCACGTCTTTTTCCTCGATTACGTGGTAGAGTTTACCGGAGTTTGCAAAGGTTGTCTGCACCTGAAGCGTGAGTACGTAGACTACTGCTGCAAGCACTATTACGTCTGCTGCAAGCTTTACAGTGTTTTTTCCGGGAATCTTTTTTATCATCGCAAGCACCTCCCTGTAAACGTAGTAGACTCCGATGCCTGCTGCAAGAAGCAGCATCTCGGCGACATAGAAGAATATTCTGCGGTAGGGGCTAAGGTATACTTTTCCCGTGTGGTAGAACTGTACCGCCAGGGGCAGAAGCGAGAGCACTGCGAGCGGCAGAATCCATTCCTCCCTGTTCGCGGAAGACAGTGCGACGTATACGCCTAGGACTGAGAGCGCTATGACGGCGTAGCCAAGGTGTGCGGGGTAAGAGTACATTATCTTTACTTCGTAGTCGCTTCCCGTGAACACGAGGTAGCGCTTAAGGAATCCTGCCGGGTTCGCAAGGCTTTCCAATGGAATGTGCATTACCATAAGCGTTGCTGCAAGCGCCACGGCGCCCGCGCCTGCCGCAACCAATATCTTCTTCTTGTTTCTCTTCACGTCAACCGGGTTTACGAGAAGGTATAATATGAAGACCGGGATCAGCGCTGTCACCGAGGGGGGATGAATTAATCCCACTGCCGCGTATGCCAGCCCGAAGACTGCGTCGAACCCGTTTAGCGTCCCGCCCGCCTTAACCGTCCTCAGGAACACGTACAAAAAAAAGCTCGCGTACGCAAGCCCCAGGCTTGAGGGCACGTAAAACCAGGGCCCCAAAAAGGTCACGTTGCTTTTTATGGTCGCCGCAAACACCGCCGATATCAATCCCGCAATCGTGCTCTTGGTAAGGTATCGTATGAGCGTGAAGGCGTTTAAGGCCAGCATGAAGGCTATAATCGTTGGCATAATCACGCCGAATTTTATGGCGCTCATGCCCGTTGCCATGAGCAGTATCCCGGTTAGCAGGTGGAATCCGCTTTCAAGGTTTATCCAGTAGCTTGCGTATGGTACTCCTATGTATGGGTTTATTTTTTTGATGCTTTCTATGGAGCCGGTCTTTGTTATCTCTTTTCCGATTGTGAGGTGGTCCCATTCATCGGAGTGGAATGGCAGCATGTATTCTTCATGGATTACGTATGTCGTCGCGTATGCTGTGTATGCTAGAATCAAGCATACCATGATTGTCTCCACGAGTTTTTCCCGGTCCATGACTCATAACTTATTTTTGTTGTCGTATATATAGCGGGGTTCGCCTTTTTTTTACCGTTGCAATCCGATATACTCTAAGATGATTAAGGTCTCTGTCGTCATCCCAGCATTGAACGAGGAAGGCGTCGTCGGGAAAACCGTGTCTGCTGTCCCAGTAGACGAGCTCAGAAAGATGGGCTTGGAAGCTGAAATCCTGGTAGTCGATAATGCCTCAGAGGACGGGACTGCAATTGAGGCGCAAGCCGCCGGCGCAAGGGTGGTGCGGGAGACTAAGCGGGGCTACGGCAACGCGTATCTTCGGGGATTTGCCGAGGCCAAGGGCGACGTAATCGTAATCCTTGACGCCGACGGAACCTATCCCGCCGAAGAAATACCGGCCTTCGTAGCGCCTCTCATAGAAGGCAAGGCAGACTTTGTCATGGGCTCGCGCCTCAGAGGAGACATTGAGCCGGGTGCGATGCCTGTGCTTCACCGCTACCTCGGAAACCCGTTCCTCACAGGAGTCCTGAATCTTCTCTTTCACGCGGGAATATCTGATTCCCACTGCGGCATGCGCTCCTTCACCAGGGACGCGATGAAGAAGATGAACCTGAAGACTCCTGGCATGGAGTTTGCATCCGAGATGATAATCGAGGCAGCCAAGAAAAAATTAAGGATAATCGAGGTCCCCATCAAATACCGTATCCGAGGCGGCGGCAAACCCAAACTATCATCCTTCGAAGACGGCTGGAGGCATCTGCGCTTCATGCTCCTTTACTCCCCCACAAAGCTTTACACGATACCCGGGATAGCATTAACGCTCACGGGGCTTGCCATAATATTCGCCTTAACGTCCGGCCCCGTCAGAGTCGGCACCATGTTCTTCTACACTCACCCCATGATACTCGGAAACTTCCTGGTGCTCGCAGGAGTCCAGATATTCTTCCTAGGCGTCTTAAACAGCGTCTACACCGCGACGAAAGACATGAACGAGCCGGACCGCCTCACTAAAGCGGTCATGAAGTATTCAAGCCTTGAAAACGGCTTAATACTCGGCGCAGGACTCTTCCTTCTCGGGCTTCTAATAGCCGCGAAAATACTCTACGTCTGGATTACTTCCGGCTTCGGGGAGCTATCAGAGCTCAAAAACG
>JBDRCA010000100.1:0-4947 GCA_043822165.1 Candidatus Altarchaeota archaeon
CTCATAAAGCGAAAGCACCTTAAGCAAAACATGGTTTTGACTCCGCATAAAGGCGAGTTCAAGGCCCTTTTCGGGGACGTGTTAGGCGATAACCTGCAGAGCACGGTTTCCTCGCTTGCCGGAAAGTACTGTGCCACAATACTTTTGAAAGGAGAAGTGGATGTGCTCTCTGACGGAGGGTGCATGCGGCTTAACCGCTCCGGGAACCCGGCGATGACTGTGGGAGGAACAGGAGACGTTCTGGCAGGGGTTATAGCAGGGCTTATCGCCCAGAACCGCGACCTTTTCGCATCCGCTTGCGCGGCAGCGTTCATAACCGGCCTTGCCGGGGATATGGCGTTTGAGCGGCTGGGTGTTTCCATGGCAGCAACAGACGTCATAGATTCGATACATGATGCAATAAAGTTTTCCGAAAATGTTGTCAAAGATATCTGATTTCACAGGCCTTGAATCACACGTCAAATCATGCGGCCTACCCTTCAAGGAGGCTGTGATAGACTACTACGCCGTCCTGGGTGAGCGGCTCGGATTTAACGTGCGAAAGGGTGCTTCCGTCATAAAATACGGTGTGAACCTGGGGAAACTCGATCTCGTGTGGCTTGAGCCAAACATAGTTTTTTGCCTGGAATTCGGTTCAATAGAGGAGATGCTAGCGCACTTGTGGCGAATTCAGGAGCACTCTCCCGAGCAGGCGGTCTTCGTGTTGAGCTCAAAGTCCGGGTGCAAGCCCTCTGACGTTAAAAGAATCGTCGAGAACTCAAGTCTCAAAGACAAGGCGGTCATCCTTGATGTTTCCGAGAAGAAGGTCGCGTATCCCTAGATGACGCGGATTTCCTGGACTTCGACTCTGTGTATCTGCGCAATGTTTTTTACGCCGTGGAATATCTCAGTCCCAAGCTTTCCGAACACGACCATCTGGACCACGTCTTCAGCCTTGCTGTTCTTGTGGGAGTCCAGTATGCCGCGTATCTTCTCCGACAACTGCTTCTTCTGTTCCTTGCTAACTCTGCGCCCCGCAGATATCATTATCTTCACCCTGGCCTTGTCTTCGCCAACGGTTATGTCGCTCCTGTAGTCCACCTTGCTCATGCGTTTGCGCACCTTGGACCGCATGTATCCTGAAGCCACCTCAAATCGCTTAAACTTGGTTTTTGCAGTGTCTCCCTCAACATCCGTTATCTCGAACGTTATGTTAAACTGCTGTTTAGTCCGGTCTTCGGTCAAATCCTTGGCTGACACGGTGATGGTCCTGCCTAAAAGATTCTTCGCCTCGGCAGCCACGCTCTGGCCCAGGAACTGGTTGTTGAAGCTTTCCGGCGCGACAACGTCGAATGCCTTCTTCTGCTTCCAGGAGCTTATCTTCTTTTTCCTAGCCATTTCGTATCACTTCTTCCGCGATTATTTGGCAGCGTATGATGTCGTCTAGTGTTGCGAGGAGCGTCCTAGGGTTTCCGGCTGAAACGGTCGTCGTTATCTTCTTGCCGTCTACCTTAAGTGTTATGTCGGCGTCTCCGTTGTCTGGCGTAAGCGCCTTCACGATGCACTCCGGGTCCTTCGACGTTGTGGTCAGTATAGCATTCGCCATTTTCATAGTTCGAGCCTTGCCTTCTCCGGGTCGTACCTCCATGACTCTGGGAGGGTGCCGCGGGCCTTGTGGTATTTGCTGAGCCGGTGTATCTTGGACTCGATGAGTTGCAATCCCTTCGTACTGTGCTTGTCTTTCCCGTGCTCGCCCAGGTGTTTGCGAAGGTTAGTCGCGCGCTGGATGAGGTTTCTGAGCTCCTCCGGGATTTTGAATGCGAGTTTCTTCTCCTTCAGTATTTTCGTGATCTTCTTTTTCGTTATGGCGGAGACGTCCGGGATTCCGTACTGGTCTCTCAGGATTAAACCGATCTTGCTGGGTGGCTTGCCGTCTTTGGCAAGTTTCTCTATTATCTCCTCGACTTCTTCGGCGGTGTAGCTCACCCACTCTGGGACGCCGGGTCTTTTAACCTTCTTGGAGCGTGACTTGCCCTTTTTTCTGGAGTGCATTCGAGCCATTTTTTTTAAGTTGCTTCAGTTTTTTTCGCGGCGTATGACAGTACTTAAACCATCATACCCAAGAAAAGCGTACTATAAAATACGCAGTAATCCTTTAAAAATCATCTCTTCCGTTGTTTTGCGAATAATTCGTTCACGAACGATATGAATTCTTCTCTTTTATCCCTTGGGAGTCTGGCTCCGGCGGCTATGTCGTGTCCGCCCCCTTCCCCGCCGAAGGCCTGGCTTGCCTCCTTCATGGCGTTGCCCAAGTGTATTCCCCCCCTTATGAGCCCCCAGTTGGCGCGCGCCGAAACCTTTATGAAGCTGTCATCGTCCCTGTCCAAGGCAAAGCCTAAGACCGGCTTGTCCGGCGGTATGATTCTTGCGCCATAAGCCATCCCCGCCACGACGCCGACTATGCTCTCGGCTATCTCGCCCTGGGCGTCGAAGAAGTAAAGGTTTTCTCTAGATGAAACCCCTATCTCGGAGAGATAATTTATGCCGCTTGCAAGCTGGCGCCTGTGAGCTTCCAAAAGCGTCCTCGCCTGAGCCAAGTACTCGCCCCTATCCCCAAGGCACACCCTGACCCCGATGTCCGGCTGCTCCTGTCTCCCGCACGCGTTCAAAAGCGTTGCGAACTCCTTGGCGTCGCGCAACTCTGTTTTGCGCTTCTCACTCAAGAGCGTGTATACTTCCCCTATCATTCGTTGTATCACGAACTCGGGGGTGTTTGAGTCCAGAAGGTGCACGTACAATGCGGTGGTAAGTTTGCGTCGTTCAAGGTGCGTTAAATCCACGTAGTTTCGCCACTGGTTGCCGTCCCCCCTAAGCGGTATCTCGTTTTCCTCAAGGAACTGGGCGCACCCTTGCTGGTTGCCCGTAATCCCCGGCAACACCGGGTCCGAGGCATAAGCCAGCATCTGCGTTAAGGAGCGGCTCTGCCTTCCGAAGAGCCTTAAATCGTTTTTCGCTTTAAGCGTTCCCTGCTCTATGGCGTCGAACATTATCATCCTGTTTATCGAGTGCAGTCTGCCCCCAGAATCCTGCATGTCCCCGACGGCTCCGACGACTGCCAGGTGCGCGAGACAGTCTCTGCCCACGGCTTTTGCGACTAGGTAGCTCATCCCGGAGCCGGAAACATCCGAGCCTCCGTTGTAGCCGAAGAAATGCGGGTTAATCTGGTTGGGCACATCCCTCTCAGGGTTGTGGTGGTCTACCACGAAGAAATCCTTTATTCCGTGCTCCTCAAGAAGGCTCAGCTGCCCGCTTCCCATGTCCGTGAAGACTATGGTCTTGGCGTCCGCCTCTTTTATGCCCGCAATCGTCGTGCTGTCCAACTGCTTGAGAATCATGAAATCGCATTTTCTCCCTAGAAACCTTAAGGCATCGACCATTATGGCCGCCCCCGTGACACCGTCCGCGTCGTGATGGCTCACAACCAGGAAATCCTCGCGCTCCCTCAAAATCTTTGCGAATCCGTCTACAGCGTCAAGAAGCGCCGGGTCGACGACATCATGGTCGCGCACAGTCAAAGGCTTAAGGCTCATAAGGTTAAAATAAAGAGGAAAAAGTATTTAAACGACTTCCAACTCCAGAAGGTTAGTGAGCTCGTCAATCCACTTTTGAGTGTCCTTTCCCGCGAAAATCAGTATCTCCTTCTCCTCCATGCTTGGGGAAGTATAACCAAGCCGTATGTATTCGCTCATGAAGTTGGACTCATGAGCAATCCTTTTTATGTCATCATGGTTTATCTGGAAGTAATAAAGCCTTCCCTCGTCGTCGAATTCCTGGACTTCAAGGGGCTCGGCTACAATGCCCTTGTTGGTGAGGAATAAATTCACCTTAAGCGGCGGATTATTGCCCATGAGGCCGCCCTCAACAGAGGGCACTACAACGTAGCTGTTCCCGTGAGTCGTCTCCAATATGACGTGCTCGTCAGGGCCCAAGGCAAGCTCTCTTCCTTCAGCCGAAAACGAGGCGTGATAGTAGAATGCGGCAACAACGCCCATGCCAAGACCCAGAAATATCGCGACCGTTGAGAGGAAGCGTTCCTTCATGAAAAAGAAAGTCAAGATGCTGGCTGCAACGCCCAAGAGTATGACTGCACCCAAGATGTGGCCCAGGTAGCGGGACTCAGCGTCTTCCGGCTCGTCTCCATCAACTCCCGGTTTCGTGTCCTCAGGTTCGGCCATTTCCCATAAAAACTTTATGAATACAACCTATTTAACTGTCACTTGAGCATACATTAAGGCTTATGAAAATACTCTGGTGCGTGACCGGTGCAGGACATTTCCTTACTGAGTGCGTCCTCGAATTCGAGGAAATAGCAAAGAAACACGAGGTGACCTGCCTTCTATCCAGGGCCGGCAGGGAAGTAGTCGAAAGCTATGGTTTATCCGAAAGAATAAGGCAACTGTCCCAGGACTGCATAAAAGAGCAAGACCAGGGCGCAAGCACTCCATTATCCGGGAGCATAAGATTCCACGCGGCCGTGATAGCGCCCGCATCCGCGAACACGTGCGCTAAGCTGGCATATGGTGTCGCCGATTCAGCAGCAACAAACATTGCAAGCCAGTTCATAAAAAGAAAAATCCCCCTAGTAATCCTCCCAACAGACTACGAACCAGAGATAACGACTACGCTTCCCAACGCCAAGAAAGTAAACGTGCACTGCCGCAGAATCGACATTGAAAACACGGAAACCCTCAAGAAAGAAAAAGGAGTAACAGTCATAACAGACCCCAAAAAAATAAGCTCTGCTCTCCCAAAAAACTCCTAGAACTCCCCGAAAAGCTTCTGTTTGGGCAAAAGCTCGATACCCTTGCTTATGACAAACGGCACGACCCTGGTCATATGAGCAGTGCCCCGCATCTTCACGATCTCCAAAGCCCTCTGCCGCACGCTTTGCCTGCGAAGATTATACAA
>JBDRCA010000101.1:0-3920 GCA_043822165.1 Candidatus Altarchaeota archaeon
GACACGTACTCTGTCGACTCCAGTAAAAAGGCGTGCGAGCTGGTATCCAAAATCAACCCTAAGACAAGATGCATCGATATAACGAGAATCGACGGGAAAGATTACCCGGAATTCAAAACGATTCTGGTCATAGACGTCTTAGAGCACATTAAAGACGACAAGAAAGCACTGGAAAAAATCAGGAATCTCTTGGGCGAAAAAGGCAGACTCGTACTCTCAGTCCCATACCATCAACTGCTCTGGAACAAGACCGACAAATACCATTACCGACGATACTCCCGCAAACAATTGAGGAAAATACTGGAAGAATCCGGATTCACAGTCAAGAAAATGAGGCTCTGGAACATGCTATCGCTTCTGCCCCTCATACTATCGAAGATTTTCAGCTTCGAAGTATCCCACAAAAAACTCGCTCACTCAAAGATTAACCGGCTCTTAACATGGTACTTTATACACTTCGAGAACAAGATTCCCCTACCGCTCGGCTCTCAGTTATTCTGTTTGGCTGAGAAACGCTGAAATCCGAGAATATCCTGTTCAACGCACCTCCGCGTTGAAGCAGTAGTGCTTGCATGCTTCGTTTGACGTGCTTATCATGAACTTCACGGACTCCGCATCCTCGCTCAAAAGTATGCTCGCATCCGCAGTATTCTGGGTTTTGGTTGTGGTCAGGGAATCCATAATGTTTCCGTTGACGTACACGTCCAGTTGAACCGGGGAGTCATCCGAGCAGCCCATGGCGGAGTCCACGAAGGCTGCTTGGACAATCAAGTCTCCAGCCGGAATCTGCGAGTACTTCACGTTTATGGTCCTGTCTTGGATGGCGTGCGCCCAGATGCAGGGAACCGGCTTCCCGTTAACGTATTCTTGGCTGCGCGCTACGGTGTTCCAGTCTCTGTCGCTGCACGACCAAAGCCTCCTGTTTACGTCCCACGTGCATTCATGCATTCCCTGGGCGTCTTCGGTGTATACTTGGGCGTCAATAAGATTGCTCTTGAAGTCGTAGACGGGTTTGTCTTTCTTGTGGATGCCTGCGCCCAGGAGGAAGAAGAGTATTATTGAAAAGGTTGCGTATGCGACCAGTGTTTTCTCGAAGATTTTGGTTTTCGCCATTTTCCTAGTCTGCGTGGTATCCGTTTATGTAAAAGTGCATGCAGGTGTCGTTTAAGGTGTCTGCCTCGATGACTATGCTGTTCCGGCTTCCGGTTAAATCGATTTTCTCCCTTCTGACTCCCCCCTTCTTTATCATAAGAGAGTCCTCTGATATAATGTCGTCGTTTGCCGCTACCTTGACGTGAACCATTCCCTCCGGATTGCAGTCGAAGCGCTGCTTCAATCCGTACGTTAAATAGAATGTTCCTGCAGGCAAGTCAGTAAGACTTAGCGATTTCGTGTTGCCTGTCATCGGGTGGAAGAGTATGGCGTTATGGGCGTCCCCGTGGAAGTATTCAGTAGTCCTGTAAATCCGAGTCCACTCCGGCAAGCCATCGAAGACAACGCTTTCACCGTCGAAGCGCCCTTCCACGCCGTCCAAGCTCGCCCGTGCCTGCCCCAGCATCTCGTATAGCGTCGGGTTCTCGCGTTTTACTTCGTAGAGCGTTATTCTCAGTCTTCCTATTTTTGTCGTGCTTTCTTCTTTGATTGTGAGGCTTGTCTTCGGGGGCTTGTCTGTTGATGATACGTGCCATATTCTTTCGGCAAGGCCTTTCTCGAAGACGTTGTCTTCATAGTCTGGTATGAACTGGAGCCTTGACAGGTCTCTTGCGAATCCTCTAAGCCAATTGGGTTCGAAGAGCATGTAATCTCCTTGCCTGTAGTTTTCCTGGAGGAGCTGGTTTAAGTTTTGGTAGTCTGCGTAGCCGGGTTTTCCGACGTATTCCTTGAGGATGGGAGCCAGTATCGCAAGGGATGCTGCTATGCCCAGTATCGCGCAGATTGTCATCCCGGATACGTTTATGCCCTTTTTTCCCGTCATAGCGTCGCCTCTATTAATCCTGTTAGTAACCCTATGTTGACTGCCCAGAATGCCAGCGAGTAGAAGGCTATGAGCCTTATCTTTCTTTTCATGAATAGCTCGTTTACGGATTTTGCGGTGAGTATGGCGAATCCTATCGACGGGAAGTAAAGGTATCTCCACAGTCCTTCTATTCCCCTGAAGTTGGAGAACGAGAACGGGAGAATGCACAGTATTATCCACAAGATGAGGAATCTGTCAAGCCCCCTGTATTTGCAGGCTGTGAGCCATGCGAGCGCGACTACTGCGTACAATAGGATGGTCTTTATGTATTCGGTCTGCGTGAACGGGAAGACGAGCATAGTCGCGTAGTCTGCGGCTCGTGCTATAGTGTATAATCCGATCTGGCTTCCTCCCCAGCTGTTGGCGACGAATCCTGTGGGATACTTCATATTCGAGAAAAAGAGGAGTATTAGGTTTATGGCTATGAAGGGGGCGTATGAGCGCACCATCCTTTTTGCGTTGTTTTTCCTTAAGGGTTCGCCTTCCACGTAAAAGTGGTAGAGCATGAAAAGCCCGAGCAGAAGCATCGCGCTCTCGCTTATGAGGACTGTTACTGTGAAGAGGAAGAGCGTTGCAAAATAGTGCTTCCAGGTTTTTTTGCGGAGGTAGTCTATGAAGAAGATGAATGTTATCAGCAGGAATATGGATGCCAAGCCGTGGCCTGCCATTGCTATCTCTCGTTTCACGATGTGCACGTTAACCCGCAGTATCGAAAAAAGAATAGCGGATAAGAACGAGGCTCCCTGGGATAATGAGAGTTTCCTGCAAAAAAAGTAGACGAGCATGCTGACTGTCAGGTGTATGAATATCCAGAAGATGCGGTAGTTGGGGGATGCCGGCCCCCACATGTCTTTCTGGATTTTCCAGGCGATTTTCTGGATTGGGCGATAGTATGTTCCCGTCGGCGCCGTCCCCGCTCTTGGGAGGGGGTCGAAGTATTCGGTGAGTGTCTGGGCGTCTACGTCGTACATCCACTCCTCGATGTCGCCGTCTCTCGGGACGTCGTTGAACACGTTCTGGTAAAGGTATATGGTCGAGTATGTTAGAAACACCATTAAAGGCAGGAGATAAACGGCTTCCTTCTCCAACTTCATTTTTGTCTCCAGTAATCGAGCATGCTTTCCAGGGTTTCTTCGAGCGTGATTGTGGGCTTCCACCCGAGTTTTCTTATTTTACTGTTGTCTCCTACGAATATTGGGTCGTCGATTAGTCTGAATCGTTCCTTGTCTTGCCTCACGGAGACCGGTTTTTTGGCGAGTTTCACGCATGCATCTATTATCTCAGATACGGTGTATCTTGTGCCAGAGCAAATATTGTACACGTCCCCGTCTGCTCCTTTTTCTGTTAGAAGCCAGAGGGCCTTGAGCGCGTCTCTCACGTCTGTTATGTCTCTCACGGCGTTTGTATTCCCGACTTCAAGGCATTCTCTTATGTCTTTCTCCACGTCTACTACTCCCTTCGTGAAGTCTGAGCACGCGTCCATTGTCTTCGCAGGCCCGCTGGTGTTGAAAAGCCGGACCCTTACGATTCTTTGATTGTATGCGGTATAGTAAAAGTAGGCGAGCATGTCTGTCCCGATTTTGCTGACTGCGTATATCGTGGAGGGCCTGAACTCTTTTTTCTCGTTTATGGGGATTTCATCTTCGTATGTTATCCCGTATTCCGCGGACGAGCAGGCGACCAACATCTTCGGGTCCTGTTTCAGGTTTTTGACTGCTTCGAGCAGGTTGAAGGTGCCCATGACGTTTGTTTCAAGGGTTCTGGCCGGCTCCTCCCACGATACCGTCACGTAGCTTTGGGCGGCCATGTGGTATATGACGTCGGGTCTGACTTTCGCGACCAATTCCTCGACTTTGCTGGCGTCCCGGATGTCACACTCAATAAAATCTGGCCCCCCCAACTT
>JBDRCA010000102.1:0-3353 GCA_043822165.1 Candidatus Altarchaeota archaeon
AGAAGAGCTTGTCAGGGCATACTCTCTTGTCGAGGATTATATTTCAAAGAATTCTTTTTTCGGGCTGACATACGAGCCTTGCTTCGTTGGGGCTGATGCACCGGAGATTGTGCGTGTTATGGCTTCTGCTGCTGTGGCGGCGGGTACGGGTCCGATGGCCGCGGTCGCGGGCTCAATCGCCGAGCACTTGGGCAAATTCATCCTAGCTGGCGGTGCGTCTTGGGTCGTAGTCGAGAATGGCGGGGATATCTACTTGCGTCTTTCCTCTGAGAAGACTGTTGGCGTGTATGCTGGGGAGAGCCCTTTTTCGGGGAAACTTGCGTTCAATGTTAAGCCCGGGGAAACGCCTCTCGGAGTGTGCACGAGCGCCGCGTCGGTTGGTCACTCGGTAAGCCTGGGGGATGCGGATGCGGTTGTTGCAGTTGCAAAGTCAACACCTCTTGCAGACGCCGCGGCAACCGCCATAGGCAATGAAGTCAAGGGAGGGGACGCCGTGAAAAAGGGGTTATTGAAGGCAGGTAACATTCCGGGTCTTTCTGGCGTGCTGATAATAAAAGGCGGTGAACTCGCGACATGGGGCAGCCTGCCCGCTCTTTTGGGTGCTGACTTCAGGATTTGATTTCCAGCACGTATGAGCCGTCTTCTTCTTTGATGGACGCGAAATCTCCTTTTGAGAGTTTCACGGGGATGTGGAGGTGGAAGTGTACGTGGGGTTTTTCGGGGCCTACGCACTCGCACGCTATCTCGTCGACTACTACCGGGAATTTGTTTCCATGATGATTCAACTCGAATCGTTTCCCGGATTCAGGGAACATCTTCCGTTTGTCTTTCAGAATCAGTATGAATCCGCAGCGTGCTTCCTCCGAAGAAATCTTTTTAGAGTACAATCCTTTTTCCATAAGTGTCGGCCGACTCAGATGCCGGATACTATGAGTCTCTCGGCTGCTATGAGGACTATCAGGATTGCAACTATTATCTCATGCGTGCAAGGGCCGTTCTTACTCTTGCAGTTATTCATCCCGCATATATAAGACATCTAAAGCACCTGATTATATATTCTGCGAACATATTTAAGTTTATTGAAGATGGCTGAAGAATACGTAGGCAGGAAATTCACGACACAATTTGCGCACTCACCCGTCAACTACGACCAATCACTCCTGGAAAAGCTCGTCAGATTCTCCCACGAGCTTTTCAGCCAGGGCTTAACGTTTGGGGCTGCCGGCAACATAAGCGCGAGGTCCGGGGACGGTTTCCTGATAAAGAGGGGCGGAGTCAGCTTCGGCGACGTCTCCGCATCCGATTTTGTTTTCGTGTCCCGCTTCGACTTCGATGGGAACACAGCCTACGTTGACGGCTCATTAGAGCCTTCTTCGGAGTCTCCCACTCACGCGCTCGTCTATGAGCGCTTCCCTACGGTGGGTGCAGTCGTTCACCTGCACGATGAGGTCGTTTTGAAGTCCCCTCAGAAGGCTATCGCGTTGGGCGCCATCGAAACCGGGGAGGTTGCGGATTACGGTACCCTCAAGCTTGCATTAGGGGTTGCCGCAGCCCTGGAGCAGTCGTCATACGTGTTGATTAGAAACCATGGGATTATTACTGTAGGCGGTGATTTGGACGAGGCTGTCGAGAAGGCTTTTTTCTATCACAGGAATATGGCGGGTTCAGTATAATCTACTTAGGATACTCTGGGTGCCGCCTTCGGGAGTGTCTTTTGGAAGGCTAAGGGCTTGTATTCCATCCTTTCTGCTACCTGCCTGCTTAACCTTCCGTTTGTTTCGAATGCATGGTACTCCTCCCACTCCGCCGGTATGATGAAGAATTCCTTCCGCTGTTCAACCGAAATCTTCAGGCCTTTCCTTATGAACGCTTTGTGTTCGTTCTTTTTCAGGCATAATTCGATCAAGGCTTGTTTTTCGGGGTCTTGTGTTGGCGCAACGACCAAACCTATTACTGCTCCAGCGTGCACTTGCGAAAGGAGTGTTTTGACCGTGTCTTCGTTGACTTGGATGTCGTCTATGTATTTTATCTCCTTTATCACCACTTCAATCACGTTATCACCTCGCAAAAAATTCTTCGGAAGATTATATTACAGACATTCTATAAAAATGATTCCGTCCAATGTTTACCCACAGAAAATCAACATACTCCGCCCGCAAATCACTCCATCCACATTATGTTGTATGGGTCAGTAAACAATATCAAAAAGCAAAAAATTCATTTCAATAACTCCCCTCAATAATCACGTTTTACCTGTGTATTATCCAGCAACAACACCCGGAAAATCAAGCGCGAAAAGTTTTTATACTAATACTGTACATATCATACTCACGAAAAATGTGGAGCATTGATGATAGCGCTTGCATTGGGTGTGCGGCTTGCGTTAACGCCTGCCCCGTCGGCATCCTCGAGATGGTCGACAAGGACGGCGAACAAAAGTCCAGCATCGGCGACAAGCAGGAGGAGTGCACGAAGTGCATGACCTGCGTCAACGTGTGCCCAGTCAACGCGATAACCGTGGAATAAGAGCATTAAAGAGCTCTTTATTGTGGCTTTCTACAAGCCTTGGTACGTCTTCTTCAGAAGCAACGCGTCTTCCTCCAGGTTCGGGCTCTCGCATACGATTAAGCCTTTCACGTTGTATTCCTTGAAGGCTTCCAGGAGTTCCAGGTAATTGAAGTCGCTGTCTCCTAGATCCAGGTGTGTTTTCTCTCCTTTGCTCGTGTATTCTATGCCCTGTATGTGGCAGTGCATGTTTGAGAGTATCTGGCGGCCGAGGCCTTCCTCAAGCATTCCCAGCACTTGCGCGAATTCCTCGTATGTGTTGACTTTTCCTTCGCGGGCGTGCAGGTGGGAGAAGTCAATGCAAGGCAGCACTCCATCTATGTCTCGGCTTAGCTCTATTACTTCGTCAAGGCTTCCGAAGGCGGCAAGCCTACCCGTCGTCTCAGGCCTCACCTCCACGGGATTGCCTTCATCACGCAATGTCTTTAAAACCCCTGCAAGCCTCTCCTTTACAGTGTCATATACTCTGCCCGGCTCCTGTTTCATGTAATAAGCCGGGTGAAACGTAACAGTAGCGCATCCCGCCAGATGCCCTATTCTCGCAGTCGCGAGAATACGCTCGATACTGGCCTTAACTTTGGCTTTCTCCTGCGCGTTAAGGTTTATGAAGTAAGGGCCGTGCGCGGAAAGACGAACATCAAGCTCTGCGGCCTTCCCTTTAACTTCTGCCGCAAGCTCTTCCTTCATGTGAACGCCGCGCACGAACTCCATTTCCATGGAGTCCAAGCCGAGCTCCTTGATTCGCTCTATCCCGGAAAGCGTGCTGGCATCCCTTGAAGAATGCGGTG
>JBDRCA010000103.1:0-3266 GCA_043822165.1 Candidatus Altarchaeota archaeon
GCAAACCTTGACGAATTCGACAAATACAATGTCTCTATTAACGTCTCCAATACGTGGGTGGACTACTTGTATTGGAGGAATTATCCTGGTCAATGCAATGTTAGCGGCATGGTCAAGCACACTGACTTCATGATTGACCAGGATCATGGCTTAGAATACAATGTATCCGGGTTAGACTGTTACTCGACTCCCTCAACCCCTCCCGCAACTCCCCCCGCAACACCTCCAGCAACCCCACCCCTAACGCCGTCTCCCACCCCCACTCCATAAATTGGATGCGAAAGCATAGCATGAACCCGCCAGTTAGCGGCTCCTCCAGTGCTTCATTTAATTAAGTAAAAATAATACTTTATCGGACATTCGCAGAATTTTCTCTAACGACGATGGAAGACAAAAAGAAAGAGTTAATCGATTTAGTCAAGTCATTGGGCCGAGTCAACTTGGACGAGTTGAGTGAACGGCTCAAAGTAGACAAGAAAGAGCTTTACGTCTGGGCCGAGGAACTGAGGAAAAAAGACATCGTCGGCATAGAACCGCACTTTCTGAAGGCGCCGGACCTTGTGGCTACAGACAAGCTCCGCAAGGCGAAGAGGCTTCCCGGCGTAGACGACGAAGATAAAGAGGATGATTCAAAGGAGTCTTCAAAGCCGGCGCCGCAAGAGCCCGTAAAAGTTGAATCAGGCAAGCTGCAGGAGCCTCCCGCAGACAAAACTCCCCTAAAGGAGCCGGGTGCGCCAACACCACTTAAGGATTCACAAAAGCCGCAGGGACTTTTCAAGCCAATCCCAAAGAAGGTTGAGCCCGAAAAAAAACCGTCCAAGCAGTCGCCTGAAGGCGTGGAAATCGAATCATATACGGTGTCCATGGGCAAGATGAACCTGCCAGTCAGGATACTTGATGCCGACGACTACGTATACCACTACAACATAGAAGTCCCAAAAATCGACTTCGTGACGAGGGCGCTTCTAGACGAGACGAAGAGAAGCCTGGTCGGGGAAATCCAGATTGAAACCCACACAATCATGGACTCCGAGAAATTCAACATGCTTAAGACGAAATTCTTCAACAGGGCATGCGACAAACTAAAGCTAGTCTTAAAGCGGGCGACACCGGACTACATAGAAACCCTCGCGCGAGTCCTCGTAAACGAGATGATAGGGCTCGGTGAAATAGAATACCTGCTCGCCGACAAAAGGCTAGAAGAAGTCGTAGTGAACTCGAGCAGGGACGTCATCTGGATTTACCACAAAAAGTTCGGGTGGGTGAAGACGAATCTCATGATTCCGACAGAAGAGATGATCCTGAATTATTCATCAAGGATTGCCCGGGAGATAGGCCGCGAGATAACGCATTTGGAGCCCCTGCTTGACGCGCATCTTGCGACCGGAGACCGTGTGAACGCGACGCTTTTCCCTGTATCCAGTTTCGGGAACACTATCACAATACGGCGGTTCACGAGGACGCCGTGGACCATGATCCACATGATGGACCCGAAAGTCTGCACCATATCCCCTGAAGCAGCCGCTTTCCTATGGCTTGCAGTAGAATACGAGTTCAGCATGCTCGTCGCAGGCGGCACGGCATCCGGTAAAACAACGATGCTAAACGCCCTCATGCCTTTCATGCCGGCAAACCACAGGATACTCACCATGGAAGACACGCGCGAGCTTAACCTGCCCAAGTACCTGCATTGGGTGCCGTTGACTATAAGGCCTCCTAACCCTCACGGTGAAGGTGAGATTTCGATGCTCGACCTCATACAGAACGCGCTTCGTATGCGCCCCGACAGAATCATAGTCGGTGAAGTAAGGCGTAAACGCGAGACTGAAGTCTTGTTCGAGGCCATGCATACCGGTCACTCCGTTTACGGCACATTCCACGCTGAACAGGCATACGAAGTCGTTGACAGGATAACGACTCCGCCCATGGACATTCCTCCGACGGTCTTCTCATCTCTCCACCTGATAGTCGTCCAATACCGCAACAGACGCAGCGGAGCCCGCAGAACGTTCGAGATAGCGGAATTGACGAAGGGAGGCGACAAGCCGGAGTTGAACACCCTGTTCCGCTGGAACTCCAAGACTGATAAAATAGAGCAGGTGTATTCCAGCGTCAGGATAAAAGACGAGCTCGAGCTCTTCGCAGGCATGAGCGAGCAGGAGATGATTGAAGACCTTAATGGTAAGAAACTAATCCTTGAGTGGCTTCTTAAAAACAGGGTCAGGAGCGTGAACGATGTCGGCAGGATAATCGCGCACTACTACTTGGACAAGGAGAAGGTCCTGGATTTGGTAAAAAAAGGCAAGCCCCCGGAGAAGCCGGAAGAGGCTGACGAGGAAAGCTGAAGATGGCGTCAATCTTTAAGTCAAAGCTCGCCCGCGAGACGGCGAAACCGTTCGAGGAGCCGGCTAAGCGACTTGTATTGTTGTTCCCGGACCTTGAATGGGACCTCAAAAGGGCGGGATACACCATCGACACGACACAGTTCCTGTCAGTCGTCATGTACCTGGCGCTCATGACGCTTATCGGCTGCATGTTCATAATAGTCCTCCCACTGGTTCTCGTGAAAGGAAAAGACCAGTTCTACATAGCCCTCCTGTTCTCAATCTTCATAACCTTCATAATGTTCCTGTATCTCCTGTTCGTGCCCAAACTCGAAATATCAAAGCGCGGAAGACTCATAGACCGGGACCTCGAATACATGCTCAAAGACATGGAAATCCAACTCTCCTCCGGAGTCCCCTTATTCGACACCCTCGTAAACGTCGGCAAAGGAAAATACGGGGAATGCTCGGTAATAGCAGATGAAATAGTCCAGGAAGTAGAAGCCGGAAAATCCATGACAGACGTGCTAGACGGCGTAGGACTCTGGTCGCCTTCAGACTACCTGAGAAACGTACTCTGGCAAATCGTAAACACAGTACGCTCCGGATCAGACATAAAAAGAGCGCTAGCTGCGATATCGTCTGACCTGCGAATCGACAAGGAAAACAAGATCAAATCCTACGCCCAGGAACTCAACATGTGGGGGTTAATGTACATGCTAGGCGCGATAATACTGCCTTCAATGGGGGTTACACTCCTCGTCATACTCTCAAGCTTCATTGGAGGAGGAGTCATAACAGAAACATTATTCTGGTTGATACTCTTGGGCCTTATCATCTTCCAGGTAGTGTTCATATCATTCGTCAAAGGCAAGAGACCGGCAATATAAATGGCTATGAAAGAATCCATGGACGGCTCGATGAAAGGGGCATCAGACAAAA
>JBDRCA010000104.1:0-6434 GCA_043822165.1 Candidatus Altarchaeota archaeon
CCCTAAGACGCCGATAGTGAAAATCACCGAAAAACAAAAAATAAAGCTCGAGTCAAAGGCAATCCTCGGCAAAGGATCAGACCACATCAAATGGCAGGCAGGAATCGCAGCATACGAGGAAACCAAGAACGGATACGACTTCATGATAGAATCATACGGGCAATTACCCGTAAAAGAACTAGTAGCGCAAGCATTCACGTCATTCGAAGAAAAAATCGAATCACTCAAGAAAAACATAAAATAAGGCATCCACCATGCGGGGGTGCCCGAGTTGGTCAAAGGGGCACGGTTGAGGGCCGTGTGGCACAGGCCTACGCGAGTTCAAACCTCGTCCCCCGCAACCTTTCAAAAAAATTCATAAAAGATGGTTGGAACAACCGAATACAAAAACCCACAGAGAGTGGGACTGGTAAGAGAACTGGAAAAGAGCGCGCGCAAGGAAGGCGCCGGCGTCTGGAAAGACGTAGCAGAGGCTCTGTCCAAAAGCAGGAAAAACCGGCCATCAGTCAACATGTACCGGCTCAATAAAAACACGTCCGACGGCGAAACAGTGGTCGTCCCCGGGACAGTAATCGGCTCCGGGAGGCTCAACCACAAAATAGAGGTCGCAGCCTTCAAATTCACGGAAGGCGCGAGAAAACAAATAATCGCAGCTGGCGGAAAAACCACGTCAATACCCGAACTCATAAAAAAGAACTCCAAGGGGTCGGGAATAAAAATAATAAGTTAAAGATGATAGTAGATGCTGACGGATTAATCCTGGGAAGGCTTGCAAGCTTCGTCGTAAAGAAAGCATTGAAAGGCGAAACCATAATCATAGTCAACGCCGAAAAAGCAGTGATATCCGGGAAAAAAGAAGACATCATCGGCAGAAACCTCGCTAAACTCGAAATAAAAAACAAGGGAAACTACCGCAGAGGCCCCTTCCACTACAGGAGACCAGACCGCTACGTCAGAAAAAGCATCCGCGGAATGCTCCCCACAGAAAAAACCAGGGGCCAGGAAGCATTCAAGAAAATCATGGTCTACATAGGATTCCCAAAAGAAGTTATCGCGAAAAAACAAGGCATAGACGCATCCAAGGAGAAGCTCGTGAAACCAAAGGTTTTAAGCAAAAACCTCAATAATTATCTCACTGTCGGCGAACTATGCAAGGCAATCGGAGGAAGCTTTTAGATGGCAGATAAACTAATCCACATCGCAGGCAAACGAAAGAAAGCAGTCGCAAGAGCGACCATTAAAAAAGGCAAGGGAGGCGTTAAAGTCAATCTTAGGCCCTTGGAATTGTACGATCCGAAATATGCGAGAATGAGGATACAGGATGCAATAGCCGTTGCAAGGGACTTCGTCGACTTGAATTCCATTCAAATAGGCGTTAAAACCAACGGCGGCGGGGTTTTCGGGCAGGCGGATGCCATAGCGTCATCTATTGCGCGCGGACTCTGCGAGTGGACGGGAAGCGACGAGCTTTTAGCTGCTTATCAGGCTCATGACAGGACTCTTATAGCCGGGGACCACAGGCTGACTGAAACGCACAAGCCGGGTCAGTCCAGCAAGGGGCCTAGGCACAAGAGGCAGAAATCATATAGGTGAGGCGAAGACGATGATTATTCCAATAAGGTGTTTCAGCTGCGGGAAACCGATCGCGCAGGGTTGGGAAGAGTATGACAAGAGGGTGTCGAAGGGAGAGAACCCGGAGAAAGTATTGGATTCCCTCGGATTCGACAGATACTGTTGCAGGAGAATGTTCGTATCCCACGTCGAGTTAATCGACGAGGCGATGCAGTACAGGAGGTTTTGAAGGTGATACAATACAACCGTTTCGAGAAGGCACGCATCATCGGTGCCAGAGCCCTCCAAATCAAGATGGGTGCTCCAGTGTTGATTAGCGTACCCAAGGGCGTTGACCGCCCCATTGACATAGCGAAACTGGAGTTTGAGAAGGATGCGTTGCCTATCACAGTTGTGAGGAACTAAATGGATTCAGAAGAAAAAATAGATGTTGAGTCAAGCGACAAGCTTTTGGTGTCACTGGACGAGTACTTGTCTAACGGAGTCCACGTCGGCCTGAAATACAAGACATCTGACATGCGGCCTTTCATCTACAAGATTCGCCAAGACAAGTTGTGCGTCTTCGACATCCAGAAAATCGACGAGCGGATTCGCATTGCCGCCAAGTTCATCGCATCCTACACTCCAAGCGACGTAGTAGTCGTCTCCAACAGGGTTTACGGGCGCACTCCAATCAAAAAGTTCGGGGAATACACGGGCTGCTCAGTGATATCCGACCGCTTCGTATCCGGCTCTCTCACGAACCCTAACATCCGCTCGTTCGTCGAGCCCAAGCTGCTCGTCGTCACAGACCCTACAGCCGACAAGCAGGCTATCAAAGAGGCCTCTGACATGGGCATACCCATAATGGCGATATGCGACACGAACACTCGAACACGCAACATCGACTTTGTGATACCCTCTAACAACAAGGGCAAGAACGCTTTAGCGTTGATTTACTGGATTCTCTCTCGAGAAGTCTTGAGGGAGCGCGGTGTATCCGAGTTTAAGGCTTCTTTGGATGAGTTCATTTCAATCGCGGAGCCTCAGTCCTACATATTGGAGATGCAGGAGATTCAGCGGGCGAAAAGGCAGAAGGCTAAGAGACGGGGTAGAAGATAAAAAAATATGGAAACCCATTAGATGGGTTTCCTGAAGTTTTTACCTGCGTATTTTGATTTGCCGCCTAAGGCTTCCTCTATCCGCATCAGTTGGTTGTATTTCGCGCACCTCTCGCTTCTTGCCGGTGCACCAGTCTTTATCTGGCCGGTTGAGAGTCCGACCACGAGGTCTGCGATGAAGTCGTCTTCTGTTTCTCCGCTTCTGTGGGATACTGTGACTCCCCAGCCTTCACTAAACGACATCTTTGCGGCGTCAATGGACTCTGTTATCGAGCCTATCTGGTTCACCTTAAGAAGCAGGGCGTTGACGGCTTTTTTGTCTATGGCAGTCTTGATTCTCTTGACGTTCGTGACTAAAAGATCGTCTCCCGTTATCTGTATTTTGTCGCCGAGTTTGTCTACCATGAGGCTCCATCCAGCCCAGTCGTCTTCAGCCATACCGTCTTCGATGGAGACGATGGGGTACGTGTCGACTAATTCTGCGTAGAAGTCGACCATCTCCTCCGGGGAGTACTCGTTGGCTCCTATCATGTAGCGGTTCTTGTCCGCGTAGTAGAACTCGCTTGACGCGGGATCCAGGGCAAAAGCGATTTTGTCCGCGTGCCCTGCCGCTTCAGCCGCCTCGACCATCATGTCCAGTCTTTCGCGCGGATTCTTTATCGGCGGCACGAAGCCTCCTTCATCTCCTAACTGGACGGCGTGGACTCCGTACTTTTTCTTCAAAAGCTTTTTCAGCGTGTGATAACATTCCGCTCCGATGCGGATGGCTTCCGCAAAGGTCTTAGCGCCGACAGGCATGTACATGTTCTCCTGAACGTCGTTTTCGCTGCCAGCGTGCTTGCCCCCGTTTATGACATTCAACTGCGGAGTAGGCAAAACATTGCCTGGGCGCCCTGAAAGCGTGGCGATATATGCATACAATGGCATGCCTTCCGCGACAGCACCGGCCTTGCACACGCCCATACTCACCGACAAGATAGCGTTGGCCCCAAGTTTCTCCTTCTTGTCCGTGCCGTCAAGCTCGAGCATCACGGCGTCGACTCCTTTCTGGTCTGTGCAGTCTAGTCCGATGACTTTCGGCGCGATTTTCTCGTTGACGTTGGCGACAGCCTTCAAGACGCCTTTGCCCATGAAACGGCCTTTGTCTCCGTCGCGAAGCTCCAAGGCCTCGTGGACGCCGGTTGATGCTCCAGAGGGTACCATGGCCCTGAATAATCCGTCCTTGGTTGTTAAATCAACTTCTACAGTCGGGTTGCCCCGTGAATCCAATACTTCCCTTGCCTTAATAGATTTTATTTCGGTCATGTGCGTTTCACCTCGAAAATTTTCCAGAATCTATTCGAACACGAGACTAAAAGCATGTTTATCCGAGAAGGCAGTTATCTACTCTCAAAAAACATTTTTATTCTAGTCCTGCCCTAAATAAGAACTATGACAAAACACGTTCAAACAGGGGGTGTCGGCGGTCAAGGCGGCCACAGGTCTCTGGCAGAGCTGGCAGTGCACACATTAGGCCCCCATTACATTGATGATCTGCACGAGTCAAGCAGGAAGATACTTGGCTTAGGCATTGACAGAGCCCTGCTTCTACAGATTTCCAGAATACTAAGAGAGGATATTGGGGGTCTAGCTCGCGGAGAACAAAGACTCTTCCGCAGGGGAGGGTTATTGGCTGAACACATGCAAAGGTCGTTGGGTAACAGGATACCGACTCAGTTGATTGAATGTATGCCAGAGTCAATAAGCACATTCCTGAAAGACGAGTACCCCCCGGTCCTCGACCAATCGGGTAAACGACTCGTCCACTTAATCGCGGCATCCTATGCGCTGGACCGTGCTGTCATGGATTTCCACCCTACTGAGCCGGAAAAATCTCACGTGGCAAAGACCAAGGATATTGTTGAGCTTTCCAGGAAGATGGTTTTGGTCGTGGGCGCGACGGCTGTCGGCAAGGACACTGTGCGAAACGGGTTAATAAAGGAATTGCACCCTGACTTGCGCATCGACCAGAGAATCGACAGGGACACACTGCTCGTGAAGGCGGAGGAAATAGGCATTTACATGCCCGTAAAGCTTACTGGCAGACCCTCCCGTACCGGTGAAACCCACATGGTAGACTACGTATACTTTGACGGAAAAGATGGGCGGCCTTCCGAGGCAAAGCTTGCGTCTCTCTGCCATGACGGTGAAAACACGCTTTATTCATATCTTTACTCTGGACACACGTACAGTTTAGCGTCGAAGACAATGCCCCCCGAGGTTTCAGGGATGCAAGAGCCAGTCATGGGTCTTCTGGAGAAACTGCAGGATGAGCGCGTCAGAATGATTCTCTGCGGCGGCGGGACGACGCCTGAGGCAGTATACTTCAAGCAAATGTTCCCGAATGCAACTATCGTGTACCTTCTCGCAACCCCTGAAGAAGCCGGACTACTAACCATGGAGCGTGAAGTAGGCTCCAGGTGGTGGGGCCGCTCCATCGGAGAGTTGATGACTCCCGTTCAAGCCGGGATAGCCCGCCTTGAGGGCGCAGTGAACGCTGCTATAGCATCCGGCAGCACGGATGGATTGCTGGGGGCTATGCAGAGCCCCGAGGTTTTCGGGATGCATCTGGCGATTCCAGAGGATACGACGAGTTTTGGCGCGGATATCGAGGAGAAACTGCGCTCAAGACTTATCCAGGTCATGCCTCAGGTGGGTCAGGCCCTTATGATCGGCCCGCAGATGGACTTTGTGATAGTTCCAAACGAGCGCGGACGCCTCGAGGTCGGAGTCCACAGGATTAGGAACACTCTCCGGCAGAGGGGTGTTATAGCCGAGGATGTTTAAAGGGTTTTTTATTCTAGTTTACCGTAAGGTTATACTGCCCCCCACGAGGGTCACCCGCGGGCTAGGCATGGCGTAAAAGCCTTCCAGTGAACCCGGGGGTTAGTGCGGGGGCAACAAACCCTTTTTCAGACGATGGATTTCGCAAACATGCTCGGCGCTCTCTCCATTTCTTTCTGCTGTTTCGGAGTACTCATAATCCTGTTTCTCGCCGCTTTATTCCTCCTCTTTAACGCAGCCATCCTCTGGGGCGTCTCAATGCTCCTCTCGCTTGACAAGAAAGACTTCAAGACGGCATGCTACACAGTACTGACGCTTTACACGGCAACCATCATCCTAAACATCGCTTCAACGCCGCTAAAACTCCTCTTCCACAACATAGCCTTAAAGCTTCTCGTAAGCCTCGTATTCTTCATCGCAGGATTCGCGCTCTCAATATACATCGTGAGACAATTCTATGAAACCACATGGGCAAAGGCGGCATCAGCATACATACTCTCAACCCTCATCGCGGCAATCATAGGATTCATAGTATTCGCCCTCGCAGGACTAGCAATGTTCTCGATGATAGGAAGCTCCATGAAGGCGATGATGGCTGGGATGCCAATCTAAACCAGAAGATCCGCCGAAGTCTTCGTCTCGCGCCCGTCCACGGTAACCGTCCTATCAACGCGTCCCTTACGCTTGGCTTCAACGCGAATCCGCGCGGGATCCGAGACGCCATCAGGCGGGACAATCCCCTCGATAACGTATCTATGAGATACGCTCACGTCCTTGAACTCCCCTGAAACATCAAACAAGAATTCATCCCGCAGAAAACCAGCAACCCGGCTGTCAAAGTCTGCTGTCGCGAAATTATCATCCACTCTGGAGCCTGGCTTCGGCGGCTTCTTTTTTGACCTGACTTTACCTTTACCGGAGTCCGCGTCAAACAGCAGT
>JBDRCA010000105.1:0-22480 GCA_043822165.1 Candidatus Altarchaeota archaeon
TTTCTCTCTAGCACTCATATACCACACACTCATAGAAATACTGGTATACCTTATAGCTGCAATATCCGGTGCAATACTCTCCAAAGCCGCCGCCAAAGTGCTCCTCAGAAACCCGGAAATACTCGTAAGAGACGGCTTAAAATATCTCGCGCTCTCGGTTGCGCTGGTATTAGTCGGCGCAATACTTGAGGTAAACGTCCTGTACGGGCTCGGCTGACGGGAAAAAAAGTTTTTAAACCATTAAACGTATTTCTGAATATGAAAGCCTCTATTTTTCTCCAGGGTTTAATTGTTCTATTTTTATTGGTTGGTTCAACACAAGCAGCATTATCCTACCTAACCGGGCCAAACGTTATGACTCTCGGAAACGAAGCCGTTGTCGAGGCGACGACAGACGGGCCGACAAACGTCTCCTACACCCTCTTAAACCCCGCTAACGCTTCAGTCACATCAGGCTCATCCATAATAAACGGCTCCTTGAACATCTCATTCAACTCAACTTACATTTCAAGTGTTGGGAACTGGACTGCAGTATTCTCTGACAACCAGTCATCATTCTCACTTTCATTCACAGTCATCGAACCCATCCAGTTCACCATAACGCTCGTCGAATCTGTCAACCACAACGCAAGCAGGGTTGTGAGGGCTCTGACACCTAACGTGTGGAATGTGGGCGCAGGCTTCTCCTTCAGGGGTCTTAATCCAACGAAGTCTGGGGTGATGCGGTACGGCGTATTCAATGAGTCGGATTTATCCTGTGATGTCAACGGCGACGGAGCCTTGAACAAGACGATATACATCTGGACCTCTGACCGCGACGAGGCGGGCTCATACAACACGGTTTTCATAGACGATGACGCAGTACTAAACGAGTCCACCGAAACAGGTGTCGCCCCGAAAACGTATCTCACGGTAGGAGACACAACAGTCAAGTGCTCTGGATACACTGACATTGCACCATTTATCGTAGAGCACGTGAACCCGTCGGAAATGGTTCTCGTCCTCCCACCCGGCCCGGGTGACCGGCCTTACGGAGCCGGCTCGCGCATAGACGGGATAGTATACTCTTATAATGCTTCCGGTCATATTGTGCCCGCGAACATAACCTCCTTTAAGGTGCGCTACACTAACGTGTCCTCCAGTCTAATCGTTGAAATGGATTTTAACTCTGTTCTGTCTTCACTAAACAAGTCTTTGTTAAACCAGACTCTAAGCGACGGATTCTCGAATCCGTTTGATCTTAACGCATCCGCGTTTATGAATGAGCTTCCCAGCTCAGGTCCTGGAGAGTATGTTCTCATAATAGATGATTATTCGACTGAGGCCTTCAGGCTGGTGCCTTCCTGGACTGCGAAAGTAATCGTCGGCGACCCGCTGACGGGAACCGACAAATACGATTTCAGGGCCGGGGATTCCGTGGCGGTCGGCGTTGAGACGAGCGCTTCCTCGTCCAATCTCTTGATTCATGTTTCTGTCTATAATCCTTATGACAACCTGACTGCGAAGTGGACTTACTCCGGCACTGATAACGCCGACGGAATATATTACGACAACAACTCCAAGGTTTATGTTGCTGGTGTTAATCCCGTCACCCTTGAGCCGTCTATTACCGTCTTGGATGAGGGTGACTGGCATGTCGAGGTGACTGTAACATCAGGCTCAGACGAGCGTTTCTTCGAGAGGTCGTTTGTGGTGAAGTCGTACGAGCTTTCGGTTTTTTCGATTATCTTGCCTGAAGGGGGGGATGCTGGTGACGAACCTCAGTTTAATGTTATGAAGCCCGGCGGCAAGGCTTTTATCGGCGTTTTCGCAACCTCCTTTGGGGTGCACGGTGATTTGCGGGATAACATGGAGGATGCGGAAGTGCAGACCGTCGACGCGGATCCCGAGGATGCAGTGAACGAGTGTAATACAAGCCTTGTGTCGTTGAGGATACTCGACTCGGACGGTGTGGTCTTGGCCGATTTCCCAGGGACTCCAGGGCTTGTTGACGACGTTGACAACGTATATCAAATAATGGAAACGTACGGTCCTGGCGCCGGTATGTCTCCTACGCAGTTCCACGGCCAGTGCATGGCATACCTTGATTCCGGACCGAACGCGACCGGCTACTATACTGTGGAGGCGACCCTCACCGTATCTGCAGGAGACAATAGTAAAAATGCGACAGGCGATGCAGTAGTGCAGGTTCAAAACGCGGAGACAAACGCCGAGCCGTGGGATATCACGTCCAACAACCCGAGGTGGCACTTCAACCCCCAGGACAACGTAACCTTCAAGGTCGAGGCGACGAACCTTTTTACCGGGGAAGAAATACCTTCCGCGAACTTCGTCTCATTAAACCTAATTGAAGTATTCAATACAGACTACGGCGGCCCAGTCACCGACCTTATCGAATCATACGGGTGGATTAAAGACTACGACCTCGGAGGGGAGGCATCAACGATATTATGGTTAAAACTCGGGAACACGACCGGATTCCACAACATTGAATACGAGGCGACCGTCACATTGAATGCAAGCGGCACCCTGCAGAATGCGACGGTCAGGGGTTATTCTGGCGTTGAGACGAGCCTGTACGACATCAATGGGCACCCCAACTTTGAGAGGAACACAAACTACTTCAGGCCGGATGAGGACATAGACTTCATAGTGGAGGTGTGGAGTCCAAACGGCCCCGCAGTAAACGTCAGTGTGTTCATAGACTCCATCGTCTCGATGAAAGACCAGGATTATCAGGCAAATTTTACTGCGGCGCGGGCTACAACAGACAGCAATGGAAGGGCAAACGTTACGATACGCCCGACTTCCGGGTACTGGCAGACCGGTGAATACGACGTTAGGATTCGCGTGAAAGACACCCAGAATAACGTGGACTACGGGTGGGGATGGTTCGAAGTCAAAACATTCCAAGTCCTGGTGATACCAGTCAGAGTCTCTGAAAACGGCACACGATGTTCGACGAAAAACCTGGGCAGAGATCGCATGGGCGACGAAGACGAGATGGAAAAAGGAGGCCCACCACAAATCACCGACAACCAGGTTTTCGCAGTAGTCGGAGTAAACAAGTCTGGGACATTCACAGTCAACCCCCTCTTAGAGAAATCCTACCTCTTCCAGATAACGAATCTTAACGGAGAACCCGTATTCCGGGACATACAATCCAATACAAGCAACCTCTCCTCCTGCAATCTGACGTCAAGCGGACTAGTAACGACTACGAAATACTTCACCCTGTACACGCAGAACCTCGGAGGAATGTACGAGTTCAAGGTCGTGTCACAGGACAGCGGCGGCCGGCTCGGCACAGGACACAGCGAGTTTTTCGTGACGCCATTCGAGCTTTCCGTCTACCTCATGCAAAGAGGCGAGCCTGTTTTTTCGAAGGGTGATGTCCTGACTTTTAGGGCGGAGGCAGGGAGCGGATTCAACGTCACCGGGGTTTCGGTCGTAAGGCTTGTCAAGGTCGGCGGACAAGAGCAAGTGATACCTGGGGCTTCTTCTGCCATGACTCCGTCGATTGTGTGGGTCGATAATGTATCAAGTTCGCGAAGATTCAGGCTGACTATACCCTCAAATGTATCCGGCATAAAGAAGGGAGAGTATGTAATCCAGATCGAGGTAACGGTCACCGACGCTTCCGGCGGCAACCAGAGTCTGGTTTACAATCAGTGGGTCATGATAAGGTCTTTCACATATTCCATGGCGAACATGCTGCGGTCGTGGGCTGATACATTCAACACGACGGAAGCATACAACATGGGATACGGCTGCACCGCCGACGGATACGGAGGCAGTGAATGCGTGAACGAGTCGTATGCGCGCGGACAATACTCCTTCAACTACGAGTCTTGCCCCTACCCGATAATAAACGAGTCCCAGCGGTGCGCGTTCATAAACGCAACCGACCTTAGAAACAGGGTATACGATCTGTGGAGCGACTGTTCGGACTGCATAGAAAAATACAACCAGTTCATAGGATACTACAACAAGTCCGGGAACATGACTCTCTTCAACGGATTCAACCTGATTGTGGGTCCGATAACCTTCGAGCGGGCAAGCGCTGCGAAAGTGTATCTGGTATATGCTGACTCCCAGCTACAAAATGACACTCTCACTCCACTGTCCACGGGGGATGTCATAGTCGACGCCTCTGGGATGGCATTCAGGATAAGCGAAATAAAGCAGTGGGAGATAAAACTTAAACCAGTAAGCTTCGCGCGAACCTGGGACATCCGCTCCCTTAAGTTCAACAACACAGGCAAGACGATCAGTGGCGCGGTCAAAGTCGGCGTAATACGGGAGGGGGAAGTGAGGATAGACTTCAACGGAGACGGGAACTTTTCCGAGGAATGGGATTTCGGGCTGCCTTACATACTCTTTGATCCAGCAAACGACGGCGTGTACGACACTGCAAGAGTCGACTCTGATATGGACCTTGACTTTGACGATGAACAGGACATGGTCATAGGAGGTGCGGGAATCCAGGTTTCAATAGGCAACAAAATCAGGAACATGTACCTTGTCAAAGCCGACAACTTCGACGTGATATTCGCCTTCAACGAGTCAGGCAGTGACGACTGGATGGGAACCCACAGGAAGAACACAAACATCACCATCCCAATCTACTCGAAGACTAGGGGCTTGAATCTGTCTGTAATACGCGTCATCGAGGACAGGAGAAGGATTGCGGTAACAAATTTTACGGCATACAACACGACTGTCGGAGCCGACGGAATAGGGCTCTTGACGGTGAGCATCCCCTCCTCCGGTCAATACAGCATTCTATACCAGATCAGCGACGAGAACGGGACTCAGTCAGAGGTTCCGGAACAGTGGGATGCGCCGCACGTTCAGGTGCGCTCCTTTGACACTTCAATGGACATCTTCATGGAAGTTGAAATCATTCCCGCCTTCACAAGGCTTTCTGGCAACGCATCGAGGATGATGTGGTGGGAGAGCCAAGGATACCAAAAGGAGTGGTTCAACACCAACGGAAGCATTCTCGAGGGTTTACTAGCGAGTCTCCCGTCAAACATCTCAGGATACCTTGGGGATGTGTGGCCGTACCTAACCCACGCTGACCATCGTGGATACGTCCTCTACGACCGGAACTCAGGAAACATTTTTGTCAAAAACACCACCAACTTCACGGGGGTGTCGGCGGCGTCTCTCGGCGAGATCGCATACACGGTAACACAGCGTTACCCGAACCGCGACGAACCAGACGACATCCTGCGGAACATAACCTTCACCTTCACAGGCAAACGATGCTGGGACGACGGCTGCCAAATAGTCCTCGGCGAAAGCCAGCCGACGCCGACATTACAGGCTGAGCAAACCCCGGCTGGAGGCTCAAGAGGATGCTATGAGGTCGAAAGAGTAGGCGAACTCTGCGAGTTCGGCTTCAACGTCCCGAGGAGCAGTCTCATGCCGTTATGGATAAACAACACTGGATTAAACGAGACGGTGATATACGTGATAACCAACGTATCCCGCGGACCGGAGAGCCTTGGCGGATACCTGAACAGAAGCAGCGTGGCGATATCCGTGGATTCGTCAGGCCAGCCGAACAACACGCAGACCGTGACAGTGCGAGGGGACACGAACGAGGAGGATTGGTGCTCTAACTCGGTGTTGGGCTGCGTTGGAGGCGAATACATCGCAAGCATAAGGATAATAAACGCGACGTGGGAGAACGGCGAGCACGAGATACAATACGAGATATCAGAGTACTACAACAACTCAGACATCTGGGCTAACACAGCAGTTGACTCAAACACGACACTCATCGGACCGTCAGACAACTACTACGTCCGCTACGTCAGCTGGAAGGGCGTGTGGATGGCCCTCGACACAACAAACCAAAGCGACCTGAAGCTTTACTTAAGCTCGGACGCGAACTTCTCAGGCGAACAACCCTACCCGGAAGGAGACGACATCCCGCTCTACGACAAATGGTTCAACGACACCGCAAACTTCAGACTGCTCTCGCTTACTCCGAAAAACTACGGAGCAATGCTCGTAGACGCAAACCGAAACTACAGTTTCGAGGGAACAGTCATGTGGATCTGGAGCATAAACACGACTTCCAACGGAACAAGGTTCTATGCCACAGACTGCCAGGACTGCGAAATAGGTCTTGGAAACGACCTGTGGCTTGGAGACGAAACCGAGATGGCTGGCCTGCGCGTCAGATTAAACGATATACTGAACGACACAACCGTCAACATGACCGTCTGGATAAACACGCACACAGCACGCTGGGGCTACGACACAACAGGATTGTCTCAGGGACTAAACGCATCATTCTACGACAGGGCATACCAGAAGATGGTTGGAAATATAGTTCTCGGAGCGGACACGTACAACGTCATAATCATTGACTCGAATTCTTCTGAAAGCGACACAGACTTCACGCACGTATTCCTGACAAACGATACGGTGCTTGAGACAGGCGAGCTAAGGATTCTCGGAAACACGACGCCGTTTTCTGGAACGGATTATTATCTCTCGTCGATAGACGGCGACAGGGTCGTCATCCTCGGAAACGCCGTGGATATCGTCGGCGTCCCCTACTCTGACGACGGCTTAGGATACTTCCTGAGCGTCGCGGAACCCGTGCAGTTCTCGGCTGGACCTTACAGGCCGGGTGCACCCAGCAGGGGAAGCCCCCTGAGAAACAACACAGGCCGAAACTACACGTTCATAATGTACGCCGAAGACCGCGGAGACGAGGCCTCCGAACTGGGCAGAATCATGGTAGACGACGACAGCCTCTGGGTAGATGAGGCTGACTGCTCCGGTGACTCCTGCACCTGCTTTGACGACGCTGACGGGACACTAAACGAGTCAGGCAGAATCGCTGAAGAGTACGGTGAAATCGGCAGGTGGGCTTACATGAACTTTAAGGTGTTGAACGACTCGACCGGCAGGTACGCGAGCGTGTGGTATGACATCTGGGACAGGAACTGGTCTGACAGCATCCGGCTTTTAAGGCGCTTTGACGGCTGGTGGGGCGAGTATCTAACCAATGAATCCAACATATCCATGGGCATTAAGGTGGCTGACTTTTTGGGCAACCCCGTGTCAGGAACTGTTACTGTGGATGACGTCATCATGATGGGAGAGTTCGCAGACGAGTGGGAGCACCCGTTATCAGAATTCAACAACATAAACTATACGGTATACTATGACGGGGTGTCTGGCGGAAACAACACCCTTGACAGTGACGGGCTAATCGTCATCAAAATCTATCTAGCAGACAACACAACGTGGTGGGAGGGCTTCGGATACATGGTGACCTTAAACATTACAAGCACTATCGGAGACAGCGAGCAGACGGACATGTGGTTTGACTTGGGTAAGAGATACCAGGAAGAAGAGGAAGTGAACGCGTGCACGACCGTGGTAAACGAGACGGTTTGCGAAACACAGACCAACGGAAGATGCGAATGGATAAACGAGGATTGCGATGACAAAAGCGGGATGATACATTGCAGCGACTGGAACGGGGACTCAGAAGGATGTACTGCACCGTGCGTGTGGATTCAACCTCAAGACAAGTGCATATCCTGCGGGATGGTTGAAGAAAAGGAAGACTGCGATCAAATAGAAGCCCAACTCGACAAATGCACGTGGGTTACTGAAGAAGGTGGTGAATGCGTGTTCACCGGTGGAGGAGCGTGAAAATGGAGGCTAAAATGAAAAACAAGGAGATACTTACGGTATTCATTCTGTTGGCTGCACTGCCAATTTTTGTCTCAGCAGCAACCTATTACATGAGCATAAGCGAAGTCAAGTTTCTATCGTCAGGTCCGTACGCGAAGGGCCAGTACAGCCTCAACCTACAGGTAGTCTATTCCGCGCCGGCAGGAGTCTCCACAGCCAACTGCCGCGCGAAAGTAAGGAATCTCCCCAGCGGCTGGGCGGTCCGAGACGACTACAACACGAACTACAAGACCCTGCCGACATGCTCTGGATCGACGACCTTTGACGTGATGCCTACTACGACCGGCACGTTCGATGCATCAAGCATCCTAGTCGAAGTGACGGGAGTCGACTCTTCAGGGCAGAATACTGTTAACGCTGCGACAAAAAGCCCTTCCGGCACATTTGTTGTTCAAAACCAGCCAGTGCTAGCGCTCACCGTCATAAACACTTCAGACACGTCCAACCTGTCCCAAGGGGACTCGTTCACAGTCGAATACGAGGTTTCGAACACAGGGGGCGCTGACACAGCAGACACAAGCAACCTGCGTCTTACGGTAGCGTCGACTCCACTAAATTCCGTCGTATTCCAAAACGGTTTAACATCAACGGTCGTAGCCTCCGGAACCCTGGCGGCAGGCAAGAAAGTAGCAGGCACGGCAACCCTAAAGGTCGGGGCGGGAGCACTCTCAAACAACCTAACATACTCCCTAACCGCAACCGCAGACAACACAGCACAACGCTCACAAGCCAGCTCAAAAGCAGTAACCTGCATGGACTGCCTCCAGGAGACAACCAAGAACATAGCGCTTACCTTAGGCTGGAATCTGCTGAGCATTCCCCTGACTATCACTTGACGGCAGGTGTTGCAGTCTCATCAAAGGGGTTCGTGCGCATAGCCAGGGAGAACAAGTAAGGGTAATCATCCTTTAAGTGATTATTTATTCATTACTGCTCCGGCGCAAATTGAGTTTAAACATATGTGGGTAAACGGAGTTTTTCCCGTAAGGGAAAAATTTGGGCGGAGGCCTTTTTGGGCTGGAGCCGTTAAACCTGTGTTATAGTGGGGTGTGTTAGCACCTTTTGTTTTATTTGTTTTTTTGTTTGGGTCGGTTTAACGAAGGCAACATTAATCAGGAAATAATTTTCCGCGAGCCCCCTTTCTACCTCGCCGAAGGCAACGACCTATCTTCCCCCGTGAAAGAAAGCCTCCTTAGGCTCCCCCCTGTTGCTTGCGTGCGGTTTCATAGGGAATAACGCGATCAAGGTCGCATATACTGCGGGAGCCGAGAGAACTTTGTCTATTCCCCGCTGATTATTTACTTCTCTTGCATGAATTTCTCGTCAACGGATTCCTCCTCAAAGACGCCGGAAGATAAAAACTCGCTTCGCTCGGCTGAAATCCTTCTATTCTCGGAGACAATCAATGCGTCAAGGGGTTTGAATGCATCCTCAACGATTTGTTTACGAGATGGGCCGGCGGAAAAATCCGGTTTAGGAAACATTTTCGTCGCGTTCATCCTCTAGTAAGTCTTCGCAACTCTTATCTTCTGGCCTTTCTTCCCGCATACTATGCAGTCTCCCTTATCCTCTGTGACGGTCAGTATCGTCGCCTTGCTCTCGATTTCCGGGGCGCACTCGTCTGACTCGCACCAGCCGATAGTAACTATTCCTTTGCCCAACTTCTCATCAAGCTCGACGGTAGTTTCGGCGGTGTACTGGCGCCCGTCAAATTCCTTCTGGGCGCGCACTCTAAGATTATCCTCGATGTCGTTGAAAACTTCAAGTACGTCCTTTATCTTAGACGCCTTCAAGGGCTTCTTCTCGCCGGTATCCCTTCTGACGACAACCACCTGCCCGGCTTTGACGTCTCTCGGCCCCACCTCAATCCGAACCGGAACCCCGCGAAGCTCCCAGCGGAAGTGCTTGGCTCCGGGGTGCTCGTCTCCGTCGTCGGTTTTCACCCGGACTCCCAGCGACTTTAACTCTTTCTCTATCTTGGCGGCATATGCGAGAATCTCGTTCTTGTCCGCGCCTTTTAGCAGAATCGGCAGGATAACCGCCTGAAGCGGTGCAATCTTCGGCGGCAAAACCATGCCTTTCTCGTCGCCGTGAACCGAGATAACGGCCGCCAAAAGTCTTCCGAAGCCGGGGCCATAGGATGTCTGGTATGCGAACTCCTTGGTTCCGTCCTCTTTTTCGAATTGTATGTTGAATACCTTCGAAAAGTTCTGGCCGAGATTGTGGGCGGTGGCAACCTGCAGCGTGCGCCCGTCAGGCATAAGCGTCTCGAAGGCTATCGTGTATTTCGCGCCAGGAAACTTGTCCCAGTCCGGGCGCTTGTTGACCTGATAAGGAAGGCATAAGAGCTCGTTTATAAGCCGCCCATAAATCCCCTTAATGGTCTGAATGTTCTCCTCTGCTTCCTCATCGGATGCGAAGGCGGTGTGGCCTTCATTCCACAGAAACTCCCTGCCCCTTATCAGGGGCCGGGTGTGCTTTGTCTCGTACCTGTAGACTGCAACGGACTGGTGAATCTTGACCGGCAAATCAGTGTGGGCGCGAACCCAAAGAGACATCATGTCGTACATGCACGTCTCGGAAGTCGGGCGCAGCGCCATCCTCCTATCTAAAAGATTCTTGCCTGCGTGCGTCACCCAGAAGACCTGCTCCTCAAACCCGGCGATATGGTCAGTCTCTTTTCCGAGCACGTCCTCCGGAATCAAGACGGGAAAATAAACCGGCTCATGCCCGTCCTCCTCCAAGAGCCCCTCCAGAAATCTCTGAGCCCCCCTTATGATGGATAAACCCCATCTGCGGTAAACGCTCATGCCTTTTATGGAGTAGCGATCGTCGATTACTTCCGCTTCCGCGAGCACCCTGTGATACCACTCTGAGAAGGCTTCTTCCTTCATAAGCTCCATGGGAACTTATTAGGAGGATTCGGTTTAAAATCAGTATCTTTTCTTGAGTTCGGGGAATATGACCCTGAAAAAGTTTATGGACGTAACAACCACTATGGGGCCTATCAGTATCCCGGAAAAACCGAACACACTGGCTCCGAAGACGTACGTGAAAAACAAGACGCCCATGGGTATGCGCTCGCTTCCGGATAAGTACGGGCGCAAGACCATGTCTGGGAACCAGTCGACGATCACGTAGATTGCAAGCCCTGAGAGGACGAGGAACCATACGTATGAGACGAGAGCGCCTCCGACGTATGCGTTGAATGTGATGTATATGACTAGTGGAATCCAGATTATCTTCATCCCAACGATTGGTATGAGATTGGCTATCCCGCACAAGACCCCCAAGAGAATCGGGTATGGGACATCTATCTTGGATGTTGGAGACATCATGTCCACGCCTACTAAGACGATGATGCCCAATACTGCCGTCACGAATGCGACAAGAATATTCCCGTAGAAGACGTGGTGCAGGTCGTTGTCGATATCATCGAAGAACTCGTCAGTCAAATTGCGCTCCTTCTCGGTGTTGATGGTCGTCAGAAACCATGATTTCACGTCAGAGCCGTATTTGAGCAGGTAAAAGGCGACTGCGAAGACGAGTACGAACCTGAATGCAACTCCCAGCGTGCTCTTTGAAAGAGATAATACGAATTTGCCCAAGTCCTGGTTCTCGCGGATTACTCTCGCAACATCCTCCAAGTTCAGGGAGTTTATAGACGCGGATATAATGCTTAATCCCCTATCTACTCTATCCCCCAACGGGTCGTCTATGCTGTCCAACCCTGTTCTAATCTCCGTCGTTGCTACGTCGAGCATATACCACATAAGCAGTATGAGCGGGATGATGACTGCGAGGATTGAAAGGCCTGCACTAACGTCCCTTGAATGCATTTTCTGGTTTACTTTCCAGTATAATGGTCGCAGGATGTAGTACAAAAAGACTCCGTAGACCAAGACGTCTACGAACGGTTTTATCATGAACAAGAGAAGCGTGAAAGAAACCAAACCCAAAGCTACCCAATGGAACCTGCTCATGTCGTTTATTGAATAGTAGCGTGGGTTTATATGCGTTACGTGCCATAAATTATGTTTAAAGTGAAAGCGTTAAGGCTGGTATTAATCCTCTTTTTCATGATGATTCTACCATCCTTGGCGTCTCATTACGTCTGGCTTATGGGCGGGCAAGGATTAGGCGACATACTAACCGGAAGATGGGACATAGCCCTCATAAACATAGTCTTCTTCACGTCTTTCCTATTCCTGACGCACTATCGGGCCAAGGTCGAGTGGCGCTCCAAGGGCATCTACACCGCATTCATACTAGCGTTGTTCGCGGAAATGTACGGGTTCCCGCTCACAGCATACTTTATCGCGAAATACTTCGGGCCGATTCCATCCTCATACGCTCCCTCACACAGCATAACCTTCCGCTTCCTCGACGTACACTTCAAGATGCCCTCCCTCATGATCGCGGGCTCCGCGATAACAGTCATCGGCTTATCCCTCATCATAGCAGGCTGGATTAAAGTCTACCGCTCCAAGGGAGCCATGGTCTCCGACGGAGTATACAAGCTCATGCGCCACCCCCAGTACACTGGCATCCTCTTGGTGACGTTAGGCTGGCTCATCCATTGGCCGACGCTTCTGACGCTTCTAATCTGGCCCTTCCTTGCTTTAACGTATCTGCGGCTTGCGAGAGCCGAAGAAGAATACATGGTGCAAAAATTCCCTTTCGAATTCGAAAAATACAAGAAAGAAACGCCTATGTTTCTATAATCTACTCGTACCGCAGCGCATCCACCGGTTTCAAATGAGAGGCTTGCTGGGCAGGCAAAACCCCTGAAAGCGAGCCCACTATGAAGCTGAACGCGAGCGCCCCGCCTATCAGCTGCCAGCTTATGTGGGCTTGTATCATTGTTTCTCCGAGTTCTACGGCGGCTGCGTACTCCACGGTCTTTGATAAGCCAAGCCCTATTATGATTCCAACGAGTCCGCCGGCAAGTCCGAGAACACCTGACTCGACGATGAATAAAGCCAGTATGTCGTTGTTTCTGGCGCCAACGGCCTTCATGACTCCAATCTCCTTGGTGCGCTCGACTACTGCAGTGTACATTGTATTCATAATCCCGATGCCTCCCACTAGAAGGCTAATCAAGGCGATTCCTATGACGACGGCTTGGACGACGTCGAGTATACTGCTTACCGAATCCATGAGCTGCTCCTGAGTCTGAACCGTGAAGTCTTCTTCACCCTCTTTCAATCCCCTGTCTTTCCTCATGTTCTTCTTGATTTCCTCTGCAACGTCGGCAGGCTCGAAACCTCCTTTAGTCTGCGCCATAATTATTATGTAGTCTTCGGTGTCAAACAACTCCATTGCGGTTTCCAGCGGAATCCAAATGCTTGAGTCGTCCTGGCTGTTGCCGAACGCCTCAAGGCTTCCAATAACCCTGAACTGTTTTCCCTCTATGTCAATGCTGTCTCCGATACCAACCTTCTTGTCGAAGACTTTCCCCTCAAGAATCCTGACTGTAATAATGGCCCTGTACTTGTCGTCCGGCCTAAACTTCCTGCCCTCCGCAATCCTGACTGAAGCCATATCCTCTACAATCTTCATGCTCTCATCCGTCGGAATCGCGCTAACCCACGTGTAAGTGTTATCTCCCCCATAACTGGCCCTGGCCATCTTAGAAATCATGCCCCCTGCAAGATTCACGCCCCTGCTCTTCTCAATAACCCGTTTATCATGCTCCCTCAGAGTCGAAGAAGAACCAAGACCCCCCATCATGCCCTGCCCCGGCTGAACCATAACGATGTTAGAACCCATAGCCTCGAACTGCTCGTTTATGGCGTCCTCAAGACCCTGCCCCAAGCTTATCAAAGAGACGACTGCTGCAATACCTATGAATATGCCAATCATGGTAAGCCAGCTCCTAACCCCCTTGTGGAGGATGCTCCTAAAAGACATCCGAACGTATTCCTCAATCATCTTTCTAGCTCCTCAACGCATCCACCGGCTTCATTAAAGCGGCTTTCCTAGCCGGGAAAGCTCCTGAAACCGCCCCTATCACGAACGAGAACGAAACTGCCGAGAGGAACAATCCCGGGGAGAATGTGACCCTCAAAAGCTCGATTCCATAGTAGACAGCTATCGCCTCCACGGCCTCGCCCAAACCATACCCTAAAAGAGACCCGATTACTCCACCGACAGTGCCTAAAAGCCCTGCTTCTATCATGAATATGGCCATCACATCCCTGTTTCTGGCGCCCACAGCCTTCATAATGCCTATCTGCTTGGTCCGCTCAATCACCGACGTGTACATGGTGTTCATAATCCCGACTCCCCCCACCAAAAGGCTTATACCCGCTATCCCAGACAAGACCACCTGTACTATATCCAAAACCTGCGTGAACGTCTTAATCATCTGCTCGGCAGTCTCGACGGTAAAGTCCTCTTCATCCTCCTTAACGTCGTGGAGCCTCCTAAGCTTTTCCTCTATCCGCTCCTTGACGTCAGAGGGCTTAACGTCCGATTTAGTCTCAACGGATATCATACTATACTCATCCCCCTTACCCAAAAGCTCCTGGGCGCTGCTGTACAGTATAGTCGCCTTGTTGTCGTGCGCAGGATTCCCGCTCTTCTTGTTTATGCCCACGACCTCGAACTCCTTACCCTCAATCAAAAGCTTGTCCTTCAACTTCACTTCCTTGTCGAACAATTCTTCCGCAAGCTCGGGGCCGATTGTGGCCTTGTACTTGTCTTGAGGGTTTAAGTAGCGGCCTTCTTCGATAACGAAGTAATCCACTTTCTCCATGAACTTCACGTCTTCGGGTTCGTGAGGCGCCGCAAACATAATAGCATACTTTGTCTCATCCCGGTACGTTATGCGCACACTAGTCTGAATCACACCCAATGCGTATTCAACGCCTTTAATGTTCTTTATAGCCTTCAAGTCCTCTTCAGTAAGCTTTCCAGTAACTATGTCAGTTCCAGGAGCCCCCATCATGGCTCCCCCCGGCATCACCATTATCCTGTTGGTGCCGATTTTCTCGAATTCGTGGTCGATGGCGTTTTGCATCCCGTCTCCGAGGCTTGTCAGTCCCACGACCGCCATTATGCCAACGAACACGCCAATCATGGTAAGCCAGCTTCTAAGCTTCCTGTGGGTTATGTTCCTCAAACCCAGCTTAAAGTAATCCCACAATCTAGGCTACCTCCGAATAAAGTGCGGGAGGCGAGCAATGTTTTTTGCTCACCCTTTGGTCCTTCGCTTGAATACGAAGCGGTCGAGCAGTCCCGTGATTGCCCCGGTTATCCTGAAGACTACCCAGATGACTAGGTATCCTACTATAAGTCCCGGGATTACGAGCAGGTACGTCGTAACAGGTGTCTGCCCTCCGTTTTGCGCTGAGGAAGCTGCGTAATCCTGCGCTGAGAGAACCGTCAGCTCGAGCGTGGCGTCTTTCGTGTAGACTTTGTCCATGTTCTCTTTCTTGTATTCCACGCTTGCTTTGAGCGGCAGTTTGCCCGCGCCTATTGCGTCCGCGATTTTTATCTCGTAGTCTTCGCTTTCGCTGTCGTCGCTGTCGAGGTTTCCGATGTATACTTCGCCTGCCGACTCTACGCTGTAGCCTTCCGCAGGCACAAGCTTAAGCGAGAGGAATTTCGCGTCTACGAAACCCTGGTTTATCACGTTGAGCGTGACTTTGCCTTTTGCGCCGGGCTTTAAGAGGTCTGTTTCCTCAAGGACTACGTGTATGTCCGGCTCTCCCTCGATGTTTGCGCCGATTGTTTTATCGAGCGTCATTTCTTTCCCGTTTTCGTCGGTGTATTTTATCGTCAACGGAACCATTACTGGGCCGGGTGTGGCGCTGCTTTTCACGGAAATCCTGTATGATGCTTCATCTTCTCCTCTCGCGTTAATGGTTCCTAGGTACGCTTCTGCGGCGCCTATTATGGTCAATGGGTCGCTTACGTTTATCGTCGCGGAAACGTGTCTTGCAGTGCCGCCGCCGACGTTCGTAATCTTCACGTTGAATGCGTTTTCGTTGCCGAGCGCTAGCATGTTGCCTGCCTGAACCGAGAATTTGGCGGCTCCCTTGACCGACAAGGTGAACTTGTATACCCTATCCGTTCCGATCACTTTCCCGTCAAGGTCTGTAGGCCTTAGCTGGAACTCCATCCTATAGTCTGCGGCAGGCGCGGCCTCGCTGATCTTGGCTGTAAAAGCGCTCGTCCAACTCTCTCCTACGAATAAGTGGCCGACTTTTCGCTCAGCCTCGAAAATCTGAACGTGCTGTTTACCCAACTCGTCAACTGCGACAAGCCGTGCAGTATACGATGTATTGGGGTCTTGGCTCAGGATGCTCTGGCCGCTCGCGTCTTTCGTCTTCCCGCTGAAGACATCCCGCTTAGTCGGCGCCTCATGGTATTTTACGTGAATGTCAACTTCATCGCCCGCCTCTATGTGCGCGGGATCAATGCTCACCGAGTCTATCTGGACTTCAGCGGCCGTGTTTAACATGCTAGCTAAAAATATTCCCAAAACTAATAGTGTTGTCTCTGTCTTCATTTTCTTGTTCCTCCTTTAACTTCCTTTTCGACTTTTCCGTCACGTATAATGATAGCCCGGTCAGCGTAAGATAGAAGATCCGAGTCGTGTGTGACCATAACAATAGTCTTGTGCTCTTCCTTGCAAAGATTCGAGAGCATTTCCATGACTTCTTCGCCTGTTTTCGTGTCAAGGTTCCCGGTCGGCTCGTCGGCGAGCACGACGTCGGGGTCGTTTGCAAGAGCGCGGGCGATTGCGACTCTTTGCTGCTGGCCGCCTGAGAGCTCGCTTGGTCTGTGGTGCATGCGGTCTCCGAGGCCTACTCCTTCGAGCAGTTTTACTCCGCGTTCCTCGCGCTCTATGGCGCCGACGCCCTGGAACGTCATGGGCAGCATGATGTTTTCGAGTGCGGTGAGTGATGGCATGAGGTTGAATTGCTGGAATATGAACCCGATTTTCCTGCCGCGTATCTGGGCTAAATCGGATTCTGTTAGTTCGCTTATGTTCTGGTCTTCAAGGTATACTGCGCCCTTGGTGGGCACGTCCAGGCAGCCTACCATGTTCATAAGCGTGCTTTTACCTGAGCCTGACGGCCCCATTATGGCTGCGAATTCGCAGGGGTAAATCTTCATGCTCATGCCTCTAAGCGCCGGCACTTCAACTTCCCCCATCCTGTATATCTTCCAAACGTCGTCGAGTACTATCACCGGCGGGTCGTCGCATTTCTTCTTCATTTTTCGTGGATGCAAATGAGTTTTGTGAACATGTCCTGGATTGTGTCGTAGTCTTCGCGCAGTTTCGTGATGTATCCCCTGTATCTCACAGCCTTCGGGTGTTTTTCCCCCGTCAGCTCGTCTTCGCACTCCCTTAAAAGATGCACCACGTTTTTTGTGCTCTCCAGTTGGTATCTTGTTTTTTTCATGAATATCTCGAATGTGTCGTGTTTGCACTCATAGTAGATCTTCTTGCTCTTCGGTTTTTTGAAGCTTTTCACGTCGAATATGCGTTCTATTATCGGCATGGTGTTGGCTATGGTTGTTGTGCCGTATCCTGTTTTTTCGGCGATTTCCTTAAGGCTGACGGGTTCCTCTGAGAAGAATATTGCAAGGTATACGTCCATCATGGTGGGTTTGACCCCGAAGGCTTTGAATAGTCTACCGTATTCTTCGCTTATTTTTCTCGCGACTTGGTCTGCTTTGTCTGGCATTTCACATAAAATCCGGCAAAAACCGAAAACCTAGTATTTACTGAATATTATGTGTTTCTACTATAAAAAGCTAATGTTTCTCGACTTCACGCCGGTACACGACATAGGAATACGCGAGAAGATAAAATGTGCCGCCTAGCGTCAGAACCAGGATCAGCCCTATGCTTTTCTCGGGTGCTGCAAGTCCTGCGAGCATGATTACCCCCATCCACCTGAACATTCTGCTGCCGAGTGTGTGGGTCTTGTTCCAGACGTTGTCGTTGGCTATCGCCCACGGAGTCCTTATTCCTATCCAAAAGTTTCTCTTGATGAACTGCAGGATGTATCCAATGTAGTAGAACAGGCCTGAGAGCGCGGGTATCATGAAATAATTCATGGGGACATTGTACCCCAGGTTTATGGCAACCGTTACCAGATAAAGGCAAGTCAAAAACCCAGTCAACACAATCTTCAAACCCAGGAAATGTTTCTCGAAGTCTATGATGTTTGCCCTGAACTCCAACACCTCGATTCTGGGTATGACGTAGAAGAGCCCTAAAACAAAAAGCGTTACCAATGGCATAAGATATAATCCAATAAACTTTCCTCCCCAACCGTTGGCCTGACCCTTGGCATTCCAGTGCGTAGCCATCTTATCCGGCACCGTGTCCTGAACGCTTGCAGCAACAAAAAACATCAATAAAACAAACCCTACTGGAACCAGCTCTTTTTTATCCATCGCTTGAATAATATAAAACCCTAAGATTAAAATAAACTCATAAGCGATGGCATTGTTCAACCAAGACGAATTCAACCAATTCATAATAGACTGCGACGTAATCGGATTCTTCGACAAACCAATAACCCTAAAATCCGGTAGAACATCCCACTGGTACGTGAACTTCAGAAACCTCACCGAAGACGTGTATCTCACCGAAAAACTGGCAGACTACGTAATCGCCTACGCCAAAGACGCAGGACTCAAACCCGACTGCTTCTACGGAGTCCCCGAAGGCGCGACAAAGACCGCGATAATAACCCAACTGAAATGGGCGAGCCAACAGGAAGACTACGGGAGAGGAACCCACATCCTGCCAATGGGCCGCGGCAAACCCAAGGAACACGGAAACCCGAAAGACAGACTCTTCCTCGGGATGCCGGAAGGAAAAACAATAATCCTGGAAGACGTGACGACGACAGGAGGCTCCCTCCTAAATACACTAGACGTTCTCCTTGAGGCAGGCGTCCCGGTGATGGCGGCAATCGGGCTCTCAAACCGCATGGAACTGCGAGACGACGGCAAAACCGTGAAACAGGCAGTCGAGGAAAAGAAAGTATCATACCATTACTTAAGCAACGCCCTGGAGCTTCTTCCCCTAGCCTACAGGAAGTACGAGCCAGGAAAAGCGGTTGCCAGGGAGATTGAGGCGGAACTTAAAAAATACGGAAACCATGAGCTTGACTTGGGGTGAATTCAGATGGGAAAAATAATACGAACAGATAGGAGTCTAGTGCCTGCCTGTGACGTCTCGCTTGAATTGTACGAGCGTATTGTGCGCGAGACCGCGGATGTTGCCGGAGTCGGCGCCTACAAGGTCGGGTTCCAGCTGGGTCTTGCTCACGGGCTCCCAAGGATAGTCGAGCTTGCCCGCCAGTACACTGACAAACCCATAATCTATGATCACCAGAAGGCTGCGACCGACATACCGGATACCGGCGTAAACTTCGCGGAAACGCTTTCCGCAAGCGGCGTTGACGCCGTCATATTCTTCCCGCAGGCCGGTCCCGCAACCGAAGAAGCGTGGATTGCCGCCGCAAAGGACGCAGGCCTCGGAGTAATCGTTGGGGGCTGGATGACGCACGAGAGGTACCTTAAAAGCGAAGGCGGCTTCCTAGACGACGCCTCAGTTCTTGAAATGTTTGCTCTCGCGGCACGCCAGGGTGTTACCGACTTCGTAGTCCCCGGAAACAAGCCGGAAGCAATAATGAAGATAAGAAAGACAATCGAGAAACAAGGCGTGAAACCGGTGCTCTACGCCCCCGGCTTCATAGCACAGGGCGGGAAAATAACGGATGCAGCCGAGGCCGCAGGCAAAAGCTGGCACGCAATCGTGGGCAGGGGAATATACAAGGCGGAAAACATCCGGGAAGCCGCGCTGAAATACGCTCAAATGTTGTAGTCACCCGCGGATAAACGATGCAAGAGTTCATCCTGCCATTCATAACAGTCGGCGCCGCCGAACTCGGAGACAAAACCCAGCTTGCAATCCTCCTACTTTCAACGCGAACCAGAGCCCGCATAAAGCTTCTCGCAGGCGCCATGCTGGGCTTCCTTGCAGTCGACGGAGTAGCGGTAATCGCCGGCTCCTGGATACCCGCTCTAGTACCCATCTACACAATAAAACTCGCATCATCTGCAGTGTTCATACTATTCGGCATACTATTGCTCAGGGAAGGCGAATCGGAATTAGAGAAGAATATTTCAAACAAGAAACCATTCATCGCAGCCTTCACCCTCATCTTTATCACGGAATGGGGCGACAAAACCCAGATAATAACCGGCCTCTTCGCGGCAACCGCAAACCCGCTTCTAGTACTGGCAGGCGCCCTGAGCGCTCTTATGATTCTTTCCGCGGCCGCGGTATATGCAGGCTCTTTCGTGTCAGAGCGCATCGATAAAGCTAAGGTGAGAAGGATTGCGGGCGCGCTTTTCATAGTCATCGGCGCAGCATCCGCGTTCTCCATGATTTAAATACTCTAAACTAATTCACTAACAATACGAGGTGATTAAATTGGATGAGAATCTTGGCAATTATGCCTTTTTTTTCGGGGTGCTTTTGTCTGTTATCGCGGCGTTGGGAATGGCTCCCGCGTCGTCGGCGTTAATGCTTCTAATAGCGGGCTTGATAATCGGGGCTTTGAACATCTCCAAAAAGGAGACGACGAAATTCCTCCTAGCCTCCATAACCCTTATTACGGCGGGAGCGGTCTCGGGGATAGTGTCTCAGATACCTGTCATCGGCGACGTACTGAGGAAGACGCTTCTGAACATCACAACTTTCGTGGCGTTTGCAGCGCTCGTCGTAGCCTTGAAAACGATATACGAGCTGGCGGAAGACTAGGACGTTAGTTCTTCCAGAATCTCCCCGCCATGCTGTCAGGGCGCTCCCCGGCGTTCCTGTCGAGGAAGGACTCTAATGCAGTGCGCGTGAGCTTGTGTTTGCTCGGGTCTGGTATGCCGTTTAGGCTGAAAAGAGGCGCAACCCGTCTCGACCGGATTACTTCGTCGAGACCTGATTCATCCAATGCCTCGATTAATCCGTTTAACGCAGCAATCACGAATCTCGTGTCCTCGGTCGTGACCTCGTTGAACGGCTTATCCGCTATCGCCTCGAAAACCGGGTTTTCGCCGCAGGCATACGCGAGCATCGCCCTCTTATAGTCGATGTCGGATATGCTTGCAGGGTTTTCACCCTTCATAAGACGCTGCATGAGCAGGCTGTCCCAGTTTAGTATCTGGGGCTCGATTTCATGCACGACGTAGACTCCTTGTTTGGCCACCTGTTCGGAGAGCGTTGAGTGCGCTGTCCCGTAAATCGCTTCCACGTCACCGGCTTCTAAACCGCCTTTGATAGTCCTTAATATGAGTTCGTGCCTGAATGACTCGAACGTTGCGTTGGCGACGAAAGCATCCCTTATGTTCTCGACCGCCGGGTTCTCCGTCATAACGTCGAATAGCCCGTCGGCATCCTCGCGTAGAAGCCTGTACCTGTCTCTTTCTTCTTCAGTGAAGAAGACTTCTCCCGGAACCACGGTGACGCCCTTGCCTAAGGCTTCAAGCAGGAAAACGTTCCTAGTCTGCTCGAACGTGGTTTTCCCCCCTAACTGGATTGCCAGTGCGTGCTCCCTCATGTGGCCGTCCACGTTCTCGAAGACGAAGGTCTTGACTCCCAGCCCTAAGGGCTTGTCGCTGTAGTCAGTCGCAGGACTGTGGTCCCTGTATCTAAGATGCGCCTTTCTCTGTATCGTAGACGGCATAAGATACTACTGGGGTGTGAAAGAAAAAATATTGAATGCCCTCCCAATTGAATCCGGGAGGGCATAAGAAAAACGCGTCTACTCGATTATGGCGTTGTAGCTTTTAATCATCTCGCGGGTTTTCTCGGCTGCCGTGTTAGCGTTGCCCGGAGTCTTAGCCCCCGTTATGATAATCTTGCCTGAGCGGAAGATGAGCATAACTGTCTTTGGCTCGTCCAGCCTGAAGACTAGTCCCGGGAACTGTTCTGGCTCGTATTCCGTGTTCCAGCACTCTGTTGCCAGAGTGTCCAGGTTCACCTTGAATCCGAGGGAGGCCGAGGCGACGATGTTTTGTATCTCCACTATCGGCTTCGACTTGATTCTTATCCTTCCTTCCTTGAATTTTGCGATGAGTTTTTCCACGGCCGCGTTAATGTCTTTTTTGCTGCGTGCTCCGGAGCAGATGATTTTGCCTGTCCTGAATATCAGCATCGCAAGCTTTGGCTCGCGCACGCGGAATATCACTCCCGGAAACCTTGACGGGTTCTCGATGCCTGTTACGGTGTTTGCGAATTTCTCCAAGTCAATGTGCCTGTCAATGGTGATTGAAGACACAATGTTTTCAACTTTTGCCTTAATCTTCATCTTCTCTGTTTACCCCACAAAAATATGCTTTATATAGGGGTCTTATTTAAATAAAAGCGTTTGCCACTGGTTTAAATTCCTCTTACTCGAAATAGTTAAGCTGTAATGGACGCGCAGACCTATGAAAAAGTTTACTCCAAACTTTCAGATGATGAGTCCGTATCCCGCCTTAGCAAAAAGTATCGGGTGTCCTCGAAGATGTTGGAGGTGTTGCTCACCCAGAAGACTATACGGGAGACTAAGAGGAATTATTCCCGCGTGAAAGACGGGGCGCGTGCTCTTCGTTTAAGGTGGAAGAAGGGCGAATCATTTATGGATTTGGCCAAGTCTTTGTCTTTTCCGCCGGTTATGGTGGCATCTATTGTTCTTGCGGATATGGGTTTTGGGAGGGGCAGGGTGAGGGC